>CAZUCK010000097.1:0-7691 GCA_964619505.1 uncultured Fimbriimonas sp. | reverse complement strand
CATAGCCGTGGGGACCGGCGTTCCCCCACCACCGAAAGGGCCGTCGCCCCCAGCTTCGGCCGAAAGCTGCGACGCGTTAGAACCCCATGCCCGCTGCTTGTTGAGGGCCTCTGCTCGGCCTACGAAGCAAGACCCATCCAATGTCGAGCCGCAAACTCTATGGATCCCAAAGCGTGCGAGCACGGCAAACTCCACCCTGACGCACCGGTACAAATTCCCGTCATCCCTGGCCAATTTGAAATGGCGTTCGCCCATGTCGCTGGCTTGTGTGAGGGCCTCGATCGATCCGGCAACGACGCGAGCCCCTACGACTTTGCCCGGGCCATCAAACTCGCCTTTGACGAACCCGACGCCTTCGAACGCCTCTTTGCCGGCGACAACCGCTTCGGACCCGCTGCCCCCCGCGAAACACACCCAGATCTGCGCCCTGTCAACCGCCTCACAAGCTTCCACGAATACGCCCCAGGCGAAGAACCCACCGGCAAAATCAAACCCACCGATCTCGCAGAAGCAGAATATTTCGCACAAAACGTCGGCGATCTGGAAGCCGCATTCAGCGCCCTCCCAACCGGCCACCCACTCTATGACATGTGGCAGATGAGGGTGCCCTTTTGCTATTCAAGCGAAGCGGAAATCGAGAGCTCACGAAACCGGTTTCTGAACACCGTTCGAAATTTTGCCGACAGCGATTTCGATCCCCGCAAAGCCTTCGACGCCATGGCTTTCACCCCCGTCTATGGCCTCGCTTACCAGGGTCGCAACGACCGCGAAGCCATGTCCGAATACGGCCAAATGCTCGTCGACCGGATCACAGCTAGAGTCTTCCCCGATCTATCCCAAACCATTGACCCCGCGGGCCGTAAAGGAAAGATCAGAGTCGGATACATCAGCGTCAACCTCCGCAACTCAAACGGGGGCCGCTGGGCGCTTGGGTGGCTCAAAAACCACGCAGACGACATCGAAACGTACGCCTTCAATCTGGACCTTTCAGAAGACCATATCTCAGAACAGTTCAGAGACCACGCCGACCACTACTTCCATCTCCACGGAAACGTCCCTCGCGATGCTCGATTCATCAAGAGCCTTAATCTCGATGTCCTCATCTATACCGACATCGGCATGGAAGGCGTCAACTTCCAGTTTGCCTCTATGCGCCTTGCCCCAGTTCAGTGCACGGCATGGGGCCATCCCATAACCAGCGGACTCCCCACGATCGACCACTACCTGTCTTCCAATCTCATGGAACCCAACAACGCACAAGATCATTACCGCGAAAAACTAGTGCGCCTACCCAACTCGGGCCTTTGTTATTCCAAAATCAGCTACAACGCCTCCCACCTAGTCAAAGCCGATTTCGGCCTCGATGACGGCCCGCTCATCCTCTCGTGCCAGAACCCCATGAAGTACCACCCGAAATGGGACCACCTCTACCGGGCAATCAACGAAAAGACGGGCAGACCCATCGTCTTCCTCGATTGGGACATGCCGTGTGGCCAACACATTGTCTGGAAACGAATGAAGGATGCGGGTGTGAACCTCCATTTCGTCCCAGGGCTCGGCGGAAATGACTTCCTTGGCCTGCTGCGGCTGGCCGATGTCTCACTGGATCCCCCCGCCTGGAGCGGTGGTAACACCACCCTCGAAGCCCTCAGCTTTGGAACCCCAGTGGTTACCCTCCCAGGCGACTTCATGCGTGGCCGTCATAGCCTTGCCTTCCTTCAGATCGCCAACGCCCCCGGTCTCATCGCAAAGGACGCCGCCGATTACGTTGACCTTGCCACGAATCCAAGCCGACGGCAAGACGCAATGCGGGACCTGCAGGCCGATGCCCTCTTCGAAGATCTCGAACCCGTCCAAGCCCTCGACGAATTCTTCCGAACCGCCGCCCTCCGCTAACCACTAACACCGAAAAACCCAACAACCCATGTCAACTGATCCCGGCCGAGCCATGCATGAAACCGCCCGCACCCTAGCTGGCGCCGGGCTCAGGGAGCGGAGCCCTCAAAAAGCAGTGAGTCTCATCCGCAAGCTTGACCTCATTGCCGACTCCGAAATTGCAAAAGCCCAAACCGTTTCTAAAGCCGTTGCCTGCAAAAAGAGATGCGACCACTGCTGCCACCGAGTTGTCTTCGCCACCATCCCCGAAGTTCTACGCACAGCTGAGCACGTTGCCGCCACCTTCACTGCCGGTGAGATTCAAGCTCTCAAGCAGAGGCTGCAAACCTACGAGCAAGAAGTCGCCCCGCGCTTTGGGGTCGACCTGCACCTCGCTCGTCCCACTTGCCCCCTGCTTGTCGACTCAGAATGCTGCGTCTATGAGGCTCGCCCACTCCTCTGCCGATCGCTCAGTTCTTACGACGTCGATGCCTGCATCCGCGACAAAATGCATCCGGAAGCCGGTGTCGATATCCCCGTTTTCGTCGATCAGCGCCGCATCATCGGCGGCCTCCTGATGGGGCTGGGTGAGGGGCTGTCACAAAACAAGCTCGACAGGAACCGCTGCGATTTTGCCCGCGCCCTAAAGGTCGCCCTCGAAACCCCCGAGGCAGGGGACGGTTTCTTTCTCAACGATGAATCCTTCGCTGTGGCCCAAGTCTTCGGGAAACGACCAACGCAAGAATTGCCGAGCAACCAAACTCCCTCCTACCCGCACTACCGTCCAGGAGAGGAACCAAGCGGCAACATCAACCCATCCGACATCGCAGTCAGTCGCTACTTCGAATTCGTTCGAGGCGACACAAGCGCCGCCATCAAAGCTCTGGCCGGCAAACACCCCATCTATCGCTTGAAGCGAATCACAACCCCCGGCGTCTACGCCGAGGAATCGGAGATTCCATTTTGGCGAGACCATTTCATTAGGGAGATACATGACTTCGCCCAGTCTGAATTTGATCCCCGTGAGGCATTCGACGCCCTCAAGTGGGTTCAAACATTCCATCTTGCCTACCAGATGAATGATGTGAAGGATCCGTTGAGCCAATTTGGGGAGCTGCTGTGCGACCAAATCACCTCCAAGGCGCTGCCAAGCCTCACAATGCCCCTCGACACAAAGTGGCGGTCCGGAAAACTCAAAGTCGGATACATAAGCCGCAACAGACGGAATCCTAATGGCGCCATTGGGGCGCTTGGCGTGCTAAAGAGCCCCGGCCGGGAGGTCGAGACCTATGTCTCCAACCTGTTCGAACCCGGGGACCGGGTGTCACTTCGCTTCAAGGAAGAGGCAGACCACTACCACCACCTGAATGGCAACGTCGCCCAAGACGCCCGCCTCATCAAGGGCCTAAACCTGGATGTGCTGATCTACACCGACCTAGGCATCGACGGCCGCAATTACCAATTCGCGAGCATGAGGCTCGCCCCAATTCAATGCACAGCATGGGGACACCCCGTCACCAGCGGACTCCCCACAATCGATTACTACCTTTCCTCAGACCTCATGGAGCCCGCAGACGCCGACTCCCATTACACGGAGAAACTCGTTAGGTTGCCTAACTCTGCTCTCTGTTATGCGCGCTCACATACGCCCATTTCCAACCTATCGAAGGCGGACTTCGGTCTTGATGATGGCCCGCTCTACCTAATGTGCCAGAACCTTCCAAAAGCCACCCCGAAGTGGGATTTCCTCTACAAGCGGATCAACGAATTAACCGGCCGCCCAGTCGTCTTTCTCGAGTGGCTGATTCCTGGCGAAGCGGAGATCGCCAAGGACCGGATGCGCAAAGCCGGCGTCAACGCCAAGTGGCTGCCTGTCCTGCCTCGGCCAGACTATCTCCGACTCTTAAGTCTGGCAGAAGTGTCTCTCGATCCGCCCGGGTGGAGCGGTGGCAACACCACCATCGAGGCGCTCGCCATGGGAGTACCGGTCGTGACCCTGCCCGGCCCATTCATGCGCGGCCGCCACAGCCTGGCGTTCCTCCAACTCGCGAACGCCCCCGGGCTTATCGCAAAGGACGCCGACGATTACATCGATCTCGCCGCCGACTCCACCCGCCGCAAAACGGCCATGCAAGCAATGAACGTCGATCACCTATTCGATGACGTAACGCCTGTCGAATCCCTCGACGATTTCCTTCGCACCGTCTCAAAGCGCTGAATTCGAGGAGGACAGCCTTGGCTTGACCTAAAGTAAGGCGCCACATCTTAAGGCGTCTGGGCACCGAAAAGCCGGAACGTCGGGCGATTCAACGGCGACTCGGAAAAGTAAACCGATCGAGGGCGGCCGCTCACCATGGAGTGGAGAGCGACGAGAGAAACCGCCACTTACGTCGACGTTGCCCTGCAATGGAGGGGAAATCGCCGGTATCCGCAATCTACAATCTATCTGCACTCCGAACTCCCCCAAACCCCAACGCTGCAAATGTCCCCAATCGATCCTTCACAAGCCATGTTGGAGACCGGCCTTGCCCTCGCCAAGTCCGCGTTTTCCCGTGAGCGAACCGCGTCAAGAACGGCGAACCTCATCCGCAAACTCGACCTGATCGTCGACTCAGAAATCACGAAAGCCCAAGCGACCAGCGCCCCGCTCGCTTGCAAACGCGGGTGCGATCATTGCTGTCACCGCGTGATCCATGCCTCCATTCCCGAGGCCATTCAGGTCGCAGAGTACATCGCAACCCGCTTCACTGCAGAGCAAAAAGAACGTCTCAAGGGAAGGCTCAATGCTTACGAACACGAAATCGCCCCGCGTTTCGGGATGGATCTTTATCTTGCGCGTCCCGCATGCCCTCTGCTGGAAAATCACGAGTGCACATGCTACGAAGCAAGACCGCTTGGATGCCGGGCAGCCAATTCCTACGACGTTGCACGCTGCATCAAATCGAAAGAACACCCAGAGGAGCAAGTCGCCATACCCAGCCTTGGCGCCCAAAGACAGATCGTCATCGGTATGACCTCGGGACTCAGCGAGGCTCTGAAACAAAGCGAACTGGATGGCGAGCTCTACGACTTCGGACGCGCCCTCAAGATCGCCCTGGATCACGCCACGGCCGCCCAAGACTTCTTCGAGAACAAATCGACCTTTATGCCCGCCCAGACGCGCGGCAACCGACAAAAGGAAGAGGTGGTCCCAAGAAACGTCCGTCCCAGCTACCCAGTCTATGGTCCGGGACAAGAGCCGACAGGGAACATCGACGGCAGCGATCTGCAACTCAGCGTCTTTCTCGCCTTCAACAAAGGGGATACGATAGGGGCTCTGAATGCTCTGCAAGGCGATCATCCCATCTACAAGCTCAAGAGGATCACAACTCCCACCGCTTATGCAAGTGAGGAGGAAATAGAACCCTGGCGCGAGCGGTTTGTGAAGGAAATACGTGGCTTTGCTCAGTCGAAGTTCGATCCGCGACAAGCCTTCGACGCCGTGCGGTGGGTGCAGTTGTTCAGTCTTGCCTATCAACTGAACGATGTCCGCGGACCCTTGAGCGAATTTGGGGATCTTCTGTGCAATCAGATCACCGCCAAATCATTCCCTTCTTTATCGACCCCGATGGAGGTCAAGAAGCGCCCGGGCAAAATCAAGGTCGGCTACATCAGCCACAACATCCGGAATTCGAACGGATCGAAATGGGCCTGGGGCTGGATGACGAACCACTCAGAGGACATCGAGACCACCGTCATCAATCTGTTCGAAGGCGAAGACAAGTGGTCTCTGAAGTTCAAGAATTCGGCCGATCATTACTATCACCTTCATGGCAATGTGGGCCTGGATGCCCGCTTCATCAAGAATCTTGACCTGGATGTGCTCATATACACCGACATCGGCATGGATGGGCGCAACTACCAATTCGCTTCCATGAGGCTGGCCCCGATACAGTGCACCGCTTGGGGTCACCCCGTGACTAGCGGGATGCATACGATCGATTACTACCTGTCCTCAGATTTGATGGAGCCAGCGGACGCGGATGATCACTACCGCGAACGGCTTATCCGCCTGCCGAATTCCGGTCTTTGTTACCATCGAACGACAACTCCAGTGTCCACCCTCTCAAAGGCCGACTTTGGATTGGACGATGGCCCCCTGATGTTGATGTGCCAAAACATCATGAAGTGCCACCCCAAGTGGGATTACCTCTATCGCCGAATCAATGAAGAGACCGGAAGGCCGATCCTCTTTCTCCAATGGCAAATGCAGGGGGTGACGAGAATCGTAAAGGAACGCTTCGAAAAGGCGGGCATCAACGCCATCTGGCTGCCGCCGATCGGAGGCTACGACTTCCTTCGGCTAGTCGAGCTGGCGGAAGTCTCGCTGGATCCCCCAGGTTGGAGCGGTGGCAACTCGACCCTGCAAGCCCTGGATTTACATGTGCCCGTCGTAACGCTTCCCGGCGAATTCATGCGTGGCCGACACAGCCTCGCTTTTCTTCAAATCGCTGGCGCCGAGGACCTAGTCGCCAAAGATGGCGAAGACTACATCAAACTGGCGGTCGACAAGACGCGCCGTGACAAAGCGATGGTGAACCTAAACCCTGACGCCCTGTTCGAGGACAAGAAGCCGGTCATCGCGTTGGACGAATTTTTGAGGTCCGTGACCGGTCGCTAGATTAGCCCGCCGAGCCGGAAGCGATCGCCTGCAGTTCGTCTGCGCTGCGATCCCCAACGAGGATCATGGCCTGGCCCTTGCTATGCCACGCCACACACTTCAACTCGTCGATGACGCCTTGCTGGAATTGCCCGTCGACCTGTTTCAATCCGTCGACCTGATCCGCCCCGAAGATCACGATGAGATCCATGTCGCCGCGGTTGTCCTGCAGCTTGAGCCTAAGAAGTTTGTGGCCGTCATTCGACTGGCCGATCTCGCCGCCGAGAATTCTAATTCGGTTGCTGGGCATCGAAACGTCCGCAGCGTTTGCGCTCATCCACTGCCGAGCGTCTTGAGGAGTCTTGCTCTTGAAAGAAGAAAAGGGGATCAGTCCCGAAACCATTCTGGGAACGTCGCCGCTGCGTACGACCCCATTGGAACCTGTGCGGCTCATGTATCCGCCAAACACGATGGCAACAAAAAAGGCCCCACACAGGCCCCATGCATAGCGTCCAACCGTATTCTCAACTCTGCGCGTCTTGTCGATCTCGTTGAGACGCTTGGTACAGGCTTTCCAAGTGTCCTCACACTCGACCGGAGTGGCCCTTGACATCAAGGCTTTGAGGTCTTTGATGGCCTGCAGCTCTCTCGAACTCTCTTCGCAGGCGGAAACTTCATCGCGAAGGGCGGCCAACTCGCTCGGCGGAACTTCGCCATCGGCGAGGGCATGAATTTTCAGGGGGTCAATCATTCTTCGTACCTTGCTTCAAATAACCTTGCTTCTTTGCAAAATCTTCCAGTGCCCTTCGGAGCATCGCTCTGCCTCGTGCCAGACGAGAGCGAACCGTTCCGATCGGCACACCTGTCGCATCCGCTATCTCTTGATAGCTCATACCTTCTATGTCGCCCAAGATCACGGTGATCCTGAAGTCTTCCGGCACTTTGCTGAGCGCTTCTTCAACCTCCGCTCCAAGCAAATTGTCGAACAAAACTCGGTCCGGAACCTCTTCCTCGCTTGCCACCGGTTCCAAAGCCGCTTCGTCGTCCAAAGATCCCAATGAGGGACCTCGCTGCTTCTGCCGGTAACGGTTGATATAGAGATTCGTTACGATCCTCAACATCAACCCTTTAAGTTAGTTTCAACCAACCTTTCGAAAAGCTCCTACGCTCCTACGAA
>CAZUCK010000096.1:0-7729 GCA_964619505.1 uncultured Fimbriimonas sp. | reverse complement strand
GGTTGGTCGGAGGCCACCGTTGCCGGTTCGTCGGGGGGCGCGGCGACCGGTGTTTCGGGGACCGGCGTTGCGGCTGCAGGCGCGGGTTTGGGTGTTGGAGATGACTCGGCAACCTTGTCCGCCACCGCTCCAATCGTTCGGATCGGGTCGGCGTAGAGCGCTTCGATGACGCCCACAAGGTTGGTGAGAGGCGCAACGATCGTTCCGATCACCTGCGCGATGAGGACATCCCGCGGCGGGAGCTCAGAAAGGGCTTGCACCTGCTTGGCGTCGAAGGCCTTACCTGAGAAGAATCCGCCCTTAACTTTGAGATTCTTGTTTGCTTTCGCGTAATCGAGGATCGCCTTCGTACATTCCGATTCGTTCTCAAAAACGAACGCGACGGCTGTGGGACCGTTGTGATACTCAAATGGCAGGTTGGCGGCATCGTCCCCGGCGGCGACACGGAAGAGCGTGTTTTTCAACACGTGAATCTCTCCGCCCTTGGCCTTGAGATTGCTCCTCAGCGCCTGCATATCCTTGACTGTGAGGCCACGATAATCCGTGAACACCACACCCTTGGACCTGGAATACCAGTCCTTGGCTTGCTCGATCGTGCGTGCTTTTTCTGCTGTTGGCATATGTTGTTTCCGCACCTTCAACTCTGGAAAAAGCAGACCGGGACCCCGTGCCTTGCGGCAGAGGTCCCGGGTTCGCTTCAGGCGCGTTCGCGCCTGTTAAAACCGTTCTTTCCGCCCCTCGGCTGGTTGGTCCAGTTCGACCAATTAAGGCTCTACGCCGCCTGCTGTCTTCAGAGTGTTCGAGGATTATAGCACACCTTATGATTTAGCGTGGTTCCTCCAAATCCTTGCCACATAATCTCATCCGCAAATAATGGAACCGCTCCGCCGTCTAGAATACGACAATGCAAGGAGCCACTAAGGTTGGGGCGCTGTTGATCGCATTCATGGTGCTCCTATGGAGCGCGTACTACCTTGTCGGAGAATCGATGTTTGCAAAGAAGACGAAGACCTATTACGCCGACTTCGAAGACGCAGGTGGGATTCTTGCTGGCACACAGGTCCTCATGGCGGGTGTACCGATCGGCTCCGTTAAGCAAGTGGTTCTGCGAACGCCGCGAATAGCCCGCATGACCCTGGCCGTCGACGAGTCGGTTTCTGTGCCTAAGGGTTCGATTGCTCTCCTGCCCTCTGCCCTCCTCAGTCTGAGTTCATCGCCTGTTTCCATCGTTCCCCCCACCTTGGCCGCAGATGAATTGCCTTCCGGATCCGTCATCCTTGGCTCGCGGCCCAACCCCTTAGAGGCCATGCTCCCAGGAACTAAGGACACAATGAAGGAGTTGACCTTGACCCTGCACGCCACAAGGAAGCTCTTAGAAGATGACAAACTCATGGCGCAGATGCAGACGCTCATGAAGACGAGCAACGACGCCATCGGCAAGTTTGGTGCCCTGGCCGACCAAACACAGACGCTCCTTGGCCGCAACCACAAAGAGATCGACTCCGCGATTCACAGCGCCGCACTCGCGATGCGAGACGTACAAGTAAGCACCGAGATGATCGCCAAGCTCATGAAAGAAGGAAAGCTTCAAGGCGAATCGGTTGCACTCCTCCACTCACTGAATGCGACCACCGCCAAAGCGGGAACCCTTGTGGCAGATCTTGACAAGTTCATCAGCGATCCAAAATTGCGACAACCGCTCAACACAACGATGGGTAATGTGGCAGACATCACCGGCACGGGCAAGAAAATCGCCACGAACACCGAAGAGATGACGGCCAACGGAGTGGTCGTCAGCAAGAAGGCGATCGAACTCGCGGACAAGGCGGGCCAGCTTGCCGACGAAGCTAAAGAAGTCATGAAGAAACTAGGCGGGTTCTTCTCGAAGCCGGGAAGCAAGGCGCCGCCGATCAAACTTTCGATGGATCTGACCAGGCAAAGCAAGCCGGGCTATTGGCGGACCGACGTGACCGCTCAAGTGCCCATGTTTGACAGCAACTTCGATCTTGGCCTCTACGATGCGTTCGAAGGCAACAAGATCACCGCCCAGCTGAACAAACAGTTCTCGACCATGGGTGATTACCGTTATGGGGTGTACGCCAGCAAGCCGGGAGTTGGGGTAGACTACCGCCTCACGCCTAAGTTGGGCATTCGTGGAGACTTGTTCGACATAAACAACTCCCAGTTCAACCTTCGCGCTCAGTATGAGTTGCGGGACGGTGTGTATGGCTGGGTAGGAGTGGACCGAATATTCCGCCAAAACGCGCCGTCCATAGGCTTCGGCGTGCACAAATAGTAAGGATTAGAAGATGAAGGTCATTTTGAATCAGACGGTGCCAAAGGTTGGCAAAGAAGGGCACGTGGTAAGCGTCGCCGACGGCTTTGCCCGCAACTACCTTTTCCCGCGCGGTCTCGCCATCTTAGCGGACAAGAAGCAAGTCGAGGCTCTCGGAAGGCGAAACGCCCGAATCGAAGCCAAGACGGCTGGCGAAAAGACGGCTGCGGAAGCGATTCGTGAGAAATTGCACGGCAAGTCGGTCCGCATCGAAGGCAAGGTCGGTCAGGACACCACAAAGCTTTTTGGTGCGATCACTTCGCAAGACGTGGCAGACGCGATCAAGAAGCAACTTGGCGAGAGCCTCGAGAAGAAGCAGATTGCTCTGATTGAGCCGATCAAGCGGCTGGGCTCGCATCGGGTCGAGGTGGATCTTCATCGCAGCGTGGACGCCATTGTTACGGTTGAAGTTTATGACCCCAACGCCAAGGTTGAGGAACCGGCTAAGGAAGAGCCTGAGGTCAAGACAAAATCCAAGAAGACAGAGGCTTCGCCTGAAGAAGAGGTCGAAGTAGGGGCGGAAGTCGTAGAGGCATAAGAAAGCCACAGAATTTGGGCCCTGTGGCGAAACGCCACAGGGCCTTTTTTGCGTTTCAACACCATGGGAACACCGGTACTGGAAGATACGAACAAGGAGACCACCGAAACGGGTGCAAGCGACGGCATGCGCACGTTCTTCGCCATTTGGGCGGGTCACTTCGTATCGGTGATCGGCAATGCTTTGACCACATTCGGCATTGGCGTCTGGATCTTCCAGAAGACGGGCTCCGCCACCAGTTTTTCGCTCCTCTTCCTTGCTTACAGCCTTCCCGCGGTCGTGGTATCGCCTATCGCGGGCGCGCTGGTTGATCGCTGGAGTCGCCGGAGGGCCCTGCTTGTCAGCGAAGCGGGCGCCGGCCTTTCTTCGTTGTTGCTCGCAACGCTGGTCCTCATGGGCAAGCTTCAGCTCTGGCACATCTATACGCTTGTGACCATCGGCGCAACCTTTGCCACCTTGTCGTGGCCCGCGGTTTCAGCGGTCATCAGCCTCCTCGTCGCGAAGCGAAACCTTGCGCGGGCCAACAGCATGATCGGATTCAACGATGCCGTTGCGAACATACTCGGTCCCGTCATAGGGGGCGCCGTGATCGTGGCGGGTGGTCTGGGTGGTCTCGTCATGGCCGACGTTGCATCCTTCATCGTATCCATCGCCGTCTTGATGGTGATCAGAATTCCGGCGCCACCGCGATCCGAAGGTGAGCACCACGATCACACCTTCTGGCGCGATGTGGCTTACGGCTGGCACTATATTCGCGAACGCGCAGGCCTTCGAGGGCTGCTCTCCTTTTTCATGCTGACGAATTTCCTCGGAAGCTTTGCCTACGGCCTGTTCACCCCGCTATTGCTCACCTTCTATCGTGCCGATCTCGTTGGACGCATTTCCGGTTGTGCAGGGTTGGGGATGATCTCGGGCACGATCGTAATGGCGACTTGGGGGGGGTTCAAGAAACGCGTGCGCGGAATCATGCTGGCGGGAACGGGCTCAGCAATCGCCTTGATGTGCATGGTGTTGCCCCCCAATCCCATTCTCTTTGGCGCCCTCATTTTCCTGGCCGTATTTTGGGGTCCCATTGGCGGCACCTCGAGCCAGGCAATATGGCAAAGCAAGGTGGCCCCGGACGTTCAAGGACGGGTCTTTGCGATCCGCCGAATGATTGCCGCCGGAATGACACCGCTGAGCTTTATGCTCGCTGGTCCGCTGGCAGATAAGGTCTTCACACCCGGAATGATGCCAGGAGGGGCTTTGGCTGGCACTTTTGGTCTCTTGATCGGCACCGGGGAGGGCGCAGGAATTCGGCTCATTTTCCTGCTCGCTGGTGCAGGCTCAATGATCACAGCGGTGGTTCTGATGTTGAATCCGCATGTGAGACGCGTGGAGACCGAACTGCCGGACTTCAGTCGGGAAGCTCAGGCTTAGTTCGGAATCCATATCGCGTAATCGCCTACGGCACCAAACCGGTCAATGCCCGCCACTGCGACCTCATCTACCTCGACTCCGTCTTTGCCCGCGTCGCAGTAAATCTCATCCGCCACCCCTGTGGTCTTAAAGGTCCACTTGCTGCCATAGCGTGACCAAACGGCAAGGGTCTGGACGTTCTTAGGAGCTTTCACGGTGGCCTTCCACCAGGCGGCCAAGCGAACATTTTCCAAAGTTGGCTTCGCAGGCGGGGTCCCTCCGAGCCATGGGCATTCAGGAACAAGTGCTGAGTCCTTGTAGGGACCGCTCAACAGCGTTTCATCGATGCCTTTGGAGTCCTGTAGAAACGGTTTCATGCTGAAGAACACGTTGCCGCTGACTCCAGATTGTTTTCGGGTGATGTCAATTTGATCCAGCAATTCGCTGGCGGGCCAGCCTGACGGGCTCTCAAGTTGGCTTGCAAAGTTCCCCGGCCACATTTGTCGCCCTTTGACATTCTGGCTTTGCCACCATTGCAGAAGGGTGTGGTAAGCCTGATGCGGCGCACCTACCTTCCAGTAGAGTTGGGGCGTGAAATAGTCGCACCACCCCTCGCCCAGCCACTTGCGCGCGTCTGCGTAGAGGCCGTCATATTGGTCCACGCCCGACTGAATCCCTTCGGGAATTCCTGGTCGGTAGATGCCGAAAGGGCTGATGCCGACTTTGACCCATGGTTTTGCCTTTTTCACCATTTGATACATGGCCCGTACGAAGTGGTCCACGTTGGCTCTTCGCCAATCGGCGCGTCCCAGACTCCCCCCGCCCGATCTGTAGGTCTCATAGCTGTGATCGTCCGGGAAGTCTTGCCCCTTAATGGGATACGGATAGAAGTAATCGTCGATATGGAGCCCGTCGATATCGTATCGATCGACGACGTCCTGCATCACTTTCAGAGAATAGGTCCGCGCTTTCGGATCACCCGGGTCCAGCCATCGAAATTCTCCGTAAGTCTTCACCCATCCAGGCTGTTGGATGGACACGTGGTTCTTCGCGGGCGGTGATTTCGCGGCGGGGTGCCAGGCACGAAACGGATTGAACCAGGCATGCAACTCCATCCCCCTGCGGTGAGATTCAGCCACGGCAAAACGAAGGGGGTCCCAAGACGGTTTTGGAGCCGCGCCCTGGGCTCCAGTCAGGAATTCCGACCACGGCTCAAGCTTTGAATCATAAAGGGCATCGGCCATGGGCCTGACCTGCAAAATCACCGCGTTCATATGCAGGCTGGCAGCCTTGTCTAGCAGAGCCACGAGTTCCATCCGGGCAGCGTCTGTGGAAAGGTCGCGCTTTGAGGGCCAATCAATGTTGTCGACGGTCGCCACCCATACGGCGCGGAATTCCCGTTGGGGTTTCGGCGGTGTATCCGCCGAAACGAATGCTCCAAGTAAAGCCAAAGTGGCCAGCGTGCCCATGTCTAGAAGTTTAAACGTCTCAAACGCCTGGGAGCGTGCACATCCTCAACACATTGCCCAGTTCATTCTGAACCGGACAACGACAGCAGCCGATTCAGTCGATCCGGCTCGTTAGCCTGCAACCAAATGTCGGGGGCAAGCAATTCGTGAGCGTTCTTAAAGTGAGGTTTGGCTTCGTCCGCCCGGCCCAATGCCAGAAGGCATTCTCCGATCTCTTCCTCTCCGTATCCGGTGGCACCGCGTCGCGTCTCAAGTTCAAGCTGGATCTCCAGAGATTCCTGGTAGCGGCCCATCGAACGCTTGGTTCTGGCGATGCACCATCGGGCGATGCTCTCGTTCTCTGCGTCACCAATTTCTTCCGCTCCAAGACGTGATTGTTCGAAATGTTCTAGGGCCCTGTCGTAATCTTTTGCGTCGTGATAGGTCCATCCGAGATTGTTATGGAGCGACTTGCGCCATACCCTTGCCGCCGGTTGAAGGCTCCTCTCCGCCAAGTCTAGAGCGATCAAGTTCCATCGTAGGGTCGCCACGCCCTTCTCCGCGATGGCCACCATATGAGCTGCATCAACGGCGAGGCCGTCCTCCCCCAGAGCCCTGGCTAGGTCCCAGGCTTCCACAAACAGGGGTTTCGCCTCGTCCTTTCGGCCAGAAGAATTTAGCACCCTGCCACGCTCCATCACGAGCCGGACACGGGGCCTTGTGTGCCGTTCGCCCAGGAGTAATGCCGCGTCGTCCAAAGATCTATCCGCGTCGTCGAATCGGCGCTGCAAACCTTGTGTGCGGGCAATCTGCGTCAACAGTTCAACCCTGTATTCCAGATCGTTGTGCCCGGTGCAGGCAGGCAAAAGGTCAAGCAGTTTGGCTTCCACATCAGCGGGCTTGGCGAAATCCCAAAGTGCGTCGAAATCAGGCAGTCTTTCCATGGTCTCGTTTCCCGAATGGTCTACGCTGCAGCGAGGAACTCGCTCTCACAAATCTTGCCGTATTCGCCTCCACGGGATTGCATCAACCGGGCAGAGACTGCTAAGAGATTTCAAATGTTGGCACACGAGGCATTTTGTCTCTCATGCTCCATGCGCAAAGACCGATAAGTGGATCGAGGCTCAGTGTTCCGAGCGGCACCGCATTATTGCGGAAATTCCCGCTCCCATTCGAATTCAGTTGGAGCGTTGCCTCAAGACACGGAAAGAAACAATGGGGTGAGCTTCGGTCGCGGTTGGTATTACGGCTGGCATTATGTATCTCGTAACCCGGTTTGAAGATGAGGCAATGGTCGAGGCGAGCCTTGGCGGACACGTCACGGCCGAAGAGATTGGTGTATTCGGCGACGACCTTTTGGAAACCGTCCGAAACTTTGAAGGCCAACCCTATCACATCCTCCTCGACTATTCGAGAGCCAAGGCTCTCGATCGCAGGGCATCCGCCGAACTTGCCAGGGTCAAGGATCAGTGCCGACGAGTGGGCGCATGGAAAATCGTTTCCGTGCTCGACGATGAATCAGAACTTATCCGGCACACTTCAGTTCGTCTCCAAGCGGTTCTTGAGGGGCGGGAAGAATTCGTGTCCGATCCCAGGCGGGCGAGATTCCCAAGAATTCCGGACCCCGAAATCGCCTGAGCACCCCGAATGCCGTCCCAAAGGGGCAACTGATGTCGCCTCGCGAAACCCGCGCGCGCAGTGACCCGGCTGTGACAAACTAAGCGAACAGCCCCTCTTCGGGGCAATCTTAGGCAGAAGTATGTTTAACAAGAAGAAAGCACCCGAGAGCTACGATTTCACGATGCGGTTTCAGATCGCCGCGGCCATCTACATTCTCACGGCTGGGGCGCTGGTTTTCTATTTCGTTTTTTGGGGCGCTCCACGCTGAGCAGGGCCTTCGTGAGTGCTTCAAGTTGACGGTGGAAGTGAGAGGTCATGCGCCTCAAGCAGCTTGTGCAACATCTCCTTGATTTCGCAAATCTCTTTCTCGGCTCGCACGTTGATCTCGTA
>CAZUCK010000095.1:0-8190 GCA_964619505.1 uncultured Fimbriimonas sp. | reverse complement strand
CTGCTCGGGTGGCATAACGGCCGCGACGTTGTTGAGCAAGCTTGCCTCGCGCGACGATGGGCGCATGAACAGCGCAACCTTGATGGTCTGCGTGCTCGATCCGCAACGCGAGGACAGCGAGACCGGAGCGCTTGTCTCAAAGCATGGGATCGATCTTGCCCGCCAGCGTTCCGCCAAGGCTGGTATATTGGAGGGATCGTCTTTGTCCCGGATGTTTGCGAGTTGCAGAAGGGTTTGGGTTTGCAACAACGCGATGCGGTCGAACTGAACCTGTGTTAGATGCAATTGGAGATACAAGGTCGGGGTCAGCACTGCGAAAATCGGAACTGAAACGAACATGTGTGGTCCCGTGGACGCTTGGCTGTTCGGCGCAATGGTCCAAGCGGAAAGCAATAGCAATGCTTTCAGTCCTTTCACTGTTTTATTGTCCCACGGAGTTTTCAATGACACCTCGATTACAAGTTTGGAGCCAACACCTTAGAACAGTCTGTGAGACGGCTGTGATTGCGTTAAGGGACTGCTCGCCTTACAGGAACTTAACGGAGGGGGAGCCTGCCAGCACTCGGCCAATTTTGGGCATCCCCTCGATGGGCAACTTGGAGAACAGCGCCAAGCCGCCGCTCGTTTGAGGATCGACTACCAAGGCGCGCAACCATTCGGGGACGCTCGCCTCGAAGGCCAAATGCTCGCCCAAGAAATCTTGGTTTCTAGTTCCACCACTCGTGACCATGCCCGCATTGACCAGCGCCTCCAAACCTTTAAACATTGGAAGGGCGTTGCATTCGATCTCTATTGCAACGTTCGATGCGCGGGCCACGTTGAACAGGTGCCCCGCCAGCCCGAATCCAGTTACATCCGTGGCGCACCTCACCCCGGCTTCCAATCCACATTGGGCTGCTTCACGATTCAGCTTAGCCATGCTTGACGTCGCTTGTTGAAGAAGTTCGGGCGGGCATCCGTCGAATTTCGCTGCGGTGGCGACGATGCCGGTGCCAAGGGGTTTAGAGAGGTAGATGTGATCGCCGGGCTGAGCGTTGGTGTTGGCGAACATTTGCGTGGGGTTCACTGTTCCCGTCACGGACATGCCGAATTTAGGTTCTTTATCATCCACCGTATGCCCACCAACGATGACTGCGCCGGATTCATGAACCTTATCGTGAATGCCCCTAAAAACCGCTGCCCAAACTTCGGAGGGGGCAGCCGCGGGATCAAAGCATGCGATGTTGAGGACCGTCAGCGGTTGGCCCCCCATGGCATAAACGTCGCTCAGGGAGTTCGCCGCTGCAATGGAGCCATATGCGTACGGGTCATCAACGATGGGAGTGAAAAAATCCACCGTTTGGACAAGGGCCAGAGTGTCAGACAGCTTGAAGACGCCCGCGTCGTCCGATGTTTCAAAGCCAACGAGCAGGTTTGGGTTGGTCGAAGCTGGCAGTTGACGGAGAACCTCCGTCAGTTGGGCTGGGCCCAACTTAGTCGCTCAACCCGCGCAGGAAACCATGTGCGTCAAACGCATTAGGGCAGTGTACTCACGAGGTGATCGTGGAAAGCGGGTAAGACGTACCGGGTCCCAATTACAACCCAAAGGAAACGTTGAGTGTCTGAGTTCGAGTCACAGCCATCACCGCTCACAGCCCCGACGGTCCAACCCCGCAACATGATGGGCTGGATACTGCTTGTCTTATTGCTGTCGATGATTTTCGTGGTGCAACTTAACAGTTACCTTTCGAGGGATCAAAAGCCAGACGCTGAGTACAACCACACGGAAACGGTTTTCAAAGGAGTCGTCAAGACCAAGGAAGCGCAGCGGATGTTCGGTGTGCCTGAGCGCGGTCGCCCGAAGGAGCTTGACGGCCTCATTTCGGAGGTCGCCCCGAAGATACACGAGAGTCGTGAAGCGGCCATGCTTTATGCCGTCATGCGCTATGAGCAGGCCGACCGCGTCAGCCGTGATGACGTGAAAATTCTTGCAAATTCCGGTACGCGTGAAGAAAGAGCGATCGGCGAAATCTACTCGAATGAAGGTTTGAAGCCGGTCGATGTCGACAGGATTGCCAAGACGTTGGACACCAAGAAGTTCCTCGACCGGATGGCTTTGGCACACGCACGGCAAAAGGCAGGAATGCCCAGAGCCCGTGAAGCGGTGATCACTCGAGGCGAAGTTCTTGGCATTATGGTTGCGGGCAGCGTTGTGGTTTCCGCACTCGTGCTCGGCCTCCTGGCTCTCTTCTTTTTGTACACGTACTTAGTTTCTCATTCATTGCCAGGACCACCCTCAGGTTCGCTGACCTTGGCTCAAGCCGACAACCTGGCACTGAGGTCCGCGACTGCGCTGGTGGCCTATCTTGGCCTCAGCCTGCTCATTCCCGGTGTCAAAGGGATGCCTGTTCCCATTCAGTTGGTCTTTCCCGCCGTGATCCTGATCGGTGCCGTTATGATCATCTTCCGAAGACCGGTGCTTCATTCGCAGCCACCCGAGACGGGCTTGCAGGAAATCGGACTCCGGCGGGGAAATACTCTTCAGCTCATCGGCTGGGGGTTCGTGGGGGCAGTGGCCAACGCGCCGATCATCCTGCTGGCAGCGGGGATTGGACAGGCGATATCCAAGGGGCTGCCCCCTGCCGAACACCCGATCGAGCAAATCTTAAAGAGCCCTAGCCCGTGGACGGTGGCCGCAGTGATGTTTGTGGCCTCCGTTCAGGCGCCCTTCTTTGAAGAAATTCTCTTCCGCGGCACCCTGCTTCCGGCTCTGGCGCGGGTTCTGAAGAGTCCAATTGCCGCCGGTGTCATCTCGAGCTGCCTTTTTGCGATGATCCATCCGACCGGCATTCCGGCTTGGCCAGCTTTGGCAGCCATTGGTGGGATGTCGGCCTTCCTGACGTACCGGACCAGCTCGTTGGTGCCGTCAATGGTGATGCACGGCGTCCACAATTTTGTGACGCTCGTGCTCGCTCTGGCCATCGGTTAAGATTCAGTTCATCGACTGGGATCGTTGTCGCCGTCAATCGGCATGCACGCGCCGGTGAACTTCGGCGCGCTACGTCGGTCTCCAACTCACGTAGCATCGACCCCGCTGGGTTCCTTACCAAATCCGGTCCAGAACAGACTCCAGATGATCACCTCAATGACGATTACGGTGAGTTTCACCTGCCATGGGACGTGCGGATTGAAGCTAAAAAAGCCTTCGATTGGGGCGGCGATGAGCATCATCCCGACGGATGTCGCCAGTAAAACGATTGCATCTTTACCCGCATCAAGAAGGGCTTCCCCCCGCTTCTTGCGACCCGGATTGATCAGAGCCCAACCCATGCAGAGTCCCGCGCCGCCGGAGATGATGAGGCCGCTGATCTCGGGCACGCCGTGGGGCATGATCGACACGTAGAGGAAGGGCAGTTTGTGGACTCTGGACATTTCGGAGGAAAGAGCCCCGATGATCTGGCCATTCTGAATGAGCATCTCTGCGGTGCCGACTCCGAAGGTGGACGCTGCGATTGAGCCAGAAATAATGGATACGAGGGGGTTGTGCGAGGCGTACATGCCCCACATGGCGAACGACTCCGTGGCCTTGCGATCTGGCAAGTCGCCCTGCGTCCACTGCTTGAACATTTCTTGCATGCCTGAATCGACGATGACTTGCTGTCTCACGTCAGATCGAACGGAAACAAGGCTGTAGAGGAACAAACCGGATCCGACGAACAGTGCAGCACTGGTGAAAATGAACCACTTGCGCCGTCGAACGGTTTGGGCCGCGGTTGCGACGGCTTCCGCCAGTGCCTTGAGGAGCGGGTTTCGTTTTCTACGATAGAGCAGGCCGTAGGCGCGCCCGACCAAGTCGTTTAAGAAGAGCACGAGGGGCACGTTGCTTGATTGGGTTCTGGCAAGGGCAAGATCGGCAGAGACGTTGCGGTAGAGCCTGATGAATTCGGTCAATTCATCGTCCGACAAATTCGTGGGTGAAAACTCGGCTTTATCGCACAGTTGAGTGATGTGCTTCCAATCCGGTTCTCGCCTTTCAACGAAAGAGCTCTCGTTCATGCCTTGCCGTATTGTCCCCCATCATTTGCAAGTCAACCATCGCTCGACGAGTCTTCGAGAACTTTTAGTCTTCGTACTTGTGAAGATTCGGTAGAATTCACGTGCCTAAAGAATGTTCTTCAAGTCGCATAAAATGGCGTAGAACGGAATTGAGAATTGGTCGTCAAAGATAGTTGAAGGGTCGACGCCATGGCCGGAATTAGGGGCATTGGCACGTTGCTTGCACTTCGTTTACTGATAGCATCCTCAAGACAGCCAACGCTTTCTCAAGAAGCGTCGTATGACTAGCCGACGGAATGAGCGCACATCCGCAAATCACGGAATTCGACGACGGGATACCGAGCTACTTAAGCCGGTTGACCCAGGCCCCATTGCTCACATCTGAAGAGGAGATCGAGCTTACGCGCGCCGTCCAGCGTGGCGACCGGTTTGCAAAGCAACGACTCATCGAGTCGAACATGCGGCTCGTCATCAACATCGCCAAAACCTACCGAAACCGCTCCATTCCCCTGGAAGATTTGATTCAGGAAGGGGCCATTGGTTTGATGCAGGCTTCGGATCGTTTTGACCCAGAGAAAGGATTCAGATTCTCAACGTACGCGACGCACTGGATAAGGCAGGCCATCGGTAGGGCCATTGACAATAAATCCAAGGCCATCCGTCTTCCGGCGCACGTTTCCCAATCGCTGCGAAAGGTCGAACGAGAGAGGCTTCGGCTTTCGCGAGAAATGGGATGTGAGCCCACTCCGGAGCAGCTCGCGTTCGCAATGGGCATCACGGCTAAGAAGCTTTTGACACTGCTTCAAAGTTCGCAAGACTTACTGAGTTTGGACATGACGGTCGGCGACACGGGTGGAATGACGCTGGGTGGCCTCATTCGGGACACGGCGAACAGCGATCCAGAGGCCCTGATGCTCAGCCAAGAAGTGATGCACGAATTGCACCGAATCATGCTTGAGCTCAACGAGCGCGAGCAGCGCGTCATGCGGCTTCGGTTCAGGCTCGACGGGTCGGAAGCGCCGCTACCCGAAGACATTGCCAAGGAGATGAAGCTCTCCCGGGAGCGGATACGGCAGATCGAAGTGCAGGCGATCAAGAAGTTGCGCACCCTCGCCCAACGCCGTCGCCTTCGCGACATGCTCAGCCAGTAGGCTTTACTCCGCGTCTTCCCGCGGAACGTATTCAAACCGCGTAAACCACCAAGCGCTTGCAACGATCCCTACGATCGTCAGAACCACCATCGTAGTGACGGCGGTTCCGCTCGAAACCACGTTGGTACCGAGGGTGCCGCTGACGAACGACATCAGGTTCTTGCCTAAGTCGGGGTTCTGAGGGTGTTCGGCGATGGATTGCAAGTAGCTGAAGACCGACAGTCGGTACAGCTCGCCCGGCATGTTCGGCACCGATGTTTCCCACCCGAAGATGAAGAGCAGGCAAATGAGCATGGAGCGGTTGAAAAGAAGACTTACGAAGAGGAACAGCGACCCATACGCGAGCGCGCCGACGCACAAAGCTTCGATGTCCTTTATGAGGAGCGGGTTTGCAAGGCCATTGCCGTGGTAGACGGCAATGGACAACACCCAAGCGGAGACGATGCCGATGGCGGCGACGACGACGACCGAGGCCAAATAGCGAGTCAAAAGCAGAGTCCCCCGGGACACCGGGCGAGTTAAGAGGTACACGATCGTCTTTTGCTCGACCTCTTGGCTGATGATGGCAGTTGTGTAGATGGCAGAGGCGAGAGCGAGCATTCTGAAGACCAATATTGACGAGACTTGGCCATATTGGTCCGCTTGCGTCGAATCAGGTGAGAGCGTACGCCAGATTGCGCCGAGCGCGAAAGTGAAGCCCAGCAACAGCAGCCAAGGGATGAGGCGCTTCGCCCGCAGAAAATCTTTCAGAGCCCGGCCAACGAGATAGCGCTCGATCATGCGTCCACCAGATACTTGAACACCGATTCAAGATTGTTGTCGGGGCTTGTGAAGCCGTGCACTTTGAGGCCTTTTTCCAGAATCAGACCGGGAAGCGCGTCATAGAACGAGTCAGGCTCACGGACTTCCAATTCGAGGGCCTCGCCGCCCGGCGTGAATCGAAGCGACACGACGTTGGGCAAAGCGGCAAGAAGTTCGGCCGTGCGTCGCGGCTCGTTGGTTTCGATCCTGACTTGGTGCGGATGCTTGTCGATGAGCGAGCGGATAACGCGCAAATCACCCGTGGCAAGGAGCCTGCCTCTGTGAAGGAGAAGCAGCGATCGTGTCATCTGCTCCACTTCATAGAGGATGTGGCTGCTGACGACGATGGTTTTGCCTGTATCGGCGAGCTCGGCGAGTAAATCGATGAACTGACGCCTGCCGACGGGGTCCAGGCCGTTAAGCGGTTCATCCAAAAGGATGATGTCCGGTTGATGGATCATGGCCTGGGCAAGCTTGATGCGCTGTCGCATTCCTTTGCTGTAGCCAGCGATTTTCCTATCCGCCCGGTCGGCCATGCCAACGCGCTCCAAGGCAGCCCCTGTACGCTGCGCCGCTTCCTTGGCGTCAAAGCCCGAAAGCCTAGCCAAGAAAGTGACGAACTCGCGGCCGGACTGATGCTCGTAGAAGTTGTCTATTTCTGGGCAGTAGCCGATGTGACGATAAACCTCTGGGTTGGCAAAGGGCTCGTTTTCAAAGACGCGGATGCTCCCCGTGGTGGGTTTGATCTGGCCCGTGATCAGGCGCATCATGGTGCTCTTGCCCGCTCCGTTCATGCCAAGGAGGGCGGTGAGTCCAGGCCCGATCTGGCAAGTCACATCGTTAAGGCCGATGACCTGGCCATACCACCGCGAAACGCCGTTCAAGGTGATCATGAGGTGACCACTTCCACCGCTTTGATTCGAGTCCAGGCGACAAGCAAAGAAAGGGCGCAGACGCCGGCGTAGACGAGCGCAAACAGCAGTCCGTTCGGGGCGTGCGGGGTTGGTGGCTGGCTGCCGCCGGGAAACATTGGCGAACCATTGGTTCCGAGGATGACTTTGGCGAGTCCGATTTGGATGCCGTCGACAGAACCGTAGAACAGGGTTTGAACGATCTCAGGCGCCTTGGAGACTTGGCTTGCCGAGACATGCAAATGGCGTCGAGGGTGGGAATTGATGTAGTTGATGAAAATGATCACCTGCATCGCTTTCGTGAATGACAGGGTCAGGAAGTATAGGGCCGCGTAAGTGGCTCCCGCCAGGCGTCCTTGGTTGAACAATGAACTGATGCCGACACAGAGACTGGCATGGAGGGCAGCGGGCAGGGGGAGCATCAGCAGGAGTTTCCAAAAGAAAAGGGGATCCTGGGTGACGAACCCGTACTGACGAAAGCTCATGTAGCAGTAGCCGAAGAAGAGCAGGGCCGGCACGGCGGTGACGGCCAGCAGAAGCAGGAAAATGGCCATCCACTTGCCAAGCAGGTAATCGATCTTGGTGCATGGTTTGCTCAGGTACACGAGCAGTGCGTTGGCCCTGTTGTCATTCGCAATCGTGCCGATGCCGATCAGCAGGGCGACGATGAACAGGAGCATCTGGGAGATTGAAAACGCATCGAGAAACTTGTCCTTCCAGACGGTGTTGTTGAAGAGGAAGTTGGTCGTCCCGGCCTGAGGTGACTGCTGGCCGAGGACGTCGACGAAGTAATAGATCGCGCCGAGAACGAGATACCAGTAAGCGGAAAGGCATGACCATATCCAAAAGCCTTTCTTTTTGATGGCGAGCCGAATCGACATCTTCGCTACGACCCACCATCGAAAGGTGGGAGCTTCCATGGGACCGTCGTAATTGCGATAGGAGAGGTCGGCAATGGGAGAGCTAGCCACGGGACACCCCCTGGATCAGTGGGGGAGCGCCGGGCTGAAGCACTTCAAGAAAGGCGTCTTCAAGGGAGCGCTCCGCAACTTGAAAGCCGCGAACTTGCGCTTGGTTTTTGGCGGCGATGCCCACGATGTGGGCAAGTACTTCATCGGGGGTGCCAGGCATTTGAATGCGATACTTGCCGACGCCTGCATCCAGCACTTGCGCACCGGCCCGGGCGACGGCATCTCCGAAGGCGCTGGAGGGCTCGCGCAGTTCGACGTCCACCTGGTTTCCGGCCGTCTTCTTCATTTCCTTAATAGACCCGGCTCCCCGTAGGTCACCCC
>CAZUCK010000094.1:435-8239 GCA_964619505.1 uncultured Fimbriimonas sp. | reverse complement strand
TATCGTATGGTTTGGGGAGAGTCGGGAAGTGGGACGCCCGCCGTCGCATCCCCTTTGATGATGGGTATTTTCGCGTGCAAATTGGTCGGGTCGGTGTGCATGCCGGCTCCGTCGCCCTTCATTCGAAACTCCAGTCCTTTTGCGGGCCACGACGCGGCCCTACAACTTTCTTCCCTGGCAAGGGTGCTTATCAACCGGTGTAAATACCTGCCCGTAACTTCCAACAGAATCTTGAGGCATCGGGCTCCCTCGTTCTTTCAAAATGAGCTTGTGAAGATGCGCGCCCTGCACCCCACAGACCTCCTCGACCCAAGGGCCAAACCAGTCCCAAGCATTGCTTCCTCGGTCTGGATTGCGGCTGAGGAGCTATCCGACAGGGTCTTTGAACTTGCACCGAAAGGCACTCCCGTGCGCGTTGCGCACGTCGATGGCGCGGAATTCGTGATGCCGTGGCTGTCGAAAAGTGGACGACCCGCCGCCCTGACGGACGATTTCACCTACGGTCCGTCGGGTGGCTGCCGGCTATGGTCCCCCAACGAATTCGTGGAAGAAGTGGCGCCACTACTTCCACCTGGTCGGGCTCTCGATCTGGGGTGCGGCACAGGGCGAGACGCCGTTTACCTTGCCTCGCTTGGATGGGAGGTCACAGCCGTTGACCACCTGCCTGACGCACTCGAAAGAGCGAGGCAATTGGAGGCAAAATACTTGCCAAACATGGGAGTCGATTGGGTCCAGGGCGACCTGGACGAAAACCTAACGCCCTTAGGTGCCGAATTCGACATCATTACAATGTTCTTCCACTATGATCTCAACTTGGTTTCGCGTGCTCTCCATCTCCTGTCACCAGGAGGGACCATCCTCATAGAATCGTTCAGCCAACGACATCGCGGTTCTTTGGGCAGGCCAAAGGAAGCGCGTCGAGCCATAGGTGATGACCTGAAATCCGTGCTTGACGGCTTGGAAGTGAAATCATGGTCATCAGGAATGCATGGCGACCGCCACACCGTTCGCGTTTGGGCTACGAGAGCTCGTGGATGAAGTTCTGAATCTCAGCGGCGACCGGGTTTGCGGTTTGCCCCAGAGTCAGGATCACTTCGTCGTGCTTGCCCGGCACGCCATCGTTCAACCTTACATTGACGCCCTGGTTGGCCAAGTGTTTGGCAAAGTCTCGTGATTGCTCAAGGTCGACAAGCTCGTCCTCGGCGGAGTGAATGACGAGCCACGGCGACTTGATCAGAACATCACGTCTCGTCGGCGAGCCTATCGACCACGCTTCCTCCACACCAAAGGCCCTCTCGATGAACCAATCGCGGTATCCGGGCCACACTTTGATCAAGGTCGGAATGTCATAAATTCCCTCCAGGCCGATAAAGCCCCTTGGAAACGCCTGAGGTGGCACACCTGCTCGGACCAATTCGTCCGATGTGGCAATTATGCCGGCGTTGTGAGCGCCCGCAGAATGACCCATCACGAAGATTTTCGATGGTTGGCAGCCATAAACTCCGGCGTTCTCGACCAGCCAAGCATAGGCTGCTGCGACATCCTGGGCATGGGAGGGGCTCCTCACAGTCGGATCCGTCGATAAACGATAGTTCACTAGGGCGACTGAAATGCCGTCTTCGGCAAACCGCTTTGCCATTTCCGCGTGCTCGCCTTTCTCCCCAGAAATCCATGCGCCGCCGTGGACAAAGACTAAGAGCGGCACCCCGGTGTCTGCCGCAAGATATAGACTCAGCGTCTGTTCACTGCTGCCATTTTCGGCGTAGGAAAGCTCGAAAGCCATCATTCTCAGGTTACCGGTTTGGCGCAGGTGCGACTCAGGCTGCGCCTGTTCGCATGCTCGGAGGATTGATGGGATCAGCAAAACCGGGTGCTCTAAACCGCACCGCTTGGCTGTATAATCTCTAAAACCCCCACACGGTTTTTGTCTGGTGCGATTGCGCCTGCCCGGGCGTCTGTTCGCTCAGATCGTCCCGTGTGAGGCGAGGAAGCATGACCAAATACATCTTTGTGACCGGCGGCGTAGTGAGTTCCATTGGCAAAGGAATCGCCACCGCCAGCCTCGGTCGGCTCCTCAGGAATCGAGGCTACACCGTCGCCCCCCTTAAGCTCGACCCCTACATCAACGTGGACGCCGGAACGATGAACCCTTTCCAGCACGGCGAGGTGTTCGTGACTGAAGATGGCGCAGAAACAGACCTTGATTTAGGGCACTACGAGCGGTTTATGGACGTGAACTGTACGGGTGGATCCAGCATCACGACCGGCAAGGTCTACTCCAGCGTCATCGCCGCTGAGCGGCACGGCGATTACCTCGGCGCCACCGTTCAGGTCATCCCCCACGTCACCAACGAAATCAAGCGCGGCATCATCGCCCTGGCCAAAGAGCAGGAAGCGGACGTCGTCATCGCGGAAATCGGCGGCACGGTGGGCGACATCGAGAGCCTGCCCTTCCTGGAGGCCATCCGCCAAATGCGCGGTGACGTCGGAGCGGAGAACACGATGTATGTGCACGTCACTCTTGTTCCCCAGGTGGGGCCGTGGGGCGAGGTGAAGACCAAGCCGACTCAGCACTCCGTCTACAAGCTGCGCGAAATTGGCATCTCTCCGGATGTGTTGATTTGTCGAAGCGACGTTCCACTCGAAGACGACGTGCGCGAGAAGATCTCTCTTTTTTGCGGCGTGAAACCTCAGGCCGTCGTCGAATCGCTGAATGTGGCAACCATCTACGAGGTGCCGCTCAAATACGAAGCGGCCGGTCTCGGCGACTTCGTCTTGGAGCGTTTGAACCTTGAATCGCGCCCCGCAAATCTGGCCGAGTGGCAAGATTTGGTGGGAACCCTTAAGGCACCCAAACATCGCGTCAAGATCGCGGTCGTGGGCAAGTACACGAGTAACGGTGACGCCTATAAGTCCATCGCCGAAGCGCTCATTCACGGCGGCATTCCCCACGATTCCAGCATCGAGATCAAATGGATCGAGAGCGACAGTTTGGAAAACGGCAAGCCCGTGGAAGATTTTCTTTTGGATGTGGATGCGCTCGTGGTGGCGCCTGGCTTTGGAGCGCGGGGCGTAGAGGGCAAAGTCGAAGCCATCCGATTCGCCCGCGAGGAGAAACTGCCGTTTCTTGGAATCTGTTTTGGACTTCAGATGGCGGTCATTGAATACGCCAGAAACGTGTGCGGCCTAGAAGGGGCGAATTCGGAAGAAATCATCGATGCACCGGCCTATCCTGTGGTGCACCTTCTTCCGGAGCAAAAAGGCGTGAAGGACAAAGGGGCGACGATGCGGCTTGGGTCCTACCCATGCAATTTGGTCAACGGCACCCTGGCCGCGTCACTGTACGGCTCTTCTCGGATCACGGAACGACATCGACATCGCTACGAAGTGAACAACGACTTCCGTGAGAAACTGACCGAACTCGGCATGGTGATGTCCGGCGTTTCGCCGGATTATCGCTTGGTTGAAATGATCGAGCTCCCATCGCACCCATTCTTCATCGCAACGCAAGCGCACCCCGAGTTCAAATCCCGCCCAAACCGACCACACCCCCTGTTCAAAGGGCTCGTGGGCGCCGCAGTCAAGCGGATGCTTGCGCAAAGCTCGACGGCAGCCTTGGTGGAGTAGCGCTTTCCACCTTTGCGCCCGGCGCCTCTGGAAAGGTATCCTTTCCCCCGTTACGTTGCCGCATAGCTCAGCGGTAGAGCAGCTGACTGTTAATCAGCGGGTCCTAGGTTCGAATCCTAGTGCGGCAGCCACGAATTTTGCAAATCTAAACCGGCAAGCATTACGGAATCCCCTTGAGGCATTCGTTTGATGAACGCCAGGCCAAGCATCCCATACACGGGCATTCCGCTTTAAGCCGATACATCCGAGCAAGTGGCGGATGGTCGGCGATCGACTCCAAACTTGGTATCGGACAAGCGGTTGCAGCGTCTGCACCTGTGATAAATTATCTTGAGGGCCATGCTGACACTTACCATTCCGACCATGCTCGCCGTCGTCGCCACAGGGCCGATGGTTTCGTCAACCGCCGTCTCGACGCATCCCGTGAGGGCGAACGTCGCCCGGACCCAGCCGATGATCGATCGAGCTGATTCGAGCAAATATGCGCTGCTCCTTAACGTCGTCCCTGGGCACAGCGTCCCCGCCGCCGTGGACGTCTTCAAGAGCACCTTCGCGGGGTTTCCCGCGAGCTTGACGGGTGGACACAACCCGCACCCAATCACGCTGCAACAAGCCGTATACGGCGGCCCCAGCGGGGAACGTATGTACGTACCCAATCCGTTCACGATGGTCGCCTGGGACACGATGAACTCGCCGTTTTACAGCTGGATCACCGACTTCGGAATCCCTTCCGCTTCGCTACAGAAGCAATTGACGGACGCCCAGACCACCGTGAGCAACCTCCAGAGCCTGATCCGGAGCCTGCAAAACCAGTTGAGGCTCCCAAAGGGCGATGATGTCAAGCCGAACCAAAACGTCGGCGCGCTCAAAGCAAGACTGGCCCAGGCCGGGGCGGACCTTAGCGTCGCCCAAGCCAATCTGAACAAGCTGACAGCCACGGTTCCGCAGAAGCTCAAGACATACGGATTTCTCTCCGATGCCTGCATCGCCAACGCCGGCGGAGAGTCCACCGTTTTTGATACGATCCGTCTCAGCCATCCCCAGATCGCTGAACTCGACCTGCCTGCCTTGAGCAAGGGTTCTCAGGTTGCAACTGGCATGACGGTCACCCTCGTTTCGGACATGGTCCACCTGACGAACGCCGACCTTCACAACGTCGCCCAAGCGTTGACCGTCGACGCCACCCAAAACCATAGGGGTCCCTGGCTCCCCAATATGAAGCCATGGAGCCAGAGCAAGTTCACCTTCTCGGTGCCTGGTTTCGACACATCGACCATCACCGACATCTCCTCCATGATGCTCTTGCCTAACGCGCTGATACCTTCTGGCAAGACGGAGCGAAAAGGTGCCTACTTTGTGACTCTCCGGAAGGATCGCATCCAAGGTCTTAAGATGCCGACCTTGCTTGCCAGCAAGTTGGCCGCCGCAAATCCGACGAGCGCAACCCTTACGATCATGCATTCGGACGGCACTTCCTTCGTCGATGTGACTTTTGTCAACCCACGGATGAGGGCCTTGGTTCCTGGGTCTCCGACCCCGATCAGCGACAAACTCCCGCCCCTGACAGGCGCCCCGCCGATCACAGCTCCCACGGGCGCAGCGCAGCAGGTCGTGTCTCAATTGCAGGGCGCCGGCGGGACTCCACCACCGGTCGGCGCTCTGACGCCACCGCCGACTTCGACCAATCCGGCTTTGAACGTCATGGTCCAAGTGTCATTGACCTGCGACAGCGTTGAACTGCACTTCCATTAGAAGCGCCAAGCGAACCACGCTACCCGTCGAAGGCGGAAAGCGCCGCGCTTGTATCAGGCTCCTAACGAGGGTGAAGGTGCCATCGAAAGACGTGCGGTCTAAGAGTGCGTGTCACGCAAGAGCCCAGTAATGTGATGGTGCAGATACTTTTCATGTCCCTTCCAAGATATCGATCTTGCTCCGGCGCCTCCCGATCAAGCCAGGGCAACAAGGACGGCTCGCTTTGCGCGAGGCGCCCTTGTCGCGGGTGTCCCGGTTGCCGGTGCGGTTGAGGTATCTCAGTGGGAGTCGAACACGCCGTCGACTGTGATGTCGGGTTTCTTGTCGCCGGGTTTGGCGGCCTGGAATCGAAAATGTCCGACGGACCTTCCATCGAAGTAGCTGAACGCCCCATCGCCGAAGCCCCCGGTGAACGTTTCGTACCGGAAAGGATAGGTGGGGTTGCCCCAAGCTTCCGTGCCGTCTTCAACGGAAAGGCTGGCCGCCGGTCCATTGGAGCCCAAGGCGCCCAGAGCCACGCCGCTGAGCGGCACATTTTGGCACACGACCATGTAGCTTGTATTGCCACTGAAACCCTCAGCCCAAAACTGATGGGTTCCGTTTAAGGTCATGTGGAGAACGGCGATGATTGGGACGCGAACTTCGGGACCCGACGCGTGTCGTATGACCATCACGCCGCACGCGGCCGGTGAGCCGACTGCATCACCGCCCGCGGGCATGATGGCCATCGGGCGAAGGTGGGGCGCAGTGGCACCCTGCGAAGTCGGCGCGGCAAAGGCGAGCAAAGAAGCAAGCAGAAATGTATTCATATTGTTGGATCCCCCGTTAGCGGTTGATGCGCCGTCGGCCCGAGGGGCCATTTGCACGGCGAACTCTCCAAGGTGCTAGACGTTACAAAGTGCTAGACGTTACATCAGGGCGAGACGCGTGTGGTTGAAGGAGTCCGCCCGCGCGCAATTCGTTTCCCGCGGCCATGGACCGCATCCCAGTTTGCTCGCGGAAGTGCCCTTTGGATGGCAGAGCAGGGGGCCACGACCGAGTGCCCAACGGATACAATTGAATGCTGACCCCATGATCACGCATGCCCAGATTCGAGCTTATTGCATGGCGTTGCCGAACGTTGAGGAAGCTCTCGACCGTTTCGGATTCAACGTGCCAGTCAAGGGCAAGCCGAAGGGCCTTTGTTGGACGTGGCTGGAGCGGGTCGATCCCAGGAGGGCCCGGGTCCTCAATCCGAGTGTCATGGCGGTGCGAGTCCCAAACCTGACGGCCAAGGAGTTGATCCTGGAGTCCTACGGCGATGCGGTGTTTACCGAGGCTCACTACAACGGTTACCCCGCTGTGCTAGTATGGCTCGATCGCATTGACCCCGAACTAATGTACGAACTCTTGGAAGGGGCGTGGCGATGTATGGCGACCAAGTCCGACCTTGAAGTCTTCGACGTGCGCCCTTGAAAGGGTCTCCTGCCACTGGTTCCGTCAGCGGAAGCGCGCCTGCAGTTTCTCTAGGGCCTCGCTTCCAGGGCACAAATCTTCGTAAGGCATTTGGGTTAAGGGAGTCTCGACCATATTGTTTTGATCCACCATGTCCATCCCATCATCCGAGACGTACAAGATCCCGGTCGCGACCTCGCCTCTTTCCTGGTGCTCGCGAATGTGAGCATACGCGCCTTCGCGATTGGTGGGATCATAATCGGCCGCCACTTTTCGAAGCCGTACCTCACCGCCGTCGTGCATCCGCACGCGAACCGTGCTCCCGGGTTCATAGGTTGTGGTGATTTCCTCCGCAATCGGAACGTAATCCGTTTGCACCAATTCGATCATGTGCTCTCGAGTGTAGGCGTAGCTCTTCGTGGACCCCTCGTGGTCATTGAATGTTACGCAGGGCGAAATGACGTCTACAAACGCAAATCCTCGATGCATGATGCCCGCCTCGATGATGGGAATGAGCTGATCTTTGTCCCCAGAAAAGCTGCGGGCCACGAATGTGGCGCCCAGAGTCAGGGCCATCAGGCAGCCGTCGATTGGCGCCATCGCGTTCGCCTCGCCTTTCTTGCTCATGGAGTTCACGTCGGCAGACGCGGAAAACTGACCTTTGGTCAGTCCATAGACACCGTTGTTCTCAAGGAGATAAAGGACGTTCAAGTTGCGGCGAATGCCATGGCACAACTGGCCGAGGCCGATTGAAAGGGAGTCCCCGTCACCCGAAATGCCGATCATGATCAAGTCTCGGTTTGCGGCGCCAGCTCCGGTTGCGACCGAAGGCATGCGACCATGAACGCTGTTGAAGCCATGCGCCTCGCGCAAGAAGTACGCAGTGGTCTTCGATGAGCAACCGATTCCCGAAAGCTTTGCCACCTTTTAGGGGTGGATTTCTAGGTTCCAAAACCCGTGCACCATGGCGGCGGGTGACCGATACGTTCCC
>CAZUCK010000094.1:0-425 GCA_964619505.1 uncultured Fimbriimonas sp. | reverse complement strand
GGGGGAAAACATGACTCCGGGTGTCTTGCCACCTTGGTGGGGTGAAATTAGTGCTTCCCAAACGCGGTGCCAAATGGCGGGGGGGATCGAATCATGTCCACAGCCTGCGCACAGGGTGCTGATCACGCCCTCATAATCGCGACGCGTTAAACCGAGGGCGTTTCGCTTGAGAGAGGGATGGTGGACCTTGGGTTTGGCAAGATAGCTCATCTGGCCGCGCCCACCATTTGCCGAACACCGGATATGACGTGATGTGCGCTCATTGGAAATCCTTCGTAATACAATACGGACTTCAGGTGACCAAGAGGAACCCCCGTTTCAAGCGAAAACAGACTTCGCAATTGGTCGTCCTTATTCTGCTCAACGACTTAAACGGTTTCATGGTTCCGCAGAAATTCGCGGTCTGTTACCCAGGACGGGAACCC
>CAZUCK010000093.1:0-8279 GCA_964619505.1 uncultured Fimbriimonas sp. | reverse complement strand
CATCCACAACGGAGTACCACTCTTGCCGTAGGCAATCGTGGAACTCCTTCGGGACTCAACCGTTCGAATCTTGAGGCGCAGCCGAAATCCTCGTTGTTCAACAACGATCCCGCCGAGCAAGGCGAGGGCCATGAGCCGGAGGCGAAATCGGGAAGCGGAGGGAAACGAGTCCTTGAGGGACGAATCGGGACCCTCCGGAGCACCAGACTCCAATGCGCAGTGGAGATTGCTGAGAACACGGCTCACGTTACGGCAAAGTTTCAGTGTGGATTAACCGTATCCCTATCGTTTGCACTTCTAGTTCTTCGGGCAATATGCGCCGCGAATAAAAGGCCCGTTGCGATACCGATCGCACCAACTACAAAGACTAGAGACTCGCTGCCTGGGCCAAGTTGTAGCGTTCCAAGGAGCTTTATGCCGAGATAAATCAATCCAAGGCCAATGGCCCCGCCAATTGTGCAACCGATTGCTGCGGCTTTGTGCCCTCCAAGGTAGATCCAAGCAGTGTACGGGCCAACGAGAACGATAACCCAAAGGAACCCGAAGAGCCCAAGCGTGACCGTTGCAATGAGAAGACCCAGGAAGCCCCAAAGCAGAACCCTACACTGTCTCGTTTGAGTATTCATTGCCTATTTATCAACTCCGTCCACTTGGGCTGAGGAGGGACCGATCCGACCGAGTGCGCTTTACCTCGGGTGAGAGAAATGCCTTTCCTGTAACTGAATGCCTAGCCAGTGGAGGTCAAACGCGTTAGACTGGGACGTGAGATGGAAGCCGCTGTTAACTTTATTCCATTCGTTGGGCTTCAGCTGTTGCTATTGATCGCTTCGGTCATTATGCGCCGTAAAGCATTGGCTCTAGCGGCAAGCCGGCAAAAGTCACTGTCGATTGTGACGCTTTGGGCAGTATTGGCATGCTTATTTGCAGCGATGACTCAAATCGAAGCGTTCGTTATGTTCGGCTTCGTCGGTGCTGTCTTAGTCTTCGTGGTAGCGCTTTGGTTTGCGTATACCTGCCCACGGGCGCTTCGCCTGACAGATAGGCGGGCTGACGGCTCGGAAAAAGGTTTTTAGATGGAAATAATAGTCTCCGCTTTCATCTTTCTGCTGGTATTACAACTGTTTCTATTGATCGGCTCGATCGCGGCTGGTCTCTTTGCCCGAGCACGCCTGAACCGCGCCGAGGATGTGAAGACCTCCGCTATCTTCTTTGCTGCGCTTTCACTGCTCGTATCTGCCTTAAGCTTGCTTGAAGGTTTCGGCTTGATTGCTCGAGCACCCGACGGATTCGTAGTTTGGAAGGCGTTGGCCCTTATCCAGATTGCGTTTGGGATCATCTACGGAGTATTTGCCGGATGTTCCACTCATCGTTTGCTGCAAGAACGCAAGAGGGTCGAACGTGATGGTCGTTAAAGTCTTCGATCTGGTCAAGTTCACAACTGTCGGTAGCCGACATTCTGCGCTCTAATCGGGCGATGCTCATGAAGGTTCTGACCGCATCCACAACGGAGTACCACTCTCTTTCAGGGAATTGAGCTTGGAACGGCATGGGAAGGGAACTGCCCTGGGCGGCGAAGCCCAGTCGAACGGGAATCCTCTGGTGCCACGGGCAAATGCATCTGATTCGGCACAATTGGCGACCAGAAGGCTGACGGGAGGGCCCATTCGACCCTCGCGGCCGGCGGTGTGTGCCACGATGTACTTATGAGCCCGGCAACAGCATCCCAGACAATCGAAGCACTGAGAAGTTACACGATCGAGTCCTTCGCGACCGCGAATAAGGAATTTGTTCAAGACCTAAACGCGCTGAGCGAGGAAAATCTCGGCCGGAGTTGGAATGGCTCGCGATCGGCTTATGATATAGCCTACGAGATTGGCCTGCTCAATCAGCGGTTTGCGGTGGTATGCCGCGAACAAAACCCGGGCTCCTGGCCCTGGGAATTCGGCAAGGAGTGGCTGCAGGCTCCCGACGAATTTAGAAACAGGGATGCCATTGTCAAGCATGTCGAAGAGGCGGGGCAGGAGCTGCTTGACTCGATTGGAACGGATGTCGTTAGAGTCGTATCCTTTCAGGGTTCGAGCGGAGTCACCTCGCGACCCATCTATCAGCTTGTCATCGCTGCCGCGAAGCACACGTTCTACCACGACGCTCAACTGAACTTTATGCAGGTGATGTCGGGAGACATGGCAGTCCATTGGACATAGCCAGAGCCGCATTGGCCCCAGGTGATAAGTCATGCCCTTCGAGTTACGATCAATCTTCAGGGAGGTCAACGCGATTCAGATATCCCGCTCCGTAATGTACATGCCTGGCTCGAACTGTCGGATCTCGACGCTCTTGGCAATGTCGGAAGCACCGAGCGTCGCGTCGCTCATCATGATCTCAAGCAGTCGGCGAGCGAGATCCTGCCTTAGCCCATCTGGTCGCCCAGGTGAAAAGAGGACGGTGGCATGGATGAATCCGCGGCGATCCCGGCCAACATAATACGTTTCGCACCTTAAGCTCCGACTCTTGATGCGATCGGACTCAAAGCTCTCCGTGTCGCCGAGTGCACCGTGGAGATTATCGAGAAGTCTGGTGACGGCGCGGTCATCGCCAAGGTTGCTCGAATATTCAAGAATGATGTGCGGCATAGGTTGGTCCAAGTATACGGAGTCCTGCAAAGCCCGCTCGCGCCGCATCCAGAGTTGAGTGCCAACTTGCGCTCGCGGTCAGTTTAGTAATTGCCCGGCTGGGCGCTCGTTGGGGGGCACGCCGCCAGGGTTCTTTATCCGCGGGTTCAGCACGGATAGCGCAAAGGGCATTTGGTGGCCAACAATTTTCAGATCACCTCGAGCCACCGGGGCTCAAATTTCCCGCGGTTTTAGCCACGGATGGGTCCATCGAAGTCGAAGATGTCCCGTCTCCTCCCGCCCAACCTCAGGAAGCTCGGTCGGAACGACGTGAAGTCCTTTCAATGGTGAAAACGCAGCCCTTGATTACGACCGAATGCGTTGACGTGGCCCCACTTCGGCGCCTGACTGATCGGCCCTTTCATAATGAGCCTTGTGGAGATGCTTGAAAAGCCGGAGGCGCGATACGCCAGAAATGGCGACATTCACATTGCGTATCAGGTTGTCGGAGACGGGCCCGTCGACCTTGTGTTCTGCGCCGGGATCTTTTCCAACATCGAAGTTGCATGGGAGCTTCCGGAATGGAACCACCTGTTTCAGCGCTTGGCGTCCTTTTCCCGATTGATCATCTATGACCTTCGAGGAATCGGCCTTTCAGACCGAGGCAAGGAACCACCTTACCTAGAGATTCAAATGGACGACCTGCGGTCTGTGATGGATTCCGCAGGCAGCAAGAGTGCTTTTGTCTTTGGTGTCGCAAGAGGCTCCGTGCCCGCGATGCTGTTCGCAGCGACCCACCCGGAACGAGTGAAGGGTCTCGTCCTTTATTCGCCGATCATAAAGGCGATGAGGACGACGGAGTTCCCGTTTGGAATGTCCGACGAGGAGCGAGAGGATCTCAACCGCAAGATCATTGAACCATTCGGCACGGGAACAGGCCTTGCCACCCAAGCTCCAAGCGCGCTTCGAATTCCCAATATCATCAAGTGGTGGGCGCGCTTTGAAAGATTGGCGGCAAGTCCCGGCGCCGTTGCCGAGCTCCTCGCACTTTGGAGGCAAATCGATCTGACGGCGGCTCTGCCTTCGATTCAGGCTCCGACCCTCATCCTGCACCGCAGCGGAGACCAGATCATCAACCGTGAACAGGCTCGCTATGCCGCCAGTAAGATTCCAGATTCAAGACTCGTGTCGTTTGAGGGTGATGATCACCTGCCGATCTTTGGCGACTCGGATGCGGTCATCGACGAGGTCGCCGAATTCGTGAGCGGGGACCGTCCCAAAGTCGAGACAGAACGCATTCTGACCACGGTCTTGTTCGTCGACTTGGTTGGATCAACGGACCGGGCATCGGCAGTCGGAGACAGGGCCTGGAAACTCGAACTAGAAAGCTTCTATCGAGCGACGAGGACCGAGGTCGAACGATTCAATGGCCGTTTTATCAATACGACCGGAGACGGCGCCCTCGCGTGCTTCGATGGACCTGCGAGAGCCACGCACTGCGCGATATCACTGATAAAGAAGGTTCAGTCCTTGGACCTTGATCTTCGCGCTGGGCTCCACACGGGAGAATGCGAATTGGTCGGCGACGATTTGGGCGGAATCGCAGTACACATGGCGGCTCGAATCATGTCTCAAGCCGGGCAAGGAGAAATACTGGTATCAGGCACTGTCCATGACCTGACGATGGGCTCTAACCTTCGATTCACCCCAAAGGGCAGTCACACTCTTAAAGGCATCCCTGGCGAGTGGCCCTTGTACGCTGCCGGATAGCGCACGTGTGCTTCTGTCGTTTAGGGGTTGACTTGTCTAACCCACATATATTCGCGATAGAGTGATGGTCGGACACGGATGCTTGCGCCCTTGCTTCTGCAAAAAGAAACGGGCTAGTGCAAAGCCGGGCAGTTCGTGATTCACGCCGCCTTTTACTTCATCGATGTACCGGTGGATCTTGGGGGTTTGAACGTCCAGAGACGTGTTCTCAGGAATCTCATGGCCTATGGCAATATGCCAGACTGACCCATGGATCCTCTGATAATTCTGCCAAGTGAGGGTAAAGAACTGACCGCGTTTGGCGACACCTGCGTGTTTAAGCTAGTCGGCGAACAAACAGGCAATGCTGTCACGATTGCCCTCGTCTTGACCCCTCCAGGGGGTGGCCCACCGCTTCATGTCCACCGTATCGATCATGAAATATTCATTGTCGAGTCCGGGCAGTTGGAAGTGAACATCAGGGGAGACTGGAAGAGGGCTCCGGCTGGAAGCGTCGTCTTTCTTCCCAAAGATGTACCACACCAGTTTCGTAACGTTGGTGAATCGACAAGCCGACATTGGGTCGTCGCAACGCCAAGCGGGTTCGAAGGGTTCTTCGAAAAAGCTGCCGAGCTATTTGCCCACGACGGGCCGCCTAATATGGAGCAGATTCTGCAAGCGGCCAACGAGCACGGTATGGAAATTGTTGGCCCACCGCCCGGCTCTAAGAGTTGAGCTGCCTTTGAAGTGTGCTCATGCAATGAGATGGTGGCATGCCTGCAGGTTAGTGGGTCAATCTGACCCACTAACCTTCTTCGTGACAGCCCTCCCTCGAACGGGTAACGTTGCACCATGGCTATGTCGACCAGGATCTTGACCGCTGGGGGCCTCTTCCTTTTTCTGAACTTAACTTGGGCTCAGGATCGTTCGACCAGCATCCCAGTCCCAGATAGTCTGATCGCAGAAGGAATACCACCGATACCGGCAGCAATCGGGGATTCCGTTAGCCGTTACACAGAGTCCCGGAGGGCTTTCTTTGCGGGGTGGCGGCCAGGCATGCGTGAGATGCTGATTCTCACCCAGATTGGCAACACTGAGCAGGTCTACTCCACCGCGATGCCAGGCGGTGATCGCCACCAACTCACCTTCTTTCCCGAAACCATTCAAACGGCGGCTTACAGTCGGAAGAACCCGAACTGGCTCGTGTTTGGAAGGGACCAGGGCGGGGACGAGTTCTATCAGCTTTACCGCTATGACCGGACCACCGGCCGTTCGACGCTCTTGACAGACGGCAAGTCCCGGAACACGGACCAGATTCAAGCGCGCGACGGCAAGCACGTGTTGTACATGTCGACCCGGCGAACCGGAAACGATACGGACCTGTTCGAGGTCAACGCAGAAGATCCTTTGAGCGATCATCTCGTTACCAAGTTGGCAGGGGGCGGATGGGTGGCCCTCGATGTAACCGAGGACAACGCAACTGCCCTGATCGTAAACCAAATCTCGGCCAATGATGGGCAGTTGTGGCTGGTTGACATGAAATCCGGACGCAAACGCCGCATTCTGAACCCCGGGAAAAAGCAAGTGGCGTTCAACAATGCCGCATTCGGCCGAGGTGGCAGGAGCATCCTCTTCACAAGCGACGAAGGCGCTGAATTCCAGCAACTTAAGCGCCTTAATTTGGCGTCAGGTAAGGTCACAGTCCTAACGAAAGACATTCCTTGGGACGTGGAAGCCCTCGCCGTTTCAAGGGACCGATCCAAGACCGCCTTCATCGTCAACAATCAAGGTCTCTCCGACCTTTACGTGCTGAAATCTAACGGCACGCGATCAAAGATCGGCAACCTTCCACCCGCGGTGATCACGGATCTCGCTTGGGCGGACAAAGGCGATGAGCTCGGCTTTACCCTTGACTACCACCGCGGATGCGATGCTTACTCGTATGACCTCCAGAACAAGAAGCTAGTCCAGTGGACATTCAGTGAATCCGGCGGTTTGAACCCGGCCGACTTTCAAATGCCGAAGTTGGTGAAGTGGAAGTCATTCGACGGGAAGCTCTTGAGCGGATGGCTCACCATGCCTCCTGCCAAGTTCAAAGGGCCGAGGCCGGTTTGGGTGGAGATCCACGGCGGTCCCGAAGACGAGTGGAGGCCCTACTTCATTGGACGATACAACTATTACATCAACGAGATGGGCATGGCGGTGCTCTGGCCCAACGTTCGGGGATCCTCAGGGTTCGGGAAGAGCTTCTTGAAGCTCGATAATGGGTTTCTGAGGGGGAATTCTTATAAGGACATCGGATCCTTGCTGGATTGGCTGAAGTCTCAACCCAAGCTTGACCCAAAACGTGTTTTCGTGAGCGGTGGAAGCTACGGCGGGAACATGACCTATGCGGCTTCCTACCTTTATGCCGATCGGATCGCCCTGTCGATGCCGATTGTCGGGATAACCAATCTTGTCAGCTTTCTTGAGCACACCTCGGGCTATCGACGAGACCTAAGAAGGGTGGAGTACGGCGACGAGAGAGATCCCAGGATGCGGGCATACCTTGAGAAGATTGCCCCAATTAATCACGCTTCAGAAATTACGAAGCCCATGCTCATCGTAGCGGGCCAAAACGATCCGAGGGTTCCAATTCTAGAAGCGACAGCGTTCAAAGACAGGCTAAAGACTACGAATCCGAACACATGGTGTTTGGTTGGCAAGGACGAGGGGCATGGCTTTGTCAAACGGAACAACCAGGACTTCCTGATGTACACGACGGTGATGTTTTTGCGTCGTTTCCTTTTCGGCGAGGGAATTGGTAAGTAGGCTAAGCCAGGACAGACATTTCCCATTGGCTCGGACTTTCGTCAAAGCAACGGAGATCCGGAGTCATGGCCGCCTTTCATCACCTCCATATGGAGCGGGAGCATGGAACCGCGCGGCATTCGCCCACGAGACTTGGTGTGGCCCGGCCGTCGAGATGTGCAGCCCTGGGGCCCGCGCTCGAAACAAGTGATCGGTGCGAGAAGTCCGCAATGGGTGGATGAAAAATCGACCCGCCGCCCGGCTCGGCTTTCAGACACCTACTTCGACCCAGTACAGTTATAAAGCGATGAAGCCCAAAAATACGATTTGCCTCTGGTTTGACAAGGACGCGCATGACGCGGCCCTTTTCTATGCCGCCACCTTCCAGGACACGGAGGTGACGGCCGTTCACAAAGCGCCTGGGGACTTCCCTGGCGGTAGCGAAGGCGATGTGCTGGTGGTGGAGTTCACCGTCCTCGGCATACCCTGCATAGGACTCAATGGTGGCCCAACTTTTAAGCACTCAGAAGCCTTTTCTTTCCAGGTCGCAACCGAGGATCAGGAAGAGACAGATCGCTATTGGAATGCGATTGTCAACAATGGCGGCGAGGAAAGCATGTGCGGCTGGTGCAAGGACCGCTGGGGCCTATCCTGGCAGATCACTCCGCGCGCATTGACCGATGCTATGGCAGCGGGCGGAGACGAGTCGAAGCGTGCATTCGAAGCGATGATGACGATGAAGAAGATCGACATCAAGACCATTGAGGCGGCGCGGCGCGGCTGACTCGAGCACACTCAATGCATCAAACGACTGTATTGGGAACGAAATAGGGTGGGCCAACGATGTTGATCAACTTTGTTGAGCCCATGATGTTCTGAGCTTGGTCTTGGTGGCGTGCCGGTCTGAACCGACCACCCGCCGATTCATCCAACATACACATGTTGATAGTCCCAGCAAGTCTGTAGATAATCGATCTGGCCGGCATGCAACGTTGCGTGCCAGCCGGGCAGGCCCAGCCACTGTTTCATCGGCATCGACCATCCCTGGCCGCAATCTCGTGAACCCTCGAGGTCCCCGGCTTCTAATCCCTCCGGGGCCGCAAACACTTCTGTAGTCCCCCCCCTAAA
>CAZUCK010000092.1:1103-8536 GCA_964619505.1 uncultured Fimbriimonas sp. | reverse complement strand
CCTACACATTCCCGCCAGTAGGTCTCGCAGGCGTGGCGATTGAGAGCGCCATGGGCACCTTCAAAGTGTTATTCTTCCGAAGCCGAGTTGTTCCGGGTGGCCGCGTGCGTCGGCTCGCCTCAGGTGTAAGGGTTCATGCTTCGCAAGTTAGTTTCCAAGCCGCAGGGTTACGCCCTTAGTACCCCGGCGGGCGTTGAAAACCGACCGTCAGCTTGGCGAGTTCCTTGGCGATAGCGAGGAGGCGGACTTCATTCCAACGCCGAGTAACGAGTTGCAGACCAATCGGAAGCCCCTCCTGGGACTTGCCGAGCGGAATAACCGCGGCGGGATGACCGGTGAGATTGAATGGCACACAATACCAACCGGCCGCAACCCCTCTCGGCAGTTTTTGACCGTTGACTTCTTCCGTTGAACTTAACGGCGTCTGACTGTATGCAGGCATGCAAGCAACTGGAGTCAGGAGCACGTCGCATGTTCTCAAAAACTCCTCCATCGTCTTGGTGAACCCGTCCTTTTTGGTTAGCAAGGCGATGTAGTCGCCCATGGTGACTGGTTTAGCCGCCGGAAATGCAAACGGAGCCTCGGCGGCAATAAGAGCACCGTGAGTTGTTGCAGCATCATCGAAATTGAAGTTAGCGAGCGAACATTCTTTCACGTTGCAATGGTGAGTTTCCAGATCGGCCACGAACTTATGTATCGCCTCTCGAGTTTCCGGGGTAACCGGAGCATCGCCGAATTGAGTCGTCCATGCAACGCGTAGGCCTTTGAGACTTGCGCTGCTTGAGGAACTGAGGCCCACGGGAGGGATTTCCCACATTTGGTTGTCTGGCCCCGCAATGAGGCGAAGAGCTAGATCGAGGTCTTCAATGCTCCTTGAAACCGGACCGATAACCAACATGTGCCTAATTCCTCGCGGCGTGCCGGGAAGCTCAGGAATATGCCCCGTTGTGGGCACACGCCACTCAGTCGGCTTAAGACTAAAAACCCCGCAACAGTGAGCCGGCCATCGAAGCGATCCGGCGATATCGCTCCCTAACTCAAGGGCCGACAACCCGGCAGCGATGGCCGCCGCGCCTCCGCCTGTTGACCCACCAGGAGTGTAAGCGAGGTTCCACGGATTACTGGTGGTTCCAAAAATGGGGTTACTCGACTCGTAGCCCCCCGCGAGTACAGGCATATTTGTCTTGCCAAGGACGATGGCTCCTGCCGACTTGATCCTCGCAACCACGGGAGCATCTTCCGTCGGAACGTAGTTTTTGAGGGGCGGGAAACCCGCGGTTGTTCTCATGCCCTTTGTTTCGAGGGCATCTTTGAATGTAACCGGAACGCCGTGTAGGGGCCCCCAATTTTCTCCACGAGTCATGGCTTCGTCAGCGGCCCGTGCTCGTGCTAGCGCGCCATCGGCGTCGAGAGTAACGATCGAGTTCAAGGCTTTGTTGTATTTGGCGACGCGGTCGAGATGAGTTCGGACAAGCTCCACACTGGAAATCCGCTTTTTCCGGATGAGGTCAGCCATTTCCGCTGCGCCCAGGAAGCCCACATCTTGGCCAGGGCGCCACTTGGATGGCTCCGTCGCTGCGGCATCTCCGGCGTCGTTCCTCAGCGCGGCTGGGAACTGCCCAGCGGCGGCGACTAGCATCGCCGTTGAAGTCATCTGAAGGAATTCCCTTCGGCCTAATGGCAAGCTATCTTTTGGTTTATTACCAACCATGCTCACGTCTCCGCTCTTTCTGCGTCCAAAGCAATCCGGGCGTATCGATTGTGCCACAGGCTAGACATTGTGTGCCCTCCGACTCGACTACATCCCGAAGGACTTCGACCGAAACCTGGAGATGGTGGTCCTACCGCCGCTGCCAAAAAAGGCCTAGGCGGGACCCTCCGCTTGGGAGGGTTTCCCCTCGTTTGTGGATTCCTTTCCCGGCAGAAGGTTGGCGTATGGATGGGCAGAACCTGCGACCGCGTCAACCCTTGCACCTACGAAGGTGCAACCGGCCCGGTTGGGCAACGGCCCCGGGGGTTGACCCGCCCGCAGAACTGCCTGAGAAGGAGGGTACCTTCTGCCGGAAAAGTTGGATTCTCTCATCTCGGTAAGCTTTCGGAAATGCTCGATGGGAACACTGTCAAGTACACGTTGTTGACCGGGGCTGGACTCTCTTGGAACTGGGGCGGGCGTCTGGCTTCCGAGCTTTGGCAGGACGTCATGGGGCACCCCCAGGTTCAGCAAAGCAAGGCGCTCCGCGACCTCCTCATCGCGGAGCCCTCGTTCGAAGTGGCCCTTGCTCGGTGTCGAGTCGAGGATTTCTCCAATGCCGAGCGAGCGGCCCTTGAGACCGCCACCTTCGACTCATTTCTCGCCATGGACCGACAGATTGCAGGTCGGTGGGATGCCCATGGTTGGATCAACATCTTCGGGTTTCAGAGCTTCCTCAATCGGTTCTGCCGCCGCTGCGATGGCGACACAACCTACCTCTTCACCCTGAACCAAGACCTCTTCCTCGAACGCCATTGGTACAACTTCAACAACGCGCAGCCCATACCCAGACACCCCGGGATCCCCTCGCAACGGTTCTCGAACGGCTCGTATTGGTTCAGCACCGGCATACCGCCATTCGAGGACGAGATGCGATGCGTACCGACTTGGCAAGGCGAGACCGACTTTTCTGGTCGAGTCAATTATATCAAGCTCCACGGATCATTCAACTGGCACTATGCGGGCGGCACTTCGACGATGGTCGTTGGCAACCAGAAGGCCCAGCAGATTCTTGCTCAGCCCCTCTTGGCGCAATACTCCCAGACTTTCGGGTCCGTGATCAACAAAGGAGGAACCCACCTGATGGTCATCGGTTATGGGTTCTCTGACGACCACATCAATGCGGCCCTGGCAACGGCAGCTCGCGACCACGGCCTCAGGGTATTCATCTGGGACACGGGCTTTGACGCGATTCGTGCGAAGCTCGCGGCCACCGACGACGGTCGAGTGATTCTCGCGAGTTTGATTTCCGGGTGCTCGCGCAGCATGATCGAGGTCTTCCCATCCAACCAAGAAGAGACTGAAGAGATTCGCCGCATTAATGGCACCTTCTTTACATAATTAGTCGTCGAAGACAAGACCCCCCGAGTCTCAGGGAAGGGGAAAAATGTTGGCAGAAATGTTGGCACTTTGGTCGCGGAACGATGCGGTCCAGCGCGGCGATTTGAACCTAAAATGACCGCCGAGAGCCCGATAATAGTACCTGAAAGGTGACCCTACACATTCCCGCCATAAGTTCACGTGAGTGCCTTAGCGTGGGTGGACCTTCAAAGCGAGGCGGGATCGCTACTTAGTTGAAGGAACTTTGGCCCACCCGTGCTTTGTAGATTTCGCATGCGCTCATGGTCGACATTTCTTGTCACGGCGACGCTACTGTTAGGCGTAAGTCCCCGGACCTCCTGCGATGTGCAAGATGAAGGCCGGCGCACTTATTCCGAATTGGACGCTGCGAAGCGCGCTCGTGACTGGAACACGGTCATTTCCATCGCGAATCAAATTCTAAGTGACGATCCGAAAAGCGGTCGCGCATTCTATCGACTTGGCATCGCCCAGGAGGCTCTCGGTAGGTTGGCGGAGTCAAAAGCAGCCTTTGAGCAGGCGTCTTCCCTCAATTACAGCCGGCAGACGTGCTTGCTCGAGGCGGCCGGCCTTGCCGCCCATCTTGGCGGCACAAGTGACGCATTGGGCATTTTGGAATCTCTCATCACCACAGGCTTTGACCAACCAAAATCAGTTGGAAAACAACGACGATTTCGCCTCCCTACGAAAGGAGCAGAGATTTATGGCTCTCTGCAAACGCTGTCGGTCCAACATCCAGTGGCAGTCCGCCGATCCGCGGTGGCTTCACGACGGTTCCGGGCTCGTCTTTTGTCGCGGTCGGTCCGACTTTCCACCTGCATCTTCACAGGTCTTCGTCTTCTCTTTAACGAGCCGCAAAGAACGGCCGCTTACGAGCGGCCCCGGGCTTCATCTGATGCCCGAAATGAGCCCGGACGGCAGGCAAATTGCTTATTCCTTTGCCCCCAGCAAGTCAGACACTCGAAGGATAGTCGTGGAAGATTTGCGCACGCACTCGAAACGTTTCCTAACTCATGAAGATTTGGGAAACGAGCATTTTCCCTGCTGGTCACCCGACGGGAACCAGATTGTATTCAATGCGGACGCCAAAGGTCATCGGCAGATCTACGTCGCATCGAGCAGCGGTTCGAAACCATTGGCGCTTACACCGCCCTCGTCTAATTCAGACGATCCGCGCTGGAGCGGAGACGGTAGGAGCATCATTTTCGAGTCAGACCAGGCCGGCATGTGGCAGATTTGCAGCGTTGACCCATCTGGCCATAACAGACACGAAATCGCGTTCGGCAGCACTCCAGAACTAAGCCAGGATGGAAAACATTTCGTCTTTGACGACTCGATACCAACGGGAACATCCCACATCTATGAATTTGCTTCAGATGGAACCCAAAGCCGCGGCATTGGCCCGAACGATGAGGTTTGGGAACCAGCATGGTCACCGGACGGGAAAAGGATCGCCTTTATGTCCCGGTATGGAGGGCATTTCGAGGTTTGGGTTATGAATTCCGATGGAACCCATGCGACTCAACTGACCCACAGCCGACCGCTGCCTTGATGCGGTGCTAGTCGAGCGCCTTCAGCAGATCGCGCCGTGACGTCGGATTAGTGCCTTTTGTTGTACGTTGGGACAGATCAATCGAGAGCGATTGTGGGCGTTCCAACGATTGGTGTCGCTCTGCTCTAGTTCTGGCAGGTGAAGGTCATCGTCCAATTCCATTCCCAGGTGAGGCCGTGATCGGTGGAAAACGCCTGGCTCCAGATCGGCGCAAGAGGGTCAGTCTTATCCCAAAGGAAGTGGCAGATCACGGGCTGTCCATCGTGTACGTCGTGCCCAAAGAACTTGCCGAGATTGCCTTCAAAGGAGCCCACGAGCACATCGAGGGTTGTGGCACCGGCAAATGCCCCATAGATCGTCCATAACGTGCTGCTTGGGCTGTAAAGCCTCATCGTTGAACCTGACTCGTCCAGGTTGCCAAACCCATTGAGAATCGATTGCGTCGAGCTCGTGAAGTCAAATTCGCTCCACTCGGTGCAGCCGGTCAGCCGCGATTTGAGCTTTCGGTTGTGGATCGACCAGTCGCCGATGAGAAAATCGAAGTCTCGTGGTGATGAGGTGTGCGAGGCTTTTACCACCAACTCACCTTGGTCATTGATCAGTTCAGATTTCATGGTTGATATTTTCAATAGACGTACGTCTACCATCATACGCGTCGGCGTTCTAATTCAGTTCCGAGAACTCAATGGGAGGTCGTGATCGTCATCCCGCCGGACATCAGGCCGCACGCCTCAGGGTCACTTGAGTCGCCCGCTTCACGTAGGTTTCATGACATAAAGGCTGAGTTCGCAGACGTCCTGAAAGCCCAATTTCTTGTAAATCGGGTAGCCCATTTTCGAGGCTTGGAGGGTGCCGGTGCGGTAGCCCTCGCCTTTGGCGATGCACAGCGGTACCGAAGTGAGTGCGGAGCCCACCCCTCGGCCACGATGGCTTGGAAGGGTGCAGACGCAGTAGATGCCAGCGATTCCTTGATCAGTGAAAAGGGCAGTGGTTCCCACAGGTTGACCGTCCAAGAATCCGGTGTATGCGCGGAACGGGCCCCCCGCTTCCGGGTTCATCAGTTGGGCCACTTCGATCAGCAGGCTGGAACCTTCGGCACAAATTCGAGTCCACTCATCGACTTCTTCCTTTGACTGCACTTTGCGTAGTTCAAATCCCATGGGAGCCGAGGGGGCATTAAAACCTTCCAGGTCGATCGCCATCGCGGGGACGGGATTCGGCCCGTCCCAGCCATGGCGGGTCAAAAGGTCACCGAGATCATCGGGCTTGGTGCATGGTCCCACCCACCAAAGGGCGGGCACATTCAGAGATTTGACCTTAGCCGTTGCGCTGGATACCCGTTCTTCGGCTGGTTCGATATCAAGGCCGAACATCATGTTGCCAAAGGGGTCTGGCAAGCCCGTAACCATCTCGAAGTAGCCTCCCTCGTTCTTGGCATGAGGCACTTTTCGGAATGCGTAGCGGAACGCCGCATCTTGATGGCTGTCGGCCATTTGGGTCAATTCAGCGTGTGAAAAATCGGCGAGTCTTCGGTGTTGCATGGTCTCTCTTGGAGCAGAGTTCAATCATATCCGCCTTCGATCCGCTGAGGATTCTCTAAGTAATGAAGTTCCCAGTCTTTTTTACTGAAACCAGGCCCGTTTTTGGCGTCATCCAATGCGGATGAAGATCGATGTTCGGTCTTCTCCTAGTTTGAGTTGTGGCTTCATGGGTTTATCAGGCACTCCAATCGTTGTTCTTGGCATGCATCGAAGCGGAACGTCCGTTGTCGCCAACATTTTGACAAAGCTGGGTGCTTACTGGGGTCGAGAAGATGACTTAGTGCCGCCTGACCCAGGCAACGAGAGTGGCTATTGGGAGCTCAAAGACATCCTCGATGTGAACCGCAAGTGTTTGGGCGCCTTTGACATGGCTTACGATCGCGTGAGGCCCATTCCCGAGAATTGGAGCGAGCTTCCACGGGCAGAGTCCTATGTGAACCAAATGGAGGGCATCCTCAAGCAGCATCATTCGAACAAGCGTTGTTGGGGATGGAAAGAGCCCATCACCACGATTTTGGTGCCCCTCTATAAAGAGGTCTTCCGGCGCCATGATCTGAAGCCCCATTATTTGGTTTGCGTTCGCAATCCGCTTGACGTGGCGGCGTCCCTCGCCAGACGAGATCGTACGCCGGAGATCTTGTCGATGGGTCTGTGGCTTCGCTACACGCTTGCAGCACTGAAAGAAAGCATTGGCGAGTCGAGAAGCATCGTTCTGTATCGTGCGCTGTTGGAAGACACCCGCTCGGCGCTGATGCCGACGGTGAGCGCTGTGGCAGAACTGCTGCCTGACGATGATGCTTGGGTCGCGGCTTGTTCGGTTGTGCGAACTGACCTCAGTCACAGTTGGCGGCCCGTTGAGGAATTAGAGCCCTATCCCTCCATAGTCAAGCGGACTTTCGAACTGTGTCGGGAGGCCGTTGGAAATCCGGGGGCATTTCAGGAAGGCGTCTTTGACGCTCGCATTCTTGAATTGTGGGACGAGCTTGATGATTTGCAGTCCATGTTCCTGGAATCTGGCCTCCAGAAGGGAACAGTCAGGCTGGGTTGGCGAAGTGGCTCTGGCACCAACATGGCGGATTGCAACTTCTGGCCGAGTTCGGGTTGGCAGAGTCTTACCCTTGCAGTGCCAGCTCCACCGGGGAGCAACGTCATGGCCTCGATCTACCACCTGCCATGCACGGTTTGGGTGCGCAAGGCCCATTGGAAGGTGCGCGGCAAATCCATTCCAGCG
>CAZUCK010000092.1:0-1093 GCA_964619505.1 uncultured Fimbriimonas sp. | reverse complement strand
CCAGGCGGGCCCCGACGGGCGTTTGGTATCCGAGCAGGGGTGCCAGCGTCTCAGCGTCTCCCTGGGTCAGAACCAGCTTAAAGTTCAGACGCCCAACGCATCGGGCCCCTATGAGCTTGAGTTGGAGTTCTTAGTCGAGATGAACCTGTATGTGTCTCTCGATTTCATCCGTCAACTCACGCTTCAACTGAATGTTGCGCAGCAACAGCTCTCGACGATCGATAGATTGGCTAGCCGGATGGCCCCCGGACCCAGCGGCGTCAGACCGGAAAGCGGGAGCTTCAGCCTTGAATAGCGCAATCGCAGACGGATGGATGAGTCGAACTTCGCTGTCGATCTTGCAGAGAGAAAGAAGCCCCGATTGGCGTTGAAGGGCAAGCCAGTGGTGGTGATTGGGATGCATGGAAGCGGCACTTCGAGCGTGTCAAACGCCCTTGTCAAACTCGGGGTCTGATTGGGCACGCAGGTACCATAAGGCGCGTTGTCCCGAAGCTGACGGCGGTGTCAAAACCCTTATGGTCTCTGTCCCGTTTTTCCAGATTCTGAGCCCCTGGGAAGGCCATGTCAATGGGCATATTTCCGCCGGGAGGTTGATTCCTTGTCGACCCTGAGTGGGCGGCCCGTTGTGGTCCTAGGCATGCATCGGAGCGGCACTTCAGCCGTCACCAACGCTTTGTCTCGGCTGGGTGTCTTCATGGGTCGCGAAGTTGATCTCGTGACCGCAGACAAGAACAACGAAGAAGGCTACTGGGAACTCAATGACCTCCTGCAATTGAACAGGCAGTGCCTTGCATCCGTTGACATGGCGTACGACCGAGTGGGTCCGTTGCCGGCCAACTGGCGGGCCCTTCCCCGGACGGAGAGCCTGATGGGCCAAATCGAGGCCATTCTCGTCAAGCATTTCGTGGGTCACGACCGGTGGGGTTGGAAGGAGCCGCTGACGAGCACCGTTCTGCCGTTTTACATTGAGGTGTTCAAGCGACTCGGCCTTACACCGCACTATGTTCTTTGCGTTCGAAACCCGCTCGATGTCGCTGCCTCGCTGGCCAAACGCGACAAGCCGGGCATGGACCTCAACCTCAACCCCCTGGGC
>CAZUCK010000091.1:0-8566 GCA_964619505.1 uncultured Fimbriimonas sp. | reverse complement strand
GCTCGCCTAAGGTAAAGCTGACGAGTTCAATGTAGTTTGTTTGTGTAAAATCCCAGATCGGGGAAAACGTTTTGAATAGTTCGGGGAGTCCTTCTTCTAGAAACCATTTGTACGAATTAAGTTGTAATTCAATCAGGTTTGGGACCTCGAGGAATCGGCCGATTCTCTTCGAGGAGGGCTGAATAATTCTCATCCATGCCTCCAGGCAAGTGTGCGCGAAGCTTGATGGTACCTTTCGGCATGTCGAAAGTCAATATGAATCGGCTTTTGTGTTGTAAAATATTGGGCTCTGCTCGTGCGATTTTCGGCGCCAAGCCAGTCACCATTCGAACGAGCAAGTTAACGGCTCAACATTTCTCCGAGACGGTCTAAACCCGCGAGCAGAGTGTCTTTTGGCGGTCCAAACGAAAATCGAACATAACCCGCCAAGGGCGAAGGTCCCTTTCTTACTTTGCCGGGATTGACATCAAAGAACTCCCCAGGCACTGTGAGCACTCTGTGTTTGAAAGCTTCGTACATGAAGGCAATTCCGTCGTTGAACGGCGCGGGCAAGCTCTCGATCGAACCAAAGGCATAGAACGTTCCTTCTTGATCTTGAGGGAACTTCACCCCCATTGCCGAAAGTCGTTCGATGGTCAGTTTCTGTTTTTCGGCAAACACCGTTCGTACGGCACAAGTCTCTTGGTCCGCTCTTGCCTGCTCGAGCACTTCAATGGCCGCTCTCTGAATGGGCCTGCAAGGTCCGCCGTCAAGAAAGCTTCCAGCAGCTGTCAGAGCCCGGATTGTGTCCTTTGAAGCCACCACCCAGCCGACACGCCATCCTGGATACCGGAAACATTTCGTAAGGCCGTCTATCAGCACGACGGGATCTTCGTTCACATCGTCCACAACCGCGGCGGCGCTCACGGGCTCCGCCTCGGGCCCAAACACATAGTGAGAGTAGAACTCATCCATCAACATCGTGCAAGATCGCCTGCGCGCCATCTCGGCCCACGCGGCCAACTCGCCGTTGCGAATCACGACGCCCGTTGGGTTGCATGGATTGCTGATCAGGAGAGCCCCAATGCCTTCAGATGCAACCTTCCCGTCGAGGTCCTCCGGCGCAATTCGAAAACCATCCTCCGGGCGTAACTCAATCCACGTTGGCTCAATGCCTGAAAACGTGGTCAAAAGGTCTTCATAGGCTGTGTAATCGGGGGTGAAATAGCCAAGTTTGATATGGCGAAGGGCCGCCCCGATGCGGGTGAGTGCTAGCCGGCCACCAGAAGCGATCGCAACGTTTTCGGCGGTGTACTTCGATGACTTGCCCTGCCTATACAGACGGTTATAGTGCTCAGCCACCGCTTCGCGCAGGTCTGGAATTCCTTCAACGGGTCCGTACGCATGGTCAGTCGGGTCTATTTGCAGCTGCGAGAAGCGTGGAGGTGCACCCTCCAATTCTCCCACCTCAGGTTGCCCCTGGCCCAAATTGGCCCAAGCCGGATCCCCCATCCGATATCCAACCTTCATGGCCTCCACATTCACCCGAATGACGCCCATAAAGGGAAGATGTTTGAATGCCGATTCCGATTCCAGAGTGCCCGCCATAAGACGATGTTTTACCGGATAAAGTCCGGCTTTCAGGAGCTTCTCTCAATTCCGCCGACCGGCGGTTTACTTTCCTCTTCACCCGGGCTTATAGTCGGGCACCAAATCATCTTCACGAAAGATGCTCCGTGCCTCAACTCCCGTCATCTTGGCCAGAGCATCGCCGATAATAATCATCTTTTCCCGCTCCCACGCGGATCCCGCTTCAAGGATCACGCCGGCGGCGTCGGTCAACCAGTACGCGGGGACGTATTCAACTTCAAACTGCCGAGTGACTTTAAGGTCTGAATCCGCAATTTGTCGGAAGCGCAGTTTGTTCTGCACGATGTAGTTCCGAAGGTCCTCCTCGCTCTCTTGGGCCACTCCAACGACTTCAGCTTGCGGATATGAATCTTGGAGACGGTCAAAGAATGGAATGGTCATTCTGCTTGTGCTGCAACCGACTTTCCAAATGATCAAAAGAAGTGGACGCTGCGAACGGACTCTCGCCGAATCGAAGGAGCCAATTGTGAAGTCCCTGAAGTTTTCTCCGCGTTCTGGAATGGCCATGTCTGTCTGAGCGTACCGGGTGGAAATTCTGGATCTCGGTAGCCTCCATCTTTATTTACGTAAGAACTATGAGTGCCAGGCAATCAAGAGGTCCCTTTCATCGCTAGAGATGCCCGCCTTTCCGCCTAAGCGCGCCATTCTGTTTGATGGAATGGAACCGTTAATTTACGACTGTTTTGACGACCAGCTCGGAAATCCATTTGCGTTTCACGTCGTCCTACTAAAGAGCTGCTTGCACTTTTGATTTTGGGCCGGGTCTCAACCTTGTATTCTTGCGCCATTTCCGCAAATTCAAGCTGGCCGCGACTCTTTCGAAGCCGATCAGCGCCAATAATGCTGAATATCGTCACAGTTAATCGAGGAAGTGAAACGACTCCGTGTCGAGGTGTCGTATCGCAGAAATAGCCGTGCCCAAATGGAATTCAAATAAAAGCATGAGACACTCGCCGAAATCATTCTTGCTTCGCCTTGCCTTTGCCGCCTGCCTTAGCATGACGGTCAACGGCTTTGCCTTCGGGCAGATGGACGACGACGCTCCAACGCCTCCTCAGGATGCGAAACCTGTGCCGCCGAAGGGCGCTCCAGAGCCCAAGAAGGATGAGAACAAAACAAAGCTCGAAGAGTACGACAAGACACTGAAAGATCTCAAAAGGATCGATGGTCCCTTTCCGATGTACCAGCGCAAGAAGGACTTGCTCGTCGAGGTGCCGGACAGTGCCCTCGGCAAGCTGTTTCTAGTCCAGGCTACGCTTTCAACCGGCGCTTCAGCAACGCTTCAGGCGGGTGATCCAGTCGGTGATACCGCCATCGACGTTTTCCGATGGGAAAAGCAAGACAATCAGCTTCTGATCTTACGCCCGAATCTCAAGTTTCGCTGGTCGAAGGATGATCCATTGAAAGTCGCCAGCGACCGCAGTTTCCCGGAGGCCAACCTGGGCAACTTCAGAATTGAGGCGTACAACCCCGAGAAAAAGATCAACCTCATCAACATCTCCAGTTTTCTGTTCGGAGAGCCTTTCAAATTGAATGAGTTGGTAAATCTCTCTCTCGGCGGTCAGTACATGCTGGATCGAGATCATTCCGGCGTCGAAGCTGTCAAAGGCTACCCCGACAACACGATCGTCCAAGAAAAGCTGCACTTCGCTTCGCCCCATGGAGGTGAAGCGAACCCACTCATGGCGTTGCTGGGTTTCACAAGCGACAACCAACTTGAGGACACTCGTAGCGTGCCACTCAAGATCACGTACAACTTTTGGTACCGAAAGGATGATGGCTATATGCCGCGTCTATCCGATCCCAGAATTGGCTACTTCACGGAAGAGTTCTACTCAATGGATCGGTTCCTGAACGAAGATCGAACCGAACGTTACATCATGCGGTTTAACCTGCAAAAGAAGGATCCCACAAAAGCGCTTTCAGAGCCGGTTAAACCCATCGTTTGGATCCTTGACAGTTCCATTCCTATCGCGTACCGCGATGCGGTCAAGCGAGGCATTCTCCGCTGGAACAAGGCGTTTGAGCAAGCCGGATTTAAGGACGCGATCCAGGTCCAAGACCCCCCGGCGGACTTTGACCATTCGGACGGACGATTCAACGTCGTCCGCTGGACGGTTAGTCCCAGCGCGGCCTATTCGGTGGCTCTTTTCAGAACAGACCCGTTCACCGGTGAAGTCCTGAACGCGAGTGTGACGTTCGACGCAAACTACTTGGCTTGGGTCATGAACGAACATCAGACCTTTGTGACCCCAAGCGCCGGCCTTGCAACGAAATCTTTGGAGGCTCTAACGCGGCTCTCGGATCCTAACGAGCCGGCGGATGAAATGATCTGGGAGCCTGACAAGGCAAGGGCCAGGCAAGAGCTTGAAAAAGCCAAGGCCAAGTACGGTTGGCATTCACTTGAGTGTGAGCAAGGAAAGGGGTTAGCGGAATCGGCTTCCTTTGGCTGGGCGGCCTTGAACACGATTCCCAACCTCAAGATCAGCAAGGAAGAGTATGCAAAGGAATTCATCGCCGACACGATCAGCCATGAAATTGGGCACTGCCTAGGCTTGCGACACAACTTCGAAGCGAGCACCAACTTGACGACGGCGCAGCTTGCTGACGACAGTTTGACTTCAAATCAAGGAATCGCAGCCAGCGTCATGGACTACACGCCCGTGAACATTCAGGCCGTCTTGCGAGGGCACGGTAACTTCTTCATGCCGACAGTCGGTCCTTACGACGACTGGGCAATTCAATACGGCTACTCACCTGTTGCAATGGCGACGACTCCCCTCGGAGAAAGACCTTCGCTGTCCAAGATTGCCTCTCAATCGGGCCTCCCGGGTCACGCTTATATGAGCGACGAGAACGTCAATCGCTGGGATCCCTACGTTGTCCAATACGACAACGGCAAGGACCCGGTCAATTACAGTGAGAAGCTCCTGGAAGCGGCCGCACGAACACGCAGGTATGCGGTGGAAAAGTTGGACATCAATGGTGAGAGTTTTGACAAGCGAACACGGTTGGTACTTCAATCGCTCCTTGAGGTCTTCCGTCAGGGGCGCATGAGCGCAAGGTTTGTCGGTGGAATCCGAGGGAGCCGAAGTTTCGTGGGCGACGCGGGTGCCGCACCGACGCTAAACCCTGTCAACGGAACTGTGCAGCGCCAGGCGATGCACCTCATCGCGAAGAACTGTTTCATGCCCGATTCTTTACGGCTGAGCAAGCAAGTCATGCTAAACCTCAGCGTCGACCCGGCCCAAGATGGAAGTGCGAACTGGACCGCTCCTTTGCGGGACATTACGAGCCGGTTTGAAGACATGCTGTACGCGAGCCTCATGAGCGCGGATACGACGGACCGTATCGTTGAAAACTCCTACAAGCTTGAAGGCGCCAAAGATGCTTACACCATTCAAGAGCATTTCAGCTCAATTCTAGGCGCCGTCTTTCGAGAGGTTGGTGAAAACAAGAGCGTTGAACCGACCCGCAGAGATCTCCAGCGATTCGCGGTGTCCGCGTTGATTGTTCAGGCCGGGGCACCTCAGGGTCAGATTGCAGAAGACGTGAGAATGCTGGCTTCGGACTCACTCCGAAGGCTGTCGGCAAGGTTCGGATCACAGCTTCACTCGAAAGCAAACCTCGATGAAATGACGGTGATTCATCTGCGCGACACCAAGGATCAAATGGATCGGTTCCTGAACAGACAAGTTCTAAGCCGGTAAGATTCAAGGGCGGTGCACGATCGCCCCTTCTATCCATGACAGCAAACGGCCAGACCCTGCCATCTCCCGAAAACTTGGTGGAATCTCTCAAGGCGTACATTGATGAATCCGTCCTTGCCAACGGCGGATTGACTGACGCGAAGAAGCCTGGGCACAGGGTCAAGTTTCATTGGCCGCCTCATCCCATCAGTTACGACTTTCACGTATTGCCAAGCGATTGGACCGGGAAGGACTCCTTTCAAGCGAACGGTGAGACCTTCTTGGTCGAAGTGGCAACGACAAGACACGGCGTGTTTGGCCGTTGCCAGGAACTGTGGGTCGAAGCACGCGGCGCGGATCGAATGGAGATGCTGAAGAACATCACAAACGAATGCGCACCCCTTTTTCAGCGCCAGTTCGCGATCAACAGGTGCTTGATGAAACCCGGCCGCTTTGCGGGACATCTACGCGACCTGGCGCCTGAAGACCTTCTCAAGCTGCTCTATTGCGAAGACCGTGACGTGGCTCACTACGCCAGTGTCGAAATCGAGACGCACGCGGGCTCCAAGATCTTTGCCGCGGCACTCGTAGCCATCTTAAATGACCAGAGACACCCGAATAGGCGAATCGCCCAATGGTGCGTGTTGGATCTTTTCGAGGATCTGCCCGCCTTCGTTTCCAACACTAAGGAGGAAGATGCAGCGGTTGAGGCAATGGCCGGGTTGATCCGGCAAGCCACGGACGACTACGCACGGACGGTCTTCAAAGCAGGCGTCGTGCTTGGAGGCCATTTGCCCCACAAATCCGGTGGCCCCCTCCTGATTAGGTGTCTCAACACATCCAGCAAGATTGGGCGCAGAAGCGCCATCCACGGCCTCTTTCACGTTGTGGAATGGCAACCTGAAATGCGGGGCGAAGTGGTCACGGCTCTGAGGGAGCGAGCCAAGAAGGAGGGTGATCCTCAGTTGAAAGAATTTGCCACTCTCATGGCGAACGACATCGAGGCAGGAGAATTTGACCATGTTCCTGAACCTATGTTCGCGGGCGAGGATTAAGCTTTAACGAATTGCATCCAACGCCGCAGTCTCGCCCGCGACGTAACCTGTCGAGAACGCCGCTTGCAAGTTGTATCCCCCGACTGGGCCCGCAATGTCGAGAACTTCTCCGCATAGAAAAAGACCACGGCACTTTGTCGATCGCATCGATTGAGGATCCACCTCGTCGAGCATGATTCCACCAGCCACCACTTCCCCCTTCTCGATGGGCACGTCACGCACCGTGCCAAGCTGCCAGCCCTTGAGTTCGGCAACGAGACGATTCTTGCCCTTTCGATCCAACTCGGTGCCGATGCCATTTGGTGAGACCTGTAACGACTCAAGGAGTTTCAACGCAAGGCGCTCCGGCATCAGACCACTGACATACGAGAACCAAGGTCGTCGTGGGTTCGCGAGCGCCCAGCTGCGTATTTCTTGGGTGAGGTGTTCGAAACTCTGGTCCGGCAAAATATCTGCCTCGACGGTAATCGGTCCTAGCCCCGAGTGCTCAGCGACACACCGGCTGATTCCCAGAACCGTTGGTCCGGAAATCCCTTGATGGGTGAACAACAAGTCCCCTCGCCAGCGAGCTATTTCTTTCCCGTGTTGCCTCGCCTTCAGGATGCAATCTCTGAGCGAGACGCCAGAATTTGCCGCCCAGTCTCCGTCCAGGATGAGATGAATGGGAGCCAGGGCAGCGCGAATCTTAACGATGGAGTGCCCAACCTTTTTTGCCCAGGGCCAAGCATCTCCCGTCGTGCCGCTTGCTGGATACGAGCTTCCGCCGGTTGACACGATGACGGCATTTGCCGAGATGCTTTTGGAGGCCATCTGGACACCCACCACAACGCTTTCTTCGACGAGCAACCCGCTAACTGCGACCCCGAGCGAAATTGTGACGCCGGCTTCTACAAGACAGGCCCTGAGAACGGAGACGACATCCTTTGCCGTTTTGTCCACGGGAAAGATTCTTCCGTCGGGCCGCGTGTAAACCTCAAGCCCACGATCCTTGAACAGCGTGAGTACATCGAGGTTTGTAAATCGGTAGCAAGAGGGCCTTATGAACCGCGCCTCATTGGGTCGGAACGCTTTCAACAGTTCTTCAATGGGACCTTCATGAGTGATGTTGCACTTGCCTCCCCCAGAGATGAGAATTTTGGTCCCCAACCTTTCCGTCTTTTCGAGAAGCAGCGTTCTTGCCCCAAGTGTTGCAGCCCGCCATGAGGCGATAATGCCAGCGGCGCCGCCGCCAATAACGATGACGTCGAAATCTGCTTCACTCCTTGTAATGTTCCATCACCCCTGACAGTTTGGCTAAGAGATATCCTCACATCCCCACACCGGAATAATGCCGGGTACCAAGTTTGAAAAGAACTCGTGACAAGGCGACAAAGAAAACGATCCATCCAACTTGGAAGCCAAGGCCCAAGATGACGTGCTGATCATTGACTCTGCCCAGCAGCATTTCTGAAGGGAACGAATTCGTATACTTGAAATGCGTCCAGGTCGCCAGGCCACCTACTCCGACCGGGAGAGAAGAAAGGGGGACCGTCCTTCCAGACAGGATGAATTCCGGAATGTAATACAGCCTCAGGACGCTTTCAAACTCCGTAGTCCACAGCGTGACCATTGCCATACAGTAAGCCGCGACAAAGCTCAATTGTTGAGCAAGGACGACCGAAAGAAAAAAGGCGCCGCTGAAATGAAGTTGGCCAAGGTGAACTGAGGCGCTGTACGCCGCGATTACAACCGCGTAGAGAGGCAAGAACAGAGACAACTTTGTGACTCGCCAAGCGAAATTGCGACCCGTCTGGGTCAGAAAATAATCTAGAGGCCGCACGAGTTGACTGCTGAAGAAACCCTCACGCACGTCCCACGCGATGTCCCACATGAGGTGGCAAGTGATGAATTGGGCCAAGGCCATTGACACCAAATAGTAGGTCACAATTCCACCACGATCAAAGCCAGCTATCGTCCCAGTTGGACCAGCAGCAGCGACCCAGACGGCAGGAAGAATGATTGCCGTTTGTGCGTCCGCGAGCACCCAAAGTCCGCTGGCCACCGGGTACGCGAAGTTGTCCTTCATGTAGATCAGGAAGATGCTCCAAATCTTACGAAAGACCGAGACCCGATGCGCAGTTACAATCATTGAAGCCAAGGGACTTCGAGTATAACCGCGTACGTTGGCTGCCCGGAGAGCGATCATCTGCTTGG
>CAZUCK010000090.1:0-8568 GCA_964619505.1 uncultured Fimbriimonas sp. | reverse complement strand
CGGCAGTGGCCATCAGTTCACAGAATTTCTTCAGATCGATGTTGCCTCCCGAGACGACACATACAATTGGGCCCGGTCCGGCTTTGCCCGTCAACGCGGCTGCGAGCGGCAGGGCGCCGGCTCCTTCGGCGATGATCCTAGCCTTTTCCGCCATCATGCGCATGGCCACCATCGTTTGTTCGAGGGTGACGACGATGCTGCCTTCGATTAGCGGCTTCATGCGTTGGTACATGCGTGGGAACACGCTTTGGCCGCCTGCGCCGTCGACGAACGACGCCTTCCAATCCGAAAAAACCTGGGGCGAACCCACGGCCCAAGAAAGAGACACTGGCGCCGCCGTCTCGGGCTCGGCCCCCCAGACCTCGACTTCCGGCTTTAGGGCCTTGACTGCGCTGCCGACACCCGTGATGAGCCCGCCGCCACCGATGCCGGCAATGACCACCGCGGTCGCTGGCTCGTCTTCAAGAATCTCAAGACCCATGGTGGCGTGTCCAGCGATGAAATTGTGGTCATCGAAGGGGTGGATGAACGTGCCTTCGACACCTGTATACTCGCGCTGATCGACGATTTTCCAAGCTTCTTCATAGGATACGAGGACAAGCCTCGCCCCCAGAGCCTTCATTCGATCGAGCTTGGCTGCTGGAGCCGTCTTAATGGCCACCACTGTGCACGGAATGCCAGCCTGGCTGGCGGCATAGGCCACACCTTGCCCCGCGTTCCCGGCGCTGACCGTCCAAACGCCCCTGCTTCGTTCAGCATCGGACAGCATGGCGACTGCGTTGGCAGCGCCCCTTAATTTGTAGGCATTGATCGGCTGCAAATTCTCCAACTTAAGCCGGATGTCTGGCTGTCCGGGTCCAAGTTCCAATCGGACCAGCGGGGTGCGAAGAATGGTTTTGGCGATGCGCTCACGTGCCGCCATAATTTCGGCGAGTTCGATGGGGCGTACGGCTTCGGGAATTGTGGGCATGGGTTTGATCTTACGTCGGCGTTGGTTTGCACAGGATTAAACCTAAGAATCTCGCCAATGGGTTCGCCGGTACGGGACCATCAAATACGCAACCACAAATTGAGAGTGACCACTTTGACGGTCGCACGTCAGTAAACTTGAATTTGCGGGGCACAGCCCCAGTCAGGAGGGATATGTTATGAATTTTCGAAACGCTTTGTTGGGCACTGCCCTCGTTGCAGCGCTCGCCATGCCGCTTCTATCGTGCGCGGCAGACACCATGTTCTTGAAGGCCAAGGGCCAGAAGCAGGGTGACATCAAGGGCGGAGTCATCCAAAAGGGCCGGGAAGGCATGATCAAGGTGCTGGACTACTCGTATTCCGTCATCTCGCCTCGTGATCCTCAGTCCGGGCTTCCGACGGGCAAGCGCATGCATAAGCCGTTCGTGGTCACCGCAGAACTCGACAAGTCGTCTCCCTTGCTTTTCAATTCGATTGTGACCAACGAGAATTTGCCGGATGTCGAGCTTCACATTTGGAGGCCCACAACGGGCGCAGCCGGTGGAGCCGCCATGGAAAAGGAGTACATGACGATCAAGCTGACGAACGCAAACGTCGCCTCTTTCGTCCACAAGACGATGGACAAGGCTGGAGTTCCGACGGTCGTCCAAGAGATCTCGTTCACGTTCCAGAAAATCGAGATCACGTTCGTGGACGGCGGCGTAACGGCGTCGGACGATTGGGAAGCGCGCGTTTGATGTCGAAGTCCGATAGAAAGGAGGTGTTCGCATGAGATTCACCCATTTCGTGGCGGGCGGCATCCTTGCCGCCACTCTTGCGCTGGCATCGGCGGCGCAAGCGGAAGTGATGTTCCTCAAGGTCACCGGGCAAAAGTCCGGCGCGATCAAGGGCGGCGTCACGCAAAAAGGACATGAAGGCGGCATCAAGGTGTTGGCCTACGGCGAGCGGGTCAGCTCGACGCGTGACCCTCAATCTGGATTGCCGACCGGGAAGAGGACGCACGAACCGTTGACGTTCGTCACAGACTTGGATCAGTCGTCTCCGAAGCTGTTCAATGCGCTCGTCAACAACGAGAACTTGAGCGACGTTTCGCTGGAAATTTGGGCTCCAGACCCTCGCACCGGCACTCAAACGCTTCAGATGACCGTTCAGTTGGTCAACGCATCCCTTGCCTCATACGCTCAGGGCGTTCAGGAAGGGGCCACCAGCGGATACGGTGGCCAGGGGAACATGGCCATCCAAGAAGTCAGCTTCACGTATCAGCGGATCATCATCACCTACAGCGACGGAAAAGTCGTCGGCATGGAGGATTGGGGTGCGCCGTTGACGTCGAAGACGCTTGCGGGGGCACGGCCCCTGCTGGTGAAGCCGCTTGTCAGACCGGCGATCCCGCCGAAACCCTGAAACATCAAAGCTAGAGGATGTAACGACTGAGATCGACATCTTTCGCCAAACCCTCTAGCCTCTCTATCACTTTTGCACCGTCGAATATGATCGTATGCGCGGCAAGGTCTGGGGCGTCGAAAAGGACGTCTTCAAGCAGACGTTCCATCACCGTGTGAAGTCTGCGCGCGCCGATGTTCTCGGTCTTGGCGTTGACTTCGGCGGCCAGTCTTGCGATCTCGTCCACAGCGTCGTCCGTGAATTGGATGGTGACGCCCTCCGTATCCAGAAGGCGCTCGTACTGCTTGGTCAAGGCGTTGCGCGGCTCCTTCAGTATCCTTCGAAAATCTTCCTCAGTGAGGCTTTCGAGTTCGACTCTGATCGGCAACCGGCCCTGGAGTTCGGGAATCAGGTCACTGGGTTTGGCGGTGTTGAAAGCACCCGCAGCGATGAATAGGATGTGGTCGGTCCGGACGGGGCCGAACTTGGTTGCAACCGTGGAGCCTTCGATGATTGGGAGTAAGTCACGTTGCACACCCTCTCGGCTGATATCGGGACCTGCGCCACCCCCCTTCCCCGCAACCTTATCCAGTTCGTCCAGAAAGATGATGCCCGTCTGCTCGCATCGATGGACGGCGTCGCGCTTGACGGCGGCCTGATCGATCATCTTGCGCGCTTCGTCGGAGGCCAGGATTTCCTTTGCCTCGCCGACGGTGACGCGCCGGCTGGATCGCCGTGAGGGGAATGGGCTGCCCGCCTGATTCGTGTCCAGGCCCATTTCTTCCATGCCTTGGGGGGTGAAAACCTGGACGAACGGGTTGGACGTGTCCTCAACCTCGATCTCGACCACTTTGTCGTTCAGCCTTCCCGCGAGCAGGTCCTTGTGGATCCGACGCCTTCGCGCCTGGCGGCGCTTGATGTCATCTTCCGCCTCGGCTACATAGTCTTCCTCCGAATACGCCTCGTCCAACTTGCCGAAGATTTCGAAGGCTTGGCGCATGACGGGGTTATTGAATGCGGTGGTAGCCATACGGCGCTTTGTGCGCGGACGTTCTTCGTCAAGCATGTCCACGAGACGATCGATGGCAAGTTTTTCGGCTTGGACTCGGACTTCATCAGCGCGCTCCTTTTCGACCAGGCGCACGGCTATGCCTGCGAGATCGCGTATCATCGACTCCACGTCGCGGCCAACGTAGCCCACCTCCGTGAACTTGGTCGCCTCCACTTTGAGGAAGGGTGCGCGGGCCATGCGGGCGAGCCGCCGGGCGATTTCCGTCTTGCCGACCCCGGTGGGACCGATCATGAGGATGTTCTTGGGCAGGATGTCGTCACGCTCAGCTGCTGGAAGTTGCTGGCGCCGGTACCTGTTCCGAAGGGCGACGGCAACCGCACGCTTCGCTGCGTCTTGGCCCACGATATATCGGTCAAGTTCGGCAACGATTTGGCGCGGCGTGAAGTCTTCGATAGGAAGCGGCATGTGGTTTTGACGATACCTAGGGGCCGTGTTTCGATTTGAGGGTTGGGTATTTCGGTGTCGCGGCATTTTGGTATTTCGCGGTGAGGACGTGAGAGAAGCGGGGCAAGTCGAAAACCGTAGCCTTATCTTGATCTCGAGTGTGGCGATTATCTCAGCTCTTGGGCTGACCATGAATCGCCCGTTGTGCCAGGAGGCATCAAGGTTCATCAGACAGGGGCCCAAACAAGGGTTAACGCTGGCTAACGCCCTGCACTCGACATTGTGACCTTACGATGTCCAAACCCTCAGACCCCGGCGCGTTGGGAGAGGATTTGGTTGGCGGCGACGTTCACGATTTGGGCGGCGCGTTTGGCTTCGTCGACCGTCGTATCCGGCCCGAAAGTGAAGCGGAGGCCTTCCTTAGCGTAGAGGGGTGGGTAGCCGCAGGCGACAAGGACGTGACTGGGCTCGAGGCTGCCGCTGGAGCAGGCGGCGCCGCTGCTGGCGCTGATACCCATGCGATCCAGGAGAATCAGCATCGTTTCGGCCTCGATGCCGGGGGCTCGGACGTGTGCGTGCCCTGGAAGGATGTCAAGGTGGTCGGTGACGGTCTCCTTGAAGCGGTTGCGGTCCATGGCGGCGAGGAAGGCGGCGCGGGCGAGACGCTTCTTTTCGGAACGCTCAGTGAGACCCATTTTTTGAACCTGCTTGACGGCGGCGGCGAAGCCGACGATGGCGGCAACGTTCTCCGTTCCTGCGCGGAGTTCGCGCTCCTGCCCACCGCCGACCTGCACTTGGCGAATCTTGGTTCCGGCGCGGACAAAGAGTCCCCCAATGCCCTTGGGGCCGCCGATCTTGTGTGCAGAGATGCTGACGAGATCTGCCCCGAGCTTATCGGTCGTCCAGTTCCATCCAAGGAAGGTCTGGACGGCGTCGGAGTGGACGAGAGCGCGGTGAGCTTTGGCGCGGCGGACAATCTCTGTGACGGGTTGGAGGGTGCCTAGTTCGTTGTTGGCGTGCATGACACTGACGAGGAGGACATCGGGGCCGAGGAGGTAGTCCACTTCGTCCAAGCGGACGCGGCCGATGTCGTTCACCTTCAGGAGTTGGACGTGGTAGCCGAGCCGCTCCAGGATCGTTTGAGTGTGAAGGACGCTGTGGTGCTCTGCCGCGCCGAGAAGAATTCGGTTCTTTTCACGGTTGGGGTTGGCGAGGGCGACGCCGAGGATGGCGAGGTTGGCGGCTTCGGTGCCTCCTGAGGTGAAGATGAGTTCGGCGAACATGCATCCCAGCGCGTCACTGACATCTTGACGTGCGGTATCGATCGCGGCCTTCGCTTTTCTGCCCTCTTCGTGGAGGCTGGACGGATTGCCGCTCAATCCAGACAGCCAGGGTCGCATGGCCTCGTTGGCTTCGGGGAGAAGGGGCGCGGTGGCGGCGTAGTCAAGGTAGATGCGTTCGGTTTCCATCCGGTTTTAGTGTCTCACAGATTTGTGGTTTGCGGTGGCTATTGCGGTCACTTCGCAGGGGGCGGCGACGGGTCGCCGCACAGAAATGCCCCCCTTACCTGTTCAATTCGTTCACAGACCCTTTCGACTCGCGGACTCGCTCATGGCAGGCTTTACCCCCGTTTCAGGGAGGGCAGATCACGGATCCTCCTCGTCTCGCCGGAGCGAGCCACCTCCCCCTGTCGTTGCGCTCCAAGGGAAGGAGTTTCGGGAAGGACGCCGCGATCTATTGAATCCAAAGTTGAGCGAGCTGGCGCCGGTCGCCGAACTCGAAATGGCTAATTCAGTTTGCGGAACAGTTTCGTGGGGAGGTAGGTGGCCATGTAGCGGAGGACACTTTTGAATCGGAATGGGTCCTCGGAAAGTGACTTTGCGTAGGCTTTGCGTCCCTCACTAGGGTGGCCGTTGAGGGTGAGGACCGTGCCCAGAGCAGCGTAGTTATGGCACTTGGCCCTCCTGACGGAGGCGTCGTCATAGTGTTCTCGGTAGCGATCGATGCGTGGGACAAGCCATTTGCGGAGTATTTCGTCGTCGTGCCAAATGCGGTCGAGCTTGTGGCTGGCATTGGAACCGTGAACGCGGTAATAGGTGAGTTTCTGATCTATGAATCCGACGTGCCAGTTCTCCGCGATGCGTATCCACATCTCCCAGTCTCCGGAGCCAAAGTAATTTGGATTGAAGAGGCCAAGGTTATCGAAGCAAGTTTTGCGGACGAGAACCGCACTTGCGATGATCTTGTTTTGGTAAACAAGAGCGACGGAGATGTCGCCGTTTTCAGTGCGGGGAAAGTCGAAGCCAAGTGGCGAGCCTTTAATGATGCGGTTTTCGCCGTCGATGAAACCGCCGTCAGTATGGACGAGGCCCATTTCGGCATTGTCGTCGAGCATTTCGACCTGGCGCTGAAGCTTGGTTGGAGCCCAGAGATCGTCATCGTTGAAGATGGCGATGTATTCCCCTTTGGCGGCCTTCAGGGCAACGTTCAGGCTCGCATAGGTGCCGAGATTGGTTTCATTTAAGATTAGGGTGGCGCCTTCGACGTGTTCTTTGAGCCAGGCTCGCGTGCCGTCGGTCGATCCATCGTCGATGGCGATGACTTCGTAATCCTTGAAAGTTTGATCGAGGATGCTTTTGTAGCACATGGGCAGGTAGCCGATGTGGTTGAAGCATGTGAGGAGGATGGAGACTCGGGGCATGACGCTATTTGGTTTTACCGGATGGCGTCCTTCAATTCACGCGGACTTCGACGCTGAAATCGGACATGTCGAGGTCGGGGTCGGCGCAGTCACCTGTGGGTTCCAGGTTGTTATAGAACTGGTTGTTATAGATGCCGTTGGCGCTTAGGGGGATGGTGATCCAGTCATTGATTTGGCTGGGGTCTGCGCCGTTGCCAATGGCGTCCCAAACCTTCGAGCCGGTGCTGCCTTGGGGGACCTTGTCCATGGTTAGAAAGTTCACCTGCATGGACTGATAGTTGGCGGCGTCGCTCGGCGTAGTGGCGAGTTGAGTGAGATCGAGTTGGAATTGGAGGGTTTTGGCGCCTGTGGTGACATCGGTGTAAGTGATGGGCGCGCCGATCGGGAAGTACTGGATTAGGGTCGAGTCGCGAAATTGGTAGAGAGTGTATGCGGGCGCCGTGGTGGGGTCCCAGCGTACGAAATAAGCGGCGTTTCCGGCGACGAACCCGTTGCCCCAGGGTGGTGCGATGACGGGAATGGGGCCCTGGTCGGTGGGATTAATGAAGTTGGATGGCCGCAGGACGAAGATGTAAACGTAGTTGGGGTTGATTTGGCCCGCAACGGTCATAGTGAAAAAAAGCCTCTTGACCGTAAGCGCGCCTGCGCCGGTTGGGAACTTGGCGCACCCGACGATGAGCAATGCGAAGATTAGGCAAAGGGTTCTTTTCACACCAGTCCATCCGTGTAGTAGAGGATACGATGGCATTGCTCGCAAGTGACGGTCCTTTCGACCTTCAATGCTTCGAGCGTTCTTTCAGGGAGGTGGTTCCCGCATCCGGAGCAGGAGCGGCCTTTGATGATTTCGGCCATGCCGGTGCCGTGCTTGGCCCTGACGGATTCGTATCGGGCGAGGAGTCCGGCTTCGATTCCAGCGGCGGCACCTGGTCTTTCGGAGTTGAGGCGCTTGAACTCTTCTTGCATCTTGGCTTGCGTTTCAAGAACCGATTTACGATGGGCGGCAAGGGCCGCTTTGGCCTTTGCGATACGGCCCTCAACTTCGGCGGCGACTTCTTTGGCGGGCGGCACGAGTTCCAGGAGTTCCATGATGCGGTCGTCGTGTTTCGCCCGCTGGCGTTTAAGTGCGGCGACGTCAAGTTGGTACGCCTCGACTTCTCGGGGGTTGACGATTTTGCCTGAGTAGAGCTTGGCTTCGATGGATTTGATCTTGTCGGCTGCACCGAGTTGGGCAAGTTCCAAGTCCGCGAGCTCGCCTGAGAGGGCTTTGCCTTTCCCACCGACCTCTGCGAGTTCGGTTTCGAGAGCGGCGATATCGGCCATCAGTTTCTTCCCGGGATCCAGCGCGGCCGCTCTCTTTCGGATGTCAACCAGTGCGGAATCTATCTGGTTCAGCTTCCAGAGCTTTCGGAGATCGGGTGATGCCATTAAAGCATTATGGCTTGCCCCGGCTCAGCCGTACCATTAGAACCGAGGCTCCACAGGGTGGCCGCCTTGCGCCACGGAGGGCCGCGTCAATCGGTATCGATGAAGAATTTCTTCATCGGCTCCTTGATGTCCCAAACGGTTCTGGCTCCTTTCGGAAAGTAGGCGATGTCGCCGGGGAGAAGGTTCAATGTCGGCCCCTCTTCCTGGGAAACGATGACGTGTCCTTCGAGAAGATGCGCAGATTCGTGCATCTCAAACGTGTAATTGAATCTTGACGGCTCAGCTGACCACAGGCCCACATAGTAGCCCGGCTGCCCGGCGCCGCTGGCATGCAACCAGTGGACTTTTGCCAAGGGTCGCCCTTCAATGATGATCTCTTCAGGCATCGGATAATCTTCCCAGTCGGTGGCTGAGACGTTGGACCTGACGACCGAACTGCATTCCTTATCATTCATTCTTCTTTCCTCTCCAAAGCCCTCTCCAGAACATCTTACGACGAGACCTGTCGCTTCCGGGGTTCCTCCGCCCTTAGTCACAAGCAGATTCCGCGAGAGCCAGGGCGGAAGCCGAATCCATCTGTGCGCCGACTCTTCGATGAAGCTCAAAATCAGCGAATCTCTCCCTAAGGGGTCTG
>CAZUCK010000089.1:0-8787 GCA_964619505.1 uncultured Fimbriimonas sp. | reverse complement strand
GTCCCTATTCTGCTCAACGACGTAAACGGTTTCATGGCTTTCGAGAAATTCGCGGACGTCTTCGCAGAACGGGAACCCTCGCACTCTCATGTAATCCACCTTCACGCCGTCATCGGCGAGTCGGTCGATCGCCTCCATGCACGCCGCGTGGCAACCTCCCACCGTGACAATTCCGATGCTTGCTCCGGAACCACGTACAAATGGCTTCGGAACGGCGTCCGCGGCTGAATTCACTTTGACGGCGATTCTGTCCAACACTTCCCGATACTCGGGCCCTTCCTCTGTATAGCCGCCGTACTTGTTGTGCCCCGATCCACGAGTGAAATAGGCGCCCTTTGGATGGACGCCGGGCAACGAACGCTGGGGTATGCCGTCGCCGTCGACATCCAAGAAGCGATAAAAGGTCTTTGCCTGTTCCAATTCTTCGGCATTGAGGACTTTGCCTCGGTCCGGTCTATAGCGGTCGTCCCAAGTCAGCTTGGGCACCATCCAATCATTCATGCCAATGTCGAGATCGCTCAAGACCAATACGGGAGTCTGAAATCGCTCGGCTAGATCGAATGCCGCCACCGCCAAGTCGAAGGCTTCACGCGGATCACACGGGTAAAGGCATATGTGTTTAGTGTCGCCATGTGATGCATAGGCGCATAAGAGGAGGTCTCCCTGCTGCGTTCTGGTGGGCATGCCCGTCGAGGGTCCCGTACGCTGCACGTCAAATAGAACGGCGGGCACCTCCGCATAATAGGCGAGGCCCAGGAATTCGCTCATCAGGGAGATTCCGGGTCCCGACGTTGGCGTGAAGGCCCTTGCTCCGGCCCATGAGGCGCCGATCACCATGCCGATTGCTGAAAGTTCGTCCTCCGCCTGTAGAATGGCAAACCGGTTCTTCTTGGTTTCTGGGTCCACTCTGAAACGTTGGCAGAAGCTCTTGAACCCCTCCATGAGGGACGTCGAAGGTGTGATCGGATACCAGGCTCCAACCGTCGCTCCTGCATAAACGCACCCCAATGAGGCCGCTGTGTTGCCATCGATGAGAATGCTGTCCTTCGTGGCGTCCATTTTCTCAAGGCGGATGGGTAGCGGGCACTCGAAATTCGCCCTGACATAGTTGTAGCCAAGGTCAACCGCCTGTTGGTTCGATTCCAGGAGAGCCGGCTTCTTCGAATATTTCTCTTGAGTGAGAGCGCGAATGACATCCGCGTCGATGTCCAAAAGGGCGGCAAGCGCCCCCGCGTAGGCGATGTTCTTCATCAAGATTCGCTCACGCACTCCTGCAAATTCCGCGTTGCACATGGCGGCGAGGGGAACTCCGATGAACGTCACGTCGTCTCGCTGAAGCTTGTCGTCCAAGGGCCATGTGGAGTCGTAGAGAACCCAGCCGCCTGACCGAACCTCCGTGATGTCCTTTGCGTAGGTTGCCGGATTCAGGGCGACCATCACATCGAAGATCGGCGTTCGTGCCGTATATCCCTTGCCGCTGACCCGCATCTCGTACCACGTGGGCAGCCCCTGGATGTTGGAAGGAAATAGATTCTTACCCGTCACCGGGATGCCCATCCTGAAGATGGCCTGCATGATGAGCCCGTTGGCACTTCCTGAACCCGTCCCATTCACGGTCGCAATCTTGAATGCGAAATCGTTGATGCCAGCGCTCACGCTTTCACCTCCGCCGTGACGGCGATGGTGTCGGCTGGAGCAGGACGCCCAGCGTAGGGAAGCAGGAGGGTGAACTCACGCATGTCCCAAGCGTAGGTCGGGCACCTCTCGGCGCAAAGACCGCAATGAACGCAAATGTCCTCGTCCTTGACCATGACCCTGCCCGTCTGCTTGAGGGCATTTGAAACGAAAAGTCCCTGCGTCAAGTTGTCGGCAGGCGCCGTCAGTCGCTTCCTGAGATCGCTTTCATCCCCGTTTGTCGTTATTGTCAGGCAGTCCACGGGGCAAATGTCGATGCAAGCGTCGCATTCGATGCACAGATTGTCAGTGAACGCGGTCTGGACGTCGCAGTTGAGGCAACGTTCCACCTCTCGGGCTGTCTGTTCCGCCGAAAAGCCAGCCTCCACTTCAACCGTCATCTTGCTGAAACGTTCGACCAAGTCGATGTGAACCATCTTCTGGCGTTGCGCGGGGTTGTAGTCGTTGCTATACGCCCATTCGTGCAGGCCCATCTTTGTGCTGACGAGCGTCTGGCCTGCCGGCGGTCGATCTGAGATCGATTGGCCAGTGCAGTACTGGTGAATGGAGATAGCCGCTTGATGGCCGTGTTCGACCGCCCAGATGATGTTTGCCGGTCCGAACGCGGCGTCCCCTCCAAAGAACACCCCGTCCCGGGTCGACATAAAGGTGTCCTTGTCGACTACGGGCATATCCCACTTGCCGAACTCGAGCCCGATTTCGCGCTCGATCCACGGGAAGGCGTTTTCTTGGCCTATGGCCAAGATGACCGTGTCGCATGGAATGATCTCGTTGCCCGCGGGTTCCTGCACCAGCTTGCCGTCGACTTCTTGAGAAGTGAACTTTTCGAACTCCATTCCGGCCAAGGTGCCGCCTTCGACGACAAACCTCACCGGCGACAAGTTCTCCAAGATCTCGACCTGTTCTTCTTCGGCGTCCTCGAGTTCCCAAGGGGAGGCCTTGAAGTATTTGCGAGTCTTTCGGGAAATCACCTTGACGTCGGTGGCGCCAAGCCGCTTTGCCGAGCGGCAACAGTCCATCGCGGTGTTCCCCACGCCGATGATGAGGACTCGTTTGCCGACACTTTCGACGTGGCCAAAGTGGATCGATTCAAGCCACTCAATGCCGATGAAGACTTGGTCGGTGTCAAACCGGCCGGGCAACTCCAGTTCTTTGCCTTTGGGAGCGCCGCTGCCCACAAACACCGCGTCGAATTCCTTTCGATCCAAGAGCTCCTTCAAACTGTCGATCGGCGTATCGTATCGCACGTCGACTCCCATGTCGAGGATGTATCCGATCTCCTCGTCCAACACTTCCGCAGGCAAGCGAAACGCAGGGATGTTGACGCGCATCAAACCGCCGGGCTTGGGCCCTTTCTCGAACAAGGTGACCTCGTAGCCGAGCGGCATCAGGTCGTTCGCAACTGTCAGCGAGGACGGACCCGCTCCGATCAAAGCAATTTTCTTCCCGTTCTTGACGGCGGGAATGGCGGGTAGGCGGCTCTTGATGTCGCCTTTGTTGTCGGCCGCCACTCGCTTGAGGCGACAAATCGCAACAGGTTTTCCTTCAACTCTTGAACGTCGGCAAGCCGGTTCACATGGGCGATCGCACGTGCGGCCGAGGATTCCCGGAAACACGTTGGAACTTCGATTCTCGATGTAGGCGTCGTCGAAGCGACCCTGGGCGATGAGGCGGATGTATTCAGGCACGTTCGTGTGAGCGGGGCACGCCCACTGGCAATCCACGACCTTATGAAAATAATCCGGACGCCTTTGATCCGTTCTATCCACCTCCCCATTATGTCTGGCTTAAGTTGTGGCTGTGCCGGGTGTCCTATAAATTGAGGACAGTCCGTGGACGCCAATCCTCTATTACAATGAGAGGCGGTACAGAAAGTCCGTGCGTTTCCTTCCCGTGACAATCGGACAGAGGAGGACTGATTGATGCGTTCACTCCGTTGGCTGGACGGCTCCTACGAGAGCCACGTGACCTTAGAAACCCGCGCTCTTGTGGAGAGCACTCACCCCATCCACACCAAAATCGCATTGATCGAGGCAGCCATCGCTGATGAAGCGAAGCACATTGGAGTCTTAGAGAATCAACTCGCCATTGCCGATGAACGGCGTCGCGAACGTCTTCTATCGGTCATCGGCCTTAGACGGCGTGCCGTAGCCTATTTACGGATGACCGTCAAGTCCCTGGTTGTGCAAAGCGAAGGGAGCGACGGCATGCACCGGTATTGCGCGATCGCCAATGAACCTGAGTGCGCTTCTGACGGCATTACTTTCATGGAGTACAGCTCCTAGGCAAGGCGGCACACTCCCGACCGACGACTTTCGTGAGCCGTCGGAGGGAGCGTTTCAACTACTTCAGTTGATCGTCGCCGATAAGTGGCCCTTCTCGATCCAGTTGTTGAAGTTGAATCGCTTCACCGAACCGCTCGCCGACTTAACTTCGATCCAGCCCAAGTACCAGGCTGAACCGGCGTACTTGTCATCGCTTGAAACGACAATCGAAGTGATCTTGCCCACATCGAACACGTCCGTCAACTGAGCCACGTCCGTGTTGTTCCTTTCGAATGCGTTTCCGGAAATATGCGGATTCAGAGTGATCGCCGGTGTCGAACCTGCTGACCCTCGAATCGTGAGCGTTATGTTCGCGTCCGTACCCGCACCGGTCTTATCGCCCGTATGAACGGTCACCGTGTAATTAGTCGGAGGTGGTCCGGCGTTGATGTTGGCCGTTAGGCTCCCCTTCTGGATCCAATTATGGAAACCGTAGTATTGAAGCGGAGATCCGGATGCTTGAATACGCACTGAATCCAAAAACCAGGCTGAAGCGACCCATTTGTCGTCGCTGCTCACCGTGATCGAGTTAATGGGGCCGATGTCGGGAAACTGCTGGAAGAACACCGTGTCTGTCTGATTTCGCTCGAAAGCGTTCCCTGAAATCCACGGATTCAACACGAAGGGTCCCAGGGTCCCGCTGGTCCCGTGCATCGTGAGTGTGATATTCGCATCTGTGCCCGCACCTGTGACATCGCCCGTATGGAACGCGACGGAGTAGTCCTTCAGCGCAGGCGCCCCAGTTGCGGCGGCAGGAGCCGGCAATGGAGAGCCGAGGGGGTCTGAAGTCACATAGAAAGTCGCGCTGACTCGGTGATCCTTGAAAGGTGGATAGTTGTAGGCCTTGCCGTTCGCCGTAAACGGTTTGGCTTCGGTCGCACCTACGACGGTTGGACCCACGCATTTGTTGTCACGGGTGGAAAAGAGGAAGCTGAGGGCCTTGGGACCGTAAGGATTTACGTGGCATTCTGTTCCACCGTATTGCCAAATCGAATACCCGATGTTGACGCCAGCCTGATTCGCAGGGACAAAGTCGATTGCGGTCCAATCTGGATTGAACGTTCCCGATCCGCCTGAGCTTGAGGACTCATAGTTGTTCCCATTGATCGTCACTGACGAATTCTCGTCATATCCAGCGTCAATGCCGACAAAAGTGTTGATCTTTTCGCCCGTGGTGAAATCTGAGGCAACTGCCGTCGTCCTCACCCGCACCATTCGGACGTCCAAGTTGATCTTCGGAAGAGTCGGCATCTGAGCGTCTGTGAGGGGCCCGCCTCCCACCATGTGAGGGTCCATGGCGAGATTTCGTCTACCCAAGGCGTCGACGTTTTGCTTGAGAATCTTGTTGTAGAGGTGTGTCTTGATGGCCAATGAGCAGGACGACTCGGAGGTTGCCGCCATGGCCGCCATGGCGGCGACCATCTTAGGGACTCGATGGCTGTCCGGACCGTCCCAATGTCCAAGATAGTTGGCGGCTTGGTGGTATGCGTTCAACTGACTCAAGATGTGCCGGCGATCCGTGGCGTCGAGTTGGGTTGCCTGAATCTGTGCCCAAAGTTTTGCGCCCCCGGGCCCGCTCTGCTTCACCCATTCGCCAATGCCGCGTATCCATTGGCGAGAGCCTGCGTAAGCCGTGGAATAGCTCATCAGGAAGTTCGGTCGTGTGCTGTAATCGTGATTGATCCCAATCCCCGTCTCTCCGTGGTCGGTTGGAAGGGGCTCTGGCTTGGTGTTTGGATACTTGCCTGTCCGCAGGCCGCTTCCAAGCTGCGATTCGGGTATATCGAAATAGGTCGCACTCGGCAAAAATCCAGTCCCTTTCATGTTGGCAGGGAGATTCTCCACCCAGGTCGAATGTGCGTAGAAATCCTGCAGGGTGTGCAACGTATATCCGATGACGTGAAGGATGTTCCGAGCTTTGTTTGGATCGTTGCTTGCCGCCTCCGATGTAACGTACTCCTTCGTATTGAAGGTTAGTCGCTGCCAGTAATTCTTGACATGGTCGAGAGGAGTGGGCAATGTGACGCCGGATGCGGCCCTGTAATCGAAGTGTGCGTAGTTCAGCTCTTCATTGAGTCCGGGATAAAGAGGCTCGCTCGTGTAGTAGTCGACGAGGTTGTTGTCGAGGGCGGCAACATCTTGGGCGTCGAGGCTGAAGCCTTCGTCCCGCATGGCGCAGATTGTTAGGTAATTGTGCGGACCGGCGTCGAACGCCACGGCGCCCGAGAGCCCGAGCACGCCGATGGCGGCAACGGTTAGGCTGAGTTTGGTCATGATTGAGGATCCCGATTCCTTACCTTGCCTGCCGGTCGGAGACGCTGGAATGGAAGGTGGTCAATTGTAACCCAAGCGACCGGCACACGCAATCATTGGCTGTGCAAACGTAGAGCGGTGAACCTTCGGGCAAGGGATCCCACTTGGTTCCGAAGGAGCCTTCAAATCAGCCGACTGTCGTAAGCCCAATGGAGAAGCGCTTGCCTCTGCCGTCTGCGGCAGTCTAGGTCACCCGGCGCGCAGTGACTCTGAAGTTGAGCGATGTGGCGGCGCATGGCGAGCCAGCGTTTGATCTGCCGGGCATCGTCTTGGATGCGCCGTCCCATGAAGTAGCGGCAGTACCATTGAAACCAGCCGCGAGGATCCTCGGGATGAACCCATCCTTTCCCGACCCAATAGGAGAGCGGTTTAGATGCGTTCACGCCGAAGTAATTCAATTTTGGATCGTGAAATTCGTGGCAGAGCTTGGCATTTTGAAACCACGATTCGGGAAATTCAGGGCGGCAATCCGTCATGTATTTGCCACCAAAGACCCCGAGTTCGAGCATCTGACCGGGACTCAGCTGGGGCTTGAAGCCTGGATCAAAATTCGTTCCAACCGGCTCAGATAATGTGTACTCGTACTCCCGCTGCATAAGATCACTGACGATCACTTTTTTCAATGGCTACACCTTTGTGATTCCCGCGTCGGATTGACGGCGCTTCAAATTTTGTGCTCGGAAATGTTCAGCCACCCGGCTAACTTTCGGCGAGATGGAATCAAATTTTTGCCGTGTAAGCCGCAGTACGGTCCCTCAGGAGATTCTACGTCCGCGCGGAATGGATTTGATGGGCAGGCCAAAAATGTCGACGCCATTTGGCTACACACCGTAGGAACTGTATACTGGTCGCTCTGTGGCCCTTCCGATTCGAGTTCAATTATGAAAGACCCGGTAGACGAGCGGTTTTTTGACACCTTGGACCGTGCGCGTCAGGAATTCAAATTGCCCAGCCACTTGCGCGCCCGCACTGAGTTCTTTGCGCGTGACGTGCTGGCATTCCTCTTCCCGCACTTTGCAGCACCGGGTGAAGGCCCCACGTCATGGCCCGAAAGACAGGCCCATCTGGAGCGAGTGCTTCTTGAGGTCGTGGCTCCGCTTGCCGATGATAGGACGACTTGCAGCAACGCTCAACATCGCTTCATAGAAGAGCTGCCCGGCATCCGCGAAACGTTGCTTCTGGACGCCGAAGCCATTCGGCGCAATGATCCCGCTGCCAAGAACTTAGACATCGTCATCCTATCGTATCCCGGCTTCTTCGCCATAGCCGTCCATCGCATAGCACACTGCTTCTGTGAGTGCAACATCCCATACTTCCCGCGCCTTCTCAGCGAGTTTGCCCATCGAGAAACGGGAATCGACATCCACCCTTCGGCGGTCATCGGCAAGGAGTTCTCCATTGACCACGGGACGGGAATCGTCATTGGCGAGACGACGCGAATCGGAGAACGAGTTCGCCTTTTCCAAGGCGTCACCCTCGGTGCGCTATCCGTGCAGAAGAGCCTCGCCAACGTGAAGCGGCATCCGACTTTGGAAGATGACGTCGTCGTTTACGCGAACGCCACGATTCTTGGTGGCGAAACGGTGGTCGGTAGGGGAAGCACCATTGGGGGCAACGTGTGGCTCACTCGGAGCGTTCCACCCGAATCGGTAGTCACAGAAGCCAAGCCCCTAGAGCGTGCTCGCACGGCGTCGGATGCACTTTTGGACTACTATCTCTGAGTCACGGAACCAATTATGAAAGCAAACAACATCCTCGAAACCATCGGCGGGACTGCCCATCTGCGAGTCAACCGACTATTCTCCGCGAATGTGGAGGTCTGGGTCAAACTCGAACGATCCAACCCTGGCGGCAGCATCAAAGACCGCATCGCCCTCTCGATGGTCGAAGACGCAGAGAGGCGCGGCACCCTAAAACCGGGCAGCATCATCGTGGAGCCGACCTCCGGAAACACAGGCGTTGGCTTAGCCGTGGTCGCCGCCGTGAAGGGCTATAACTTGATCCTCGTTATGCCCGAGTCGATGTCCGTCGAGCGCCGACGACTCATGGCCGCGTATGGCGCAAAGCTGGAACTCATGCCTCGTGAGCTCGGAATGAAAGGGTGTATCGCGCGGGCCGAGGAAATCGTAGCCACCAATCCCAATGCGTGGATGCCCCAACAATTCGAAAACGGCGCGAACATCGAGGTTCACAAGCGCACTACAGCTCAAGAGATCCTGAACGACTTTCCGGAGGGCATTGATTTCCTGATCACGGGCGTCGGCACTGGCGGGCCTATCACCGGCGTAAGCGAAGTCTTTAAGGCCAAGGTTCCCAACATTAAGGCGTTCGCCGTGGAAGCCGGAAAGGCGCCCGTAATGAACGGCCGAAGGCCAACGCCCCGCAAGTTTCAAGGGACCGAGACGGGCTCCGTACCCGCAAACCCCCCCAAGGACACACCGGCCGGCCCCCCCCC
>CAZUCK010000088.1:0-8793 GCA_964619505.1 uncultured Fimbriimonas sp. | reverse complement strand
CTCGCAACCTTGACCTTGGGAAGGTCCTGCCCTACCATTGGGCCACACCCGCTCGAACTGATTGCATTATAGCCGGGGATAAGCGACGTTGGAAGTTCAGAGCGTCAGACGCAAGGGGTGAAATGACCGAATCGGCCTGACGCCGGGTTCCTCGCCGATCTTGTGGATCAAATTTGGAGCGGGTGGCGGGAATCGAACCCGCATGATCAGCTTGGAAGGCTGGAGCTTTACCACTAAGCTACACCCGCTTGACGAGCCAAATTCTACCTGCCTGCCGCATTTCCGGTTCAATGGGCGAATCACCGGTTTCGCCCAGACACCCTAAGGTGCACCTTCGAAAGCGCTGCATGGAGTGAGAAACACTAATGGCCCTGGGCCCGGTTGATACACCCCAGTAACTCATCCAGCGCGTGAAAATAGCGGCACAACTGTGAGCCATACGGTGGAATACACCGTGCGGAACTTAGCCAATCGGCGGGTCCGGGAGATTGGATTGTCGTTGAGTGTCCGGTGCATCCGCACCAAAAAATCCTCCAGAAGCTCCTGAGCTTTTGAGAAAGGCCACCCGACAACTTTACTAGGATGCTTATGCGGAGTTGCACAGATGTATGAGTCGTATTGGGGCCTGACCGAGCAGCCCTTCAGTTTGACGCCGGACCCGAGGTTCTTATTCATGAGCCGAGGGCACGAGGACGCCTTGATGATGCTGCACTATGCCATCACGCGAAACAAAGGCGCTGCGATGCTTTCAGGCGATATCGGTCTCGGAAAGACCACGGTCAGCCGAAAGCTCCTTGACTTGTTGGATCCGGTGAAACATCGGGTGGTTCTGATCGTTAACCCGATCCTCACCCCGGTGCAGATCTTGCAAGAAATTCTGGACCAGTTGGACATTTCGATGGCTTCAAGAAACCGGCAGGTGCTGATCACGGAGCTCCATAAGGCTCTCCTGGCCTGTTACGAGCGAGGTCAGCAAGTGGTCTTGATGATTGACGAAGCGCACCTGATCCGATCCACCCAAACGCTGGAAGAATTGAGGCTCCTCTTGAACTGCCAGATGAACGATCAGTTCCTTATCTCGCTTGTTCTGCTGGGCCAAATCGAATTAAGGCCAAAGATCGCGAAGGTTCCCGCTCTTGAGCAACGCCTCGCAGTCAGACACAATCTAAAACCGCTTGATGTGGTGGAGACAGGCGACATGCTGCTTCATCGGCTTCGAGTAGCAGGCTATACGGGTGAGGCGAGTCCTTTCACCCCCGACGCAGTGTTCGAGATTCACAAGGCCAGCAAGGGAACGCCCCGTGTCGCCAGCCAACTTGCGGACAATGCCCTGCTGGTCGGGATGGTCCAAAAGGCACCCATCATCGACGGATTCCTGATGCACAACGTCATCGCGGAATTCAACGGCGAGGAGGCTGCAGCGTGAACTTCGCCGACGCCCTTCGCATGGCCAAGCACGAAAGCGGCGATCCGGTGATTCCAGAAACTCACCATCCGATCACCACGCCCGTGGATGTCCATCATGTTTCGGCCCAGGAGGTCCCAGAACCTATGTCCCAAATCAACCACAGTGTCGACCTAGCCACTGGTACGCCAACGGGCTCAATCGTTCGACTTGAACTCTTCTTAACACCTGAGCAACTAAGCGGACTTTTTAGAGCCGTTGTCGCTGCCCAGCACTCAGTCATGACCTTAAGGGAGGCCGCCAATTACGTGCGAATTCCGATACATGTGCTGGAGGAATTGGCACGCGAGGGCGATATCCCAGCATTTCTGGTGGATGGCAAGTGGCGCTTCCCGCGGAACGGCGTGGATGAGTGGATGAGCATGCAGGCATCCAAGAAGGAGGCGAGCTAACGCAATGGGTCTCTTCTCTAAGAAATCTTATGTCGGAATCGATCTCGGCCATCATGCGTTCAAGGTCGTTCAGGTCGAGCGGACTGCCGGTGGGTGGAAGGTCACCCGTTCTGGATCCATGCCGACTCCGGTGGACTGCATAAAGGATGGCGTTGTCGTTGACAGCATGGCTGCGACGGTTGCAATCAAGCAGCTCCTACGAGAGTCCCACATCTCCGCCACGAATGCTCACATTGCGGTCGCTGGTGGATCGGTCGTGGTTCGTGCCGTGCGAATACCAGAGATGGCCGAGGCGACGCTTCGCAAGTCGATCAAGTTCGAAGCAAGTCGGTATGTGCCCAGCACCGTGGATGACAGCTACATCGAGTTCGAAATCATCGGCCAGGCCGACGAGACGCAGATGGACGTCATCGTCGTCGCAGCTCCCAAGGACATTGTGGAGAGTAGGGTCAAAGCCTGCCAGGAAGCCGGCCTTGAGGTCGAGTCCGTGGACGTCGAAGCGTTCGCGGCCTACAGGGCCCTCATTGAGTCCGACGCGGATAATGATCGTTCGGGTTCAACCATCGCCTTGGTGGACATCGGGGCGTCGATGACCAATGTGAGCGTGATCCAGAAGGGCATGTTCACGATGACCCGATCGATCCCCAATGGCGGTCACGTTCTGACCGAGGCGTTAAAGAGCTACTTCAAGCTCAGCGACAGCGATGCGGAGGACGGCAAGGCGCAACTGGACGTCGCGGATTTGATTGACGCGGAAAAGCCAAAAGAGAATCCCCCGCTTCGTGTGCTGCAGCCGCACATTGACGACTTGATCCGTGAGATTCGACGATCACTGAACTACTACCAGTCTCAATTGGGCGATCCATCGGAAGACAAGCAGGTGAGTCTTGTGATGATCACCGGTGGAGGCGCGAAGTTGCCCGGGTTTGCCGCGTATGCGGAACACAAGCTTGGCGTAAAGTCGATCGCTCTAAACCTCTTCGAGAACCCACGAATCGTTCACACGAATGCCGAAAACGACCAACAAGGATTTGACCTCTCGGTCGCTTCCGGTCTGGCAATGCGTGCATTTGCCAAAGCAGCTTAGGACCCTGAAGAACCATGCCCTTTATTAACTTAATCCAAGAGCAGAGACTGTCCGTAAAGCGCAGCGAAAGGAAGGCGAGGTCGTACTTTTTCGGCTTTGTCGGCATCGGTGTGCTGTCGGTGGGTGCGTATCTCGCGCTTCTTCTGCAAACCGACCTTCTCAAAGGCGACGAATCGAGGCTGGAAGGCCAGATTCAGAGGGCACAACCCTACATTGCCCAGATTGAAGACAACGAGAAGCAATACGATTTGATGAGCCCGCGTGTCAAGACGCTGGAGGACGCGCAGCTGATCACGGCCCGTTGGGACAGGATCTTGACCCACCTTTCAAAGCAAACACCGGACCACACATGGGTGACCGCTGTGAGGTGCGTTGCCGGCGATCCCGAAAAGCCGATCGCAGTCAGTTTCGTGGGCATGGCTTCGGCGCAAGAGCCCATCGGCGAATTCATCCTGCGGCTTCAGAATTCGGCCGATTTGGAAGATGTGCAGTTGAAGTACACGCAAGAAAAGACGGTCAACCAGGCAAAGGGAGTCGAGTTTGAAATCGGCGCCAACATTGCCGGCTCGGCCAAGAAGGACGCAGTGAAGAAGGAGGAGCAATCGTGAAAAAGGGACCCAACGCGAAGTTGTTCCTAATCATGGCCCTGGCTACCCTGTTCGCGGGTATGGGCGCTGTGTATTTCCAATACAACCTAATGAGTGGGGAAGAGGCGAAGGTTCAGGACCTTAAGAAACAGGCTCGGGACCAGAAGACGGTTCAGGCCGACCTTGAGAAATCCGCGAAGCAGCTTAGCGACTGTTCAACGGAACTGAAGCACCTTGAGCAAGGAGTTCCAGAGGGTGCCTACGTGCCGACGATGCTCACAGATCTAGAAACGACGGGACGTGCAAGCGGTCTCGTAGTGACAGGTGTTCGGCCAATGCCTAAGCCCGCGGCCAAGAAGGACGAAAAGAACGTCCGCAAGCCTTACGATGAGCTTGACATTGAAGTCAAAGGGTCGGGCAACTACGGCGCGATCATGAGCTTCGTCAAGGCGCTCAACAGTTTTCCGAAGATTGTCGCTGCCCGAATGGTCACCATGGTGCCAAAGACGGATGCCTCTCGGACCGGCCCATCGGATCTACTCGATGTGCAGATCCAGTTGAAGGCTTTCGTCTTCCCGACCAAGGACAAGGCCGTCGACGGAGGGATCAAGCAAGATGGATGATAAGAAGAAGCTAGCGGTGATGGGTGTTCTTGTTGCGGTGGTCATCGCCGTCGGAGCATTCCAGTTCGTAGGAGGCGGTTCCCCGGAACCTGCACCTGCAAAGCCCAAAGCAGCTCCGAAGGATGCAGCGAAGTCTGGTCCCGAGGCCGCTGAGGTAAAGAACGCCCTCTCACCCGCGGAGCTGGCGTCCCGAGACCCTTTCAAGCCGGAGACGTTGCCCGGTGAGCATCGCAACTTGCCCAACCCGATCTCGCCGAGAACGGTCAGCAAACGGTTGGAATCGGTCCCCGAACTGCCGCCGTTTCCGATTGACAAGTCGGGCTCCATCGGCAATGTAAGTTTTGCCCCTCCCAAGGCAGCAATCAGCTATGGATTGTCAGGCGTGATCCTTGGAGCTCGCCCGGCGGCAGTATTCGTCGACCCCCAAGGTGGACAACGACTTGTGCAAGTCGGTGAAGCACTTGATGGCGACACTCGAGTCATCGGCGTCGAGAAGGGCACGGCAATCGTGAGCTTCCGAGGCAAAACGCTACGGATTTCCGGAGGAAATGGAATTGAAAAGTAACCTTAGTCGAACGATCGGCGTCTTTGCCGCCCTCGGCTCTGCCGTCTTGGTCAGAGCTGAAGGAAGAATCGTTGCCATCACGACCCACAAGGTCGGTGTCGGCACCGAGATCGAAATCAAGGGCGAGGGCCTGTCGCGACCGAAGGTCACGCGGGCGTTTGCCAACCACTCTTACATTCTGGACTTCAGCGCAACCTACCAAGGTGACGCCGAGAAGGTCACCGTCAACGACGGCGGCGTGAAATCACTGAACTACGGTCGGAACACGACCCACGCGACTCGCCTACATATCCGCCTGACGGACACCGAGCAGCCAACGCTCGTGGAGTCGGCAAACGGATGGAAGGTCAAGGTTCACGTGAAGGAAGACGAGGCGTATATGGCGCCCGGGACTTCTTATGCCTATGTGATGCCGGCCTTGGAACCCGCCTCGCGGCTGATGCCTAAGGCGGCACCAACCCCCCAGAAGTCGGTGCAGGCCGTCACGACGCCCAAAATGGCGCTTGGATCATTGAACGCACTCGTTGTGTCTTCGACGACCAATGTCGCCGATCAGCCCATCGTCGACGGCACCCCGGTCCCTTCGAGTGTCGCCAAGTCCGACAAATCGGCTGCCGTGGAACCAGCGAATAAGGCTCCGAAGCCTGCGCCGGTTGCGTCGCACGCCTCATACTCCTCCGGCTCGGGCGCATTTGACAAGCGCGTCACCCTTGACTTTGCGAACACCGACGTCGTCCAAGTTCTGAAGGCTTTGGCGCTTCAGGCGAACGTCAACATTGTCACTTCGCCGGATGTTTCCGGCAAGGTCACCGTCTCCTTGGAGAACGTGTCCGTTCGGGAAGCTCTCGACCTCGTGACCACAATGGCCGGCGTGCGATACGCAAAAGTCGGCAACACGTTCATCGTGACCAGCCCAGGACGATTCTCCGGTGCCCTCAAGCAGATCAGCGGTAAAACGGACGACACTCAGGAAACTCGAGTCGTGCCGATCTACAGCGGCATGGGCGGCCAAATCAAGGTTGCCATCGGTAGGGCGATTCCCACCGACGGTGCCAGCAATTACGTCATGCTTCTTCCTTCTGAGGACATCACGTCAGTGAGCTCTTCCAAGGATGCGCCCGCAGGTCCTGCGGCACCAGGTGCCCCGGGTGCCCCAGCTGCACCCGCTCAGGAGACCCAGAGTGCCAAAGCGACTCAGAAGTCAGGCAAGGACACCTACGTTGTGCTTGTCGGTCCGAGAGCCAAGCTTGACGAGGTCGAGCCTGAAGTTAAGGCGCTTGACGCCCAGCTTTGTAAATCGTTGATGATTCCGATTCCCGACAACGTCGTTTCGACGAGCTCGGTTTACAAGACCAACGTCAACTCGGCCAAGAATCTTCTTGCCGCCATCTGTGACCCAGACCGGATCGTGGATCTTAGGACTCAGCCCAACCGAACGCAGGTTGGCAACGTTCAGCTCTACGCTTCCAATTCAGGTACTCAGGGCGATCAGCTCATCATCATGAACGGCCCCAAGAACGAGATCGACAGCCTCACGGCCGTCCTGACTCAGCTTGACGACCCAGGTCTGACCAACAGCTCAGTTTCGGTTTACAATGTCAAGTTCGCCGATCCCAGAGCGCTCAAGGAGGAACTGCTCGTTCAGATTCCCGGTTTAAGGGTGACCTTGCCGTCGGGCTCCGCTGGTAACCAGGGGCTCTACGTTGAGAACAAGACGAAGCAGGAAGCCGCCACTCAAGGTGCAGGTGCAGCTGCCGGTGGCTCAAGCGCCGGTGCTCCAACGCCCAGCGCGAGCACGGGTACTGCCAGTTCATCGACGGCAAGCGCTGCCTCAGGTGGCGCGACGTCCGACGCGCTTGGCCAAGGTCTCTCCTTGCCATTCGCCGCCCTTGAAGCGGGCGCTGTTCCCATGCGCCTCGTCCTGAAAGGCACGAAGAGCCAACTTGACCAGGCTTTGGAATATCTTGCCCTCGTAGACGTGGCTCCCAAGCAGGTTGCGCTTGAAATGAGGGTCATGGAACTCAGCAAGACGGACGCGATCAACGCGGGCATCAGCTGGGACCTTCTCACCGGAGGCGCAGTTCGCTTCCTCCACCTGGACAACTCAACGAGCCCGACTCAACTTGCTCCGCAGATCGACAACACCGGCAGCGCCCACTTCGGCGGCCATGGCTGGGGATTGGATGCAGCTGCTCAGCTTGACAAGATTGCCAACTCGAGCAACCTCATCGCACGGCCCAACGTCCTTGCGATCGACGGCCGCGAGTCGGAGATCTTCATCGGAGACGTCATCCGATACGTCCAGTCGATTCTTGCGAGTCAAAACGGCACGACGGTCACCACCGGCGAAGTCCGTGTGGGAGTCCGGCTCAGCGTTCTGCCACGGGTTGGCGCAGATGGTGGCCTCACCATGGAACTTCGCCCCGTGGTCAGCTTCTTGACAGGCTTCACCCCGGTTCCGCAGATCGGGGGCCAGTTGCCTCAGACTTCGGAAAGAGTTGCGCAATCGACTCTGACGGTCAAGAGCGGTGAGACGATCGCCATCGGTGGCCTGATTCAGGATCAGGATCGTCGGAACGCTCAAGGTCTTCCCGTCCTCATGAACCTGCCGATCGTCGGCAACTTGTTCAAGCGATCGCAGAATACGAAGGTTCGAACGGAACTGGTCATTTTCTTGACCGCCCGTGAAGTCGACGGTCCAGCCACTTCGGAAACCAAACTTCCGCAGCAAATGGACGACGTCAACCCTCGACACCACAAATAGGGTTCCGACTGGAGTCTAGAGATGCAGGGGCGGTCTTCCCGGTGGGGAGCCCGCCCTCTTTCTTGTTGTCGCATCTCTGTCGCACTGGCCCCCGACTCCGGCAGTAACATAGAGGCGCTTTGACTCGCAGTAGTCAGATTCTATGCGCTGCCCTGCTTGCGCTTCTGCCCCTGGCTTGCGCCCCGCAAGCCCCACAGGGAAAGCGCACTCTCTTGCTGTGGGGGCTTTCTCCAGGCGATCAGGGATTTCAGGCGGTCGTGGATCGGTTCGAGGTTCTTCACCCGGACGTTCACGTGAAGGTGCTAAACCTTGGCGCTGGCGGTATGAACCCTCAAAAGCTGATGACGAGCATCGTCGGCAAGGTCCCTCCAGACCTCGTCTATCAGGACCGGTTCACGATCGCCGATTGGGCAAGCCGCGGCGCATTCATGGCCTTGGATCCTTTGATCGCAAAAGGGCACGATGTACTAACTCCCAATAGGGGCCAATACTATGCTTCGGCCTGGGATGAGGCATCTTACAAAGGAAGCGTGTATGGGATCCCAACACGTGGAGACGACAGAGCCTTGTACTACAACAAGCGGCTGTTTCTAGATCACGCGCAGGTGCTGAAGGCGGCAGGGTTGGATCCATCACGTCCACCCAGAACTTGGAGTGAGCTTCTTGCCTACAGCAAGGCGTTGACATCCCGAGACACGCTGGGTTTCGTTCCCACTTATGGAAACTCCTGGCTCTACCTGTATGCGTTACAGAACGACGGGTCGTTCCTGTCAAACGATGGGCGCACGTGCACATTGGCGGCTCCGGAATCGCAGGAAGCTTTAGCCTTTATGAAGCGAGGGTACGAGATCGTCGGCGGCTACGAACGTTCCGCCGTTCTCCAAACCGCTGGATTGGACAAAGAGAACGACCCCTTCATGAAAGGTCAGGTCGCAATGAAGATCGATGGCGACTGGATTTTGGGGGACCTTGCCCGGTACGCGCCAACCTTGAATTTTGGAGTCGCCCCCGCTCCAGTGCCAGACGACCGATTAGGCGCAAGAGGTCGCTTTAAAGGTGAAAAGGAGCCTTACATCACCTGGAGCGGAGGGCAATGCTACTCGATACCGGTTGGCTCACGGAATGTGGACGACGCCTGGAATTTCATCAAGTGGGCTTGCAGCAAGGATGCTGCGCTCGTAGCTGCGCGGGCGGAGGCCTCTGGCGCAAAGCGCGCTGGCCGGGTTTACATCCCCCAATGAACGCCTGGGCCCGGGAAAATCTCGTCACGCACCTCAACGATCTCGACCGACACGAGGGCGCGATGCCCT
>CAZUCK010000087.1:2813-8834 GCA_964619505.1 uncultured Fimbriimonas sp. | reverse complement strand
AACTGGCTTTCTCATGGCTGCTCTCTCGGCAGACGGTCTCGTCCGTGATAGCGGGTGCCACTAAGCCAGCGCAGGTTAAAAACAACGCGCATTCTGCGGGCTGGAAGCTTACAGATGGAGAACTCCATGAGGTGGACCGAATACTGTCGAGCCTGATCGGAACCGCCTCCTAGCAACCCGCCCCAACCGATAATCTAGTACAGATTGAGGACTTGCCTTGCCGTCTCTGTGGGACAATGGCCCGCAAAAAGAAAGTAGTTTGCCGCCATCGCCGCTTCAGCGCCTTCGAACATGGCGGTACAGACCAGATGCGCATGTGGGTGGCTCAGATCCCCCGCGCAGAAGAAGCCTGGCACGTTGGTTGCGCCCTCGTCATCGACAACGACATAGCCGCGTGCCGTTGTCGTTGCGCCGACATCTAATGCCAACTTATTGTTAGGGGTGGCTCCGTAAAGGCAATAGATGATCTGGCATGGAATTCGTCTTCCGTCTTTCATGAAGACGGCCGTCACCGCAGTCGGTACACCTTCAACCGAAGCCGGTTCACCCTCCACAAATTCGATTCCCTCGGCACGTAACTTATCCTGATTTTCTAATGACCCCGCTTCATCTCCAGGTGCGGCAACAAAGGTGATCTTCTCAGCGAAAGTCGTCATCTGACATGCGATGTCCGCTGCCTTTTGGTCATGTCCAAATGCCACCACGGTCTTGCCATGTCCTCGGTGCCCGTCACATCTTACGCAAGAGAACAGCGATCTGCCAACGAAGCGCTCTATGGAAGAGATCGCTGGCCAACGATCCGTCACCCCGGCACATAAGATCAACGTCTTTGATTCCACGTCGCCGCTTGGGATGGAGAGCTTGAAACCACCTGACTGGCGTTGAATCGCAGAAACCGTCGTTCGGGAAAAATGAGCTCCGAAGTGCTCCGCCTGCCTTCTGCCGTGACCACGCAAGTCACGCATAGCGATACCCTGTGGAAAGCCCAAAAGGTTTTCAAGGATTTGACCGTATTGTGGCCTGATCTCGTCATTGTCAATGACGAGCGTGTTGCGACCGAACTTAGCCATGTAAATTGCTGCTGTAAGGCCAGCCGGTCCGCCGCCTACGATGGTGCAATCGTACACATTTTTACTGACGCAGTTCAAGCATGTTTTGTTCCTGGGTAAGGTCTTCCCAATGCCACTGCCGGAAGCCTCTTTGGCACCCGATTTCACCCTCAAGCAGTCGATCGACGGCAAGCTCGTCGATGTCGCCCTGAGTGGTCATCACGGCCTCGCGAACGTCGTGCTGCTCTTTTATCCGGGAGCGTTTACAGGGGTTTGCAAGCGAGAAATGTGTCAAATAACGGAAGAACTCCCGGACTACGAGAATCTTGACACGGTGGTGTACGGCATCAGTCCAGACTCACCCTATGTTCTTGCCGAGTGGGCACGAAAATTCGACATAAAGGTCTCCCTTTTGTCTGACTTTAGTCGCACAGTCACTCACCTCTACGAAGTGGTTTGGCCAAACTTCAACGGCTTGGGTGAGGGCACGGCAAGAGCGGCATTTGTGATCGATAAGCAAGGCTTCATCCGGTATTCGGAGGAAACGCCGACCTTGCAGGATTTGCCCGATTTTGACGCCGTGCAGCAATGTTTGCGAGGGTTGGGCTGAACTTGCTCGCTTGGCATGATTCCTGAAGCCCCTGGTTCGAATCTGTCCGGTATAATCGTCAGACTCGTTTGCGCCATAGGAGGCGTCCAGTTTTGCAGTCTCGAAGCTATTATTTTCTTCTGCTCGTTATCGGCCTTGGCTTCTTGTCGGGGTTTCTGTATACGAAGAGCCAATACCATTATGGTTTGGACGTCCAGGGCGGCACGCGCTTCACTTACAAACTGAAGTGGGATAAGGACCCGACCAAAGCAGCGGATCAGCGCAAGAAGATCGACACCATCCGCAGCAACACTCTGAAAGTTCTGCAGAACCGTGTCCAGAAGTCCCTCGGGGTCAATGAGGGTTCGGTTCAAACAAAGGGCGAAGATCAGTTTGTCATCGAGCTTCCGGGAGAACAGGACGTAGCTAAGGCAGAAAGCGCGATTGGCACCAGCGCCAGCATCAAGCTATATTGGGCGAAAAACCTCCAGACAGAAAAAAGGAATTACAGAAGGTACCGGCCCATTTCAGGTGACAAGCTCACTGGCGGATCGCCGGTGGTCGATTTCCAAGATGGCATCCGCGAGATCAAAGTCGGTACGCCGGAGTATCAAGCGGTCATCGATGGCTGGGAACTTATACTGTCCGGTGAAGATCTGGCCAATTCCAACCCCGAACTCGTGGGGGGTGGAGACAACTATAACATCGAACTGAACTTCTCCCAAACGGGCTCCAAGAAGATGGAAGACTGGTGCCGTCGTTTCCAGAACGACGGCGAGTACATCGCCTTCGTCTTGGACAATGTCGTTCTCAACACGGCTCCCCTCAAACAGGGCGCAATCATCAGCGACCAGGGCGTCATCCAAGGGAATTTCAGCCCAGAATACGCGAAATCTTTCACGAGCCTTTTGAACTCAGGCGCCCTGCCCGTTGACCTGGAAAAGCTGAGCAGCGAGACGGTCGACCCGACCATCGGACGATTTGCCCTTAACCAAATGGTGACGGCGGGTTTGATTGCCTTGGGCCTGATCATCGTCTTCCTTTGGCTCTACTACGCATTCCCAGGCGTCGTGGCGTCGGTGGCGTTGCTACTGTATGTGTTGTTCACTTTGACGACGCTTAAGTTGATCGGTGCAACGTTCTCGTTAGCCGGCATCGCGGGATTCATCTTGTCCGTCGGTATGGCCGTCGATGCCAACATCCTCGTTTTCGAACGCTTCAAAGAAGAAATGAAGGCAGGGAAGGCACTTAAGAGCGCCATGGAATTGGGTTTCAGACGCGCGCTGCCGTCGATCGTGGACTCCAACATGTGCACGATCCTAACCTCCCTTGTGCTTGTGAACTTAGGCACAGGCCCGGTCAAGGGTTTTGCCACCACCCTTATCATTGGTGTCGGCATTTCACTCTTTACCGCGGTCGCAGTGACCCGGTCCCTTCTGATGTTCCTGGTTGGTTCCGGGATGGCTAACGACGCCAAGTTCTATGCGGTCAACCGCAGCTGGTTCGCTAAGCTGGAAGCGAACGCGTCCCATGAACCCCTTCGTGTCGTGGAAAAGGCTAAGAAGTGGTTCCTGATATCAGCCGCCACCATCGCAGTCGGCATCCCATTCGCATTCGTCGGCGGATTCAAACTTAACGTCGAATTCCGCGGCGGAGTCGAAGCCCAATACACTGCGAATGATACGTCGATCACAGCGAATCAAATCGAGCGGAACCTAGAGGCCGCTGGCTACAAGGGCTCGAACGTCAAGTTCGGCACTGATCAACAAAAGCAGCGCGTTGCGATTTTGACCTTGCCCAACTCACCCGACTTCAAAGGAGACCACGATGAGGTGGTGAAGCGGATTGCCAGCGCAGCCGGAATCCACGGTGATAATCGAGGGTTCACGGAGATCGGTCCCCAAATTCAACAAGAGACTTTGACAAACGCGATCTACGGCGTGGTTTTCAGCTCTGCCCTGATCATCATTTACCTTGGATTCCGGTTTGGCCTCTCGGTCGGCGGCTTCGTGCCGGGCCTGCGCTTCGGATTCAGTGCCATTGGTGCCTTGGTGCATGACATCTTCGTCGTGATCTTTCTGGCGGCCGTCGTAGGCTATTTGATGCACTGGGAAATCAGCGCCCTGTTCATCACTTCGCTGTTGACCATCATCGGCTTCTCTGTGCACGACACGGTCGTCATATTTGACCGAATTCGAGAAAACCTGAGGCGGCCAGGTTCCGGAGAGGACTTCGGCCACTTGATGGACCGCTCGATTACTCAATCGTTCACGCGATCGATCAACACTTCAATGACCGTCATTGTCACTCTGGCGATTTTGGTGTTCTTCGGTACGGCTACCATCGACCTCAAGTTCTTCTGCGTCGCGATGCTTGTCGGCATCGTCTCAGGAACGTATTCTTCGATTTACAATGCTTCGCCTATCCTGTACCTGTGGGATAAGGCCGTCGGAGCCAGGAAGGGGCCAGAGCACACTTTGGTTGGTATGGCCGTAGCGGAAAGCGCCCGCGTGAGGGTCGTCTCGACCCGAGCGGTCGAACCGAGCCCTGTTTCGGTTCCGAGGCCAGTCACCCCGAAACCATCCAGCCCATCGGCTCCGGCAACTCCAGCGACGCCCAACGCGTCTCCAACGACGGGCAGGACGTACGGTCAGGTTCGGAGGCGAGCGAACCAACCGAAGCCCGGTCACATTGAACTCGAAGACGAAGACTGAGCCTGGCAGTCTAGGTCCAATGGCTGCAAAGTCATTCCTCAATGAAGAGGTTCATCGCTTCAGCGCTCCCAGGCTTGATTCCCGCCTGAGCAAAGAGAACCATTGCCTGGGCAAGATCCTTCTTAAGGGATGTCCGCTGAGCCTCGTCGATCGGCGTTGGCGTGTCATCGCAAATCTGGCATGACAACTTCTTCGCGAACTGGTCCGCAACGTGAAAGCACTCGTCGAGCGACTCCGTAGGGACCGGCGAGCGGGCTACGCTGAAACCGACCACGACGCCGGAATGAGCCCTGCCTTCCTGGACAGCGCCAAGCGAAAAGGCATCGAACTCTAAGGGAGTGACGCTGACGAGCGGATGCTCCCACCGCTCAGCCACCCAATCGAAAGAACCGCTGGGGCCAAACGTAAGGCCCAACGCGACGCAGAGGCGCCAGATTTCACGCTCTTCGATTTGGGCGCCAGAAGCGAGAAGCGTGAGTGTGAACCCAATGTCCAAATTCTGTCTGACCATGGCCCAATGCTTTACGAGTGCGTCCACTTGGTCAGGCATCGGCATAGGGAGCGCTCTTCTGGAGTTCTTTTCCGCAAAGCCCTCGAGGATGGAAAGGAGGTTCTGAGCGGAAGCACCGGACAAGTGACCCTTGGGAGAGATGAGATCCCACGCGAGAGCCAGCGAATCGTAGAAACCGTCCTGAGTGGCCATCAGCGGTCTCCAAGCTTGATCGCCCGGCGACATCACCCAACATTTCGGTTCCCCGAGCGCTGCCTGCCACTGGGACCCAAGGAGAATCGAAGCGGTGGTCGCCGCCAATGTTCGACGTCCGGCAATTTCGATCACGAACTGCATTTTGTGTACTGGACCTGGCTTGAGCGGTGCCAATGGGGGTGGAAGCAAAGCGATTGCGGGATCAAGTCTGAGAGGTCCACCAAACGTGTCTTCGACGCCCAGCATTATTCGCTGTACTCCAATTCTTGGAGAACGCGTGGGTTCATTCTCCAATCCTCGCGTACCTTGACATGCAGTTGCAGGAATACCTTGCTGCCCAACATCTCCTCAATTTCCTGACGCGCTTCAGTCCCAATCTTCTTGAGGAATGCACCCTGTTTGCCGATAAGGATTCCGCGCTGACTCGCGCGCTCCACGATGATCTCCGCTTCGATTCGCACCAACCCGTGCTCGTCTTCGTTCCAAGACTCGATCATGACGGCGGTGGCGTGCGGAATTTCCTGTCGGGTCGCGACCAGAATCTTTTCTCTGACAAGTTCCGCTGCAAGAAAGCGAGACGACTGATCCGTGACCTCGTCCGCGGGAAACATAGGTTCACCTTCTGGCAAAAGCACTGCGATCTTCTCGACGAGTTTGTCGACGTTGTGGCCCCGGGTGGCCGTCGTCAACATATATTCATTCGTCTGGAACAACCCCGCATAGACGTCGACAAACTGTTGCACGAACTCCGGCTTTAGGAGGTCCATCTTGTTCAAACACACGACGATGGGTGTTTTCTCACGGACGTGCTCCAACATCCGTGCGATTTCCTTGTCCATTTCCCCCGGGTGGGGTGATCCGTCGGCGCCATAGTCGATGGCATCGCCGCCGTGGACTGCCCTCCGAGCCTGTTCCACCATGGAGCGGCCTAGCCGCTGCGGAAGCCCGTGTACGCCACGTGTT
>CAZUCK010000087.1:0-2803 GCA_964619505.1 uncultured Fimbriimonas sp. | reverse complement strand
GTGGGAGGCTCGTGAATGCCAGGTGTGTCGATGAAGGCTATTTGATGGTTTTTTGCGGCAGCGATCCCCAGAACCCGCCGCCGAGTGGTTTGAGGCTTGTTGCTGACTATTGACACCTTTTGCCCTACCATGCAGTTCAAAAGGGTGCTCTTGCCCACGTTGGGTTTACCGACAAGGGCGACGTACCCTGACCTGAAAGATGGCTCTGCCTGAAGTTCCTTATCCTCGCCGGTCACTATTCTCTTTTCCTGAACATCACGTGCATGCCAAGGTCTTCATCGACCAAAGTGCCGGACGGTTCTCGCCGCGCGTCGGAGGATTCTTCCGATCCTCCTCGATCACCGCGTCGACCCCTACGGCCGCGTCGTTTCCCGACCTTTTCGTTGTCACCTTCGGGCTCTTCGACGATTTTGGGATGGAGAAGCCAGTCCTCCGAAACTTCATCTGCGTCGCCCCCTTCCATCCACTCATCGAGCTTCATAATTGGGACGTCGAAATTGGCTCCCAACTGAGCGGAGTTCTCAGCCTTCACCGGAAGCTCTGCCATTGCTAGTAGATCAGCGGGATCGAGTGTGAGGATCAACTCAAGCTCTTCCTTCGTGCCGACAAGGAAGAGGTGGGTCGATCCGTCGACGGCTGTGAATCTCAAGCTCGTCGCGTCGCTCGCGTCGTATTTCTTGGTCAACAAATTGTAAGCGGAGAACTTGTTCGGCAAGGTGATGGTGCGTTGGCCGGCTCCTGCGCAGTGAACTGTCAAGAAGGGCGGACGGACATGGACGACGTCTTCTTGGTAGTTCCACACATGGGCTCCAGCCATTTGGCCAAGAGCCCGGATGAGAGCCGGAGTCACCACGGGCTCGCCAAGAAAGACAGATCGCCACGCTTGCGACGGGTCTCCTTCACCTGAATTCTCTTTGATGAGAAAGCTCGGTAGTCCGGTCTGCGAATATTCGCCCAGGATCGTCGCATCCTCAGGGATCGCAAAATAGCTTGGTTCAAGCTTGGCGACGCCACCCAAGCCCTTATCCGCGAACGCTTCGCATAATGGGTGCCGCCGATTGAGAATCGTCGTTCCTGATTTTGAATAGAACGGTTGCGGCTTCAGGGCGATCCCTGTGACTTCGCGCGCTCTCTCAAGGCTGTCGCGGCCAGAGTCAAACAAGCCCGCCGAATAGAGCCAGAAAAGCACCTTGTTGTCCCTCTGTAAGCGGCTCTTGATGGCGGCTCGCAGCTCGGGCCGGATGTCCCAGGCATTGAGGAAGAGATACAACTTTGCTTCAGGGAAACGTTCACGGTGCGCCAAATCGCTCAATAAGTAAAAGCCAGCGCTCATTCCTGAACGAAGAACGGACTCACGTACGTTCTGGACCAGAAGCTGAAAGGCGTTCGGGTCGACCAAATAGGCAAGTGCCCTCTCGTCAATGAAGACGACGACGTCGGGGTCACTCAACTCAGCTCCCATTCGCGACGTCAAGGCTTCTCTTGCACGAGCGGCCCGATCCCAAATGGTGGCAGTCTTCAGCCAGCCGTTGCCCCATAGGTCCATCCAACAAATTCCCGAGGCGTGGGCCAGGGCCGAACCGACCCCACGCCAGTGCACGCTCTCCAAAGCTTGAGGCGTCTTGATCACAGGGTTGAAGTCATCAAGATCGCGACCAGAGGCGATCGAAGTCTTGAAGTCCTCTTCGCTGATAAAGAGCTTGCCGTTCAAAGCGAAGCTGTCGATGGGGCCAGGGAATGGTGACGCACCACCTGGCTCGCGCGAACGGTAACTCGGCGGGCCCGCGATGAAATCAATCTCTGGTGTTCGAAGCAGCTTGCCTAGCGAAAGGTGTCCACTCGAAGGATGGGACCATTCAAAAGTATATCCGTAGCTCACGCCGATGACGAAATATCCTTCGCTGGCCTCTTTTGCCGCATAGGCTAGGTCCCCGATTCGGGAAACCGTGGCATCGCTGAGAAACAGGTGGTAATCCACATATCGCCGCTGCTTTCGACTGGATCGCACAAACTTTTCGCCCTCTGACCCTTCTGGCTGGTAAGGCGGTATCGTGAGTTGGTCGAATCGTGCACCGCCGTCAAACCATGAGGCGCGAAGGGCGACTTCGTCGTTGAAATACCGAGTCCTGGCCCAATCGCGGAACTTGCGAGTCGCCGCCGTCGAAGTGTCATAGCCCCAATCAGAGGAGAAGAACCACTCACCTCGGTCGAGGTGCAGGCCAAGGATGTGATCCTTCGTCTCAAGCAAACGCATTCTTGCCACAAAAGTGTGGAGACAATCTCGGGCAACTCCCCAAAATGCGTCGTCGCACACACTGGGGTCTGCCAGCGTGTCATCGTGTGCGAAGTACTTCGCGTCAGGATAACTCGAATCCCAGCCCTTTACCGGTTTGAACACAATACGGAAGACCACCTGGCACTCGGGATCAGCCTCAATCGATTTTTTCAGCAAATAGGCAGCAAGACTGACGCTTGAGTCCACAGATGCACGGTCAACCTCGAACTCGATCAAATGAGAGTGCAAATGCACCCCGGCTTCACCCGCCATCCTTAACTCGTCGAGGACCGTCGCAGCCTTCTTTTCGTCAGGAGAACTGCCGAAAAACATCATCGGTGGATAGACTCTCGTATTCCTTACCAGCGTTGGAATGCCCGCCCTTGTTACGATCAGCGGGGCGTCCGCAGGCGTCGGTATCGCTGGGCGGACAGGAGGGGCTGGTGGCGGTTCGGGCTTCGCAACGACCACAAAAGGTTTTGGTGCACGCTCACGACGTTCCCGCTTCCTCGTTTCGACAACTGCTAT
>CAZUCK010000086.1:0-9224 GCA_964619505.1 uncultured Fimbriimonas sp. | reverse complement strand
CGCCGAAATCGTCAACGTCAGGCTGTCCTTTGCCCTTAAATCCGTACCAAATTTGATCGAACGCCTTGGTAGGTTGCGTAAACTCAAGGCCGTTGGGAAGCGTGGGGCTGGAGCGAATTCGATACAGGTGTTCCCAATTGGTCTGGCCCCGTACAAAGCGGGCGACGCCCGATTCGTCAAAACGGAGGAGGCAAGCGAGATAGAGACACCTGACTGCCTCTCGGAACTTGCCCTCCGCCTCTAACTGGGCAGCCATTGCCAGCCACTCGTCAAGCGAACGCTCTGGTTCGTCCTCTTCCATTAAGGCAGAAGCCTTCCGCTTGAGACGACGGGAGAAACCGAAAAACTGGATTGCGAACCAGGCGAAGACGATTAGTGCAGTGCCCAAGACGGCATACATTGCGGTGACAACCCAAGGGCCAAACAAAGTTGGCATCCCAACATTTGGGATGTTTGGTTGCTTGATGGGTCGCTTGAACAAGTTGATGAAGTCTTCCCAGGCATCGCCCAGCCAGTTGCTCTGCTTTTTCGCCGATGGATCAGCGTAAAGTCGACTTTCCTTAATGCTCTGTGCCAGTTGACCAGCGTTATGCGGGGCAGCTCCTGACTCCAACTTGGCCCTTAGATCGACCGCGTCGCGGATCTGCTGCAGTTTGTCCGAGGCCGCTTGAGCTTTCAGGTTCTGGATGTTGACGGCTAGATCAGCGATGCGTCGATCTTTCATTGCGCTCGGGTCCGCTTTGAGCGCTGCCTGGGCGGAGCCGAGGTCAGATGCGTCATGCACTTTACGGCTGAGCGACGTGAAGTCCGCCGCCGCGACTTGCCAAGCCACCGCGAAGAGCAAACTACAACTGAAAACGGCTTTGTTGATCCGCACGCCAAACGTCTCCTGCGAGTGCCTCAATGTCGTAACCCTCAAGACGGATTCGACGGTCATAGTAAAGAACGGTAGTGGTGGTTGCCCACAACGGTAATACGATCCACAACGATAAGAAGAGTGGGATCAGGTCGAACGCCTGCATCCACAGACCGGGTAAAGGCAGATTCGCCACAGCTTGCTGGACTTGCTCCTGCAAACCGAGGATGCCGGCTATTCCTCCAAGCCCAAGGTTCAGGACCAGCAGGATGAAGGCGCTAAGGAAGAAGAGGGAAATGAGCGTCGATTGCCCCGAGCCTTGGAAATCAGGCGTGTTGACCAAGTACTTGCTGCGTTTGGACGCCTGCTTGGCGTTGGCGTTCTCCAGAACCGCCACCGTTGGTCCCAGCGCGTGAACCACCCGAAAGTAGACGAAGATCGCAACACCCGGTACAAAGGCGATCAACGCAACGGCGAACACGACGCCGGAGAGATCAGCCAGACTCTGCATCGTTTTGCTGATCACAGAGGACAGCATCAACAAAGCGACGGCAAAGATGGCACCCGATAGCGATAAAAGCAACTCTCTCACCGAGAGAACAATGAGCTTGGACAGCGACCGAGCCATGGCAGCCTGTGCGGCACGCTCGTCAGGCACGTTGCCCACCATAAAATCCGAAACCAGTTGAGTGACTGCGGCATTGACCGAGGCTACGCCGACCAGAAAAAGCGGACCTCCGACAAAAAGGCTCAGGAAGATGGCGACCGAAGCTTCCCTGATTTGGACCTCCCAATTTGTACTCGAGGACTCAATGAGGCCGGGAAGGGCATATCGGTTTACGAAGGCAAGCGCCGCGATGCAAAAAAGGACCGGACCAATGCTGAGACGAAGAAAAGTCCAACCCAAGACCTGGAACATTCGGAACGAGACATCGATGACTTCTGAACTCGTCATCGGCCTAAGCCGCGTTCGCCGGTCAAACCGGGCCGATCGTTGGTTAACGTAACGGGATACGGGATCGGACGTCACTTACATGCGAGTGTAATCCAAAATGGATCATCTCGATCGGTTCCTTGTCGAAAAGGCCCACGGTCAACGAAGGGAACTTATGAGTCAAAGGCGGGCCCATGTGGTGGTTCCCAGCCCAGACGTCTTCTCAAAGTCACAGACACGGCATGTGTCCGTTACAGGATAGAATCGAACCTTATGAATGGAATCGTCGCACTGATCGCATTGGCGGCAAGCTTTCGCATCGGCATTGACGATGTGATTGTAAGCAACTTCAAGGATGCCAGTTTCACGGCAAAAGTCGTGAAGGGCGACCAAAACGAACTCGCGAAGGTCAACAAAGACTTTGGCGAGGCCTATCGCTTCCAATTCACAAATGTCAAGCTCAAGGAGCCCTTCAAGGTCCGCCTGGACACGGACGTCGAAGACACTCAAGTGACCTTTATCGTCAACGGTGTGCACCGCTTGATCAAGATTCCAAAGGCCAGGCTTACCGATCGCAAGGACTTGTCGATGAGCCCGGGTAAGAGGCAGACTGCGCTGGATTTCGGCCTGCTCACTCCATCGCTTTTTCAAAAACTATACGACGCGAAATTCATCCGGACTGACCGTGAAACGGGTGGCTATGTCTTCGATTTGACCTACAAGAAGGCCCTGGACGACAGCAGTCGTAGTCGCGTCTGGATCCATCCAGAGAAGCACTACATCATGAAAAGGGAGTGGTTCAACCAGGACGGCCGACAACTTGCGACCTTTTTATACGAAAAGCCCAAGTTGGTCGCAGGCGTGTGGTTCCCAACTCACTGCTCCGTCGTCAACGTCGATCAAAAAGTGGCGGGCATTACGCAATACGAGGGATTGAAAGTGAACATCGGTCTCTCAGATGCCCTGTTCGACACGAACTGATGGCAGGTTAACCAAAAAAACGCGTCAACGATTCCGTTAGGGCACGTGCGGTGAAACTGACCAAGGGGATACTGGTGTCGTAGCGCATCCTTGTGGGGCCGATCAAGGCGATGACCCCGACCTCGCTCTTCCCTACAAAGAAGCTCTGTCGAACAAGGGACAATCGATGGAGTCTTTCGCTCTTGTTCTCCCTGCCGATGGTTACCGTCTGAGCGCCAATGTTTGGCGTGTTGAGAGCGTCATAAATGACTTCAGATTCAGTCAGAGAGTTCAAAAAATCAACAAGTGCGGAGAGGTCACGTTGAAATTCGGGCTGCGCAAACATGAACTCCTCGCCTTCAGTGATCAAGGTTCCTCGGGTTAGGTCTCGAGCTATGGATCGCAGATTGGTCCAAATGGTGCCCAGCAGTTTGTCGATCGCGGTGCTGCCCGCGGCGGGCGGTTTTGCGCGAGCGAGAGTTCGTAACGACTTGGTCGCTGCCACGGACGCCAAATGTTCGTTCGCGACACCGATGTCGTCCAAGGTGAGGCCCGGAGGGCAGTCAACCATTCGATTCACTACGTGCCCGTTGCTCAGGATGAGCACTAGCATGGCTTGCGACGGCCCCAGCGCGCTGACTACAGCGTTTCGAACACTGAGTCCACTGTCGCTGTAAACGCTTGCCACCGTCAGCAAATGGGTGAGCCGACTAAGGGCCCGTGACGTATCCCTGAGAACCGATTGCAAAGCTTCGCCATCTTCCGAAGCGTTTCGGACCTTGTGCTTCGTATCCTCGCCAAGTTTCTGGGGAACGATTAGGTGGTCGACAAAGTATCGGTAGCCAAGGTCACTTGGAATTCGTCCGGCACTCGTATGCGGTTGCTCAAGGAATCCAAGCTCAGACATTTCCGCCAGCTCGTTTCGAACCGTCGCCGACTTTACGCCGAAGTCGTACTTTTGGACGAGCATCTCGCTGCCGACGGGTTCCGCGCCGCCGACATACTCTACGACCACCGCCTGGAGGATGGATTGTTTCCTGGGATCAAGCTCCGACATCTAGGGATATTGTACGTTCTCAGCTACTCCGGCGGCGACGAAGTGCAAGGCACAAATCCAAACTTGAGACCTGGCACCCGGGCGCCGCGTTAAACTGATTGCATGCAACCCTTTCTCCTCGCCGCCGCTCTGCTGCTCAATCAGCAGGGGTATGACCGAGTCGCGCTTGACGCCATTCGCTCCACCGTAAATGGTGGTTCGCAGCCTCGGTTGGAAGCGCTGTTCGCCGACAAGCAAGATTCGAAGTATTTGTTGGAAATGGCGGAGCGCAAAGGCGGCTTTAAACACCTTCGGGCGGCCATCATACCCAGCCCCCCTGGGTGGGCAAGTGCGGGTCCATATCTGGTGATCATCCATCAATTTCAGGAGTTGGAAGGAGATCACGATCCAGTATTTGGCACGGTCCGAGGAGACGATGGGCTCCTAAGACTGGGCTCGGAAATCGTTGAAGATGCGTCGCCTCAGAGCGTCAGGCACCTCACGGCCGACGTCCAAATCTCACCAGCCACGAACTCAGTCGAGATAAGTGCCGTCGTGGAGATGGATCAAAACGCTGCCGCACAAGCACCCCTCTTTCGACTAAACGACTTTTATGTGGTTTCCGGCCCAGGAAGAGTTTTGGATGCAAACGATTCTGTTCCGCAGCCTAAGGAAGGCGACCTTGTTCGTGCCGGCTCTCTGCTGATTCCGTGGACGACCAAACCGGAGGGAGTCCTAAGGGTCAACTATCGCGGCACTTTCAAACTGCTTGAAAGGAATCTCGTTGAACCGGCCAGAGAAAGTGACATTGATAGAGTGGACTCCGACTTCTGTTACCTCACCGCCTACTGGGTGCCCAGCTTAGGTCGCAACCCGCAAACGACGAGCATTAGAGTCACGGGTCCGAAGAACTGGGTTCTGAGGTCCGAAGGCCTTTCCATCCCATCTGAAGGGCCCGAGTGGCCCGGCAGCGTGAAAATCGGTCCCGACCAGCAAGTGGTCGCCTATCGAAGCGACATGGCGATTTCGTTTCCCAAGGTGATCGGCGGCAAGTATAAGGACTGTGCGGAGCTGAATGAGAACGGAAAGACCTTCAGGTTCTTTCAACCCGAGCCGATCGATGAAGCAAAGGGCAAGCAGATCGTGCGAAGCATGGCCGACGCCATGGCCGATTTTGAAAAGTGGCTCGGGCCGTTCCCCTATCCAAGCTACGAATGTTTCGAAGGCGTTGACTACGACGGAATCGAGAGCTACAGCTATACCGTCCTAAGCCCGCGCGCTTACTCAGCTGCCTCTCACGAATTGGGACATACCTACTTTGGAGGGATCGTGCCCTGTGCTTACGTGCGCGACTCTTGGAATGAAAGCCTCACACAATATATCGACAGCGTGGTCCACCTTAAGAATGCCGACAAGACCCTTCAAAGTGCTTTTCGGTCGCTGAAGAATCCTAAACCCTTATCCAAGATGGACATACCATGGGCAGATGGTTCAGCTACATATTCTAGAGGTGCATACGTCATGAAGATGCTCGAGGTCGAGATTGGCTTGGACAACGTGTTGGCCGGGCTCAAAGCGATGGTTTCGGATCGACGTGGCAAAGAAACCAGGTGGACCGATATCCGTCATTACATGGAGGAGGCATCAAAGGACCCTTTGGATTGGTTTTGGTCGCAATGGGTTACTGGTGGCACGTTTCCAACCCTTCAAGTGATTGACGCTCAAACCGTAAGAAAGGAGGACAAGTACAAGACCTTCGTCACCGTTCAACAGTCGGGCACACCCGATCCTTTCAGGCTCAAGTTCGTCGTCAGAGTGACCGCTGGACCGCTCGTAGCGGAGCAATTCGTTTCGACTCGCGCCCCGCAAGAGGTGTTCACCATCGAGAGCGACTTTCCCCCTAACGAGGCCACCGTCGACGTTTTTCCCTACGCTCTCGCGACCGTCACCGGTCCCTATGAAATTCCCAGGACTTCCAATGGCTGATAACTTTGAAGAGCAGGGCTGGGTTAAGATGGGCGTGGCGACCGCGCTTGCCAAAGAATACGTGGCGGATCAGAAGCACTTTCTTGCATTGCTGGCAAAAACCTTCCAAGATGCGCTGCCTGGTGAAGCAGAGATCAAGACAAAGGGAATCTTTTCGAACAAGACCGTGGTCGGGGTAGTTGTCAACCTAGGCGATCGTCGCTACGCCGTGGAAGATCCGGGACACGGCCCTTTGGTGGCTTCAAGAACTAAAATCGTCCGCGGAATCGCCCTCAAGACCGAAACCATTCAGGTTCAGGATTGCTTGGACGAGATTGGCGATGCGCTCGAGGAGCGTGTTGGAAGAACCGCCGAGGGTCGCAACGCCCTTGCCGGTCTGCTAGGATTACAGTGATGGGCATTTTCGGGGGTGGCAAGAAACCTGATCCCTCCACGGAAGCCAGAGCGGAAGCGAGCCGGCAGAGCATCATGGCAGGCGGGTTGCCACTCAATGCCAAAGACCGCCTCCAAGAGCAGGCTTCCAGGCAAGGCACAAAGGACCACTTCTTCAGCTCTGACCTGACCGTGAACGAATTGATGTTGACCCATGAATGCGGATTTGACCCTTTGGGTCAAATCATGGGTAGCTGCGTTTACAACGTAGGATGGCAATTCCTACCCAACTCTGGGTGGTTCAATGTTTCAGGCGAGTTGCAAGTGATGAGCAAGGCTCAAATGGACGCGCGACAATTGGCCTTTGACCGTCTTCGGCAGGAAGCGAAATTGCTAAAAGCGGACGGGGTCGTCGGAGTTCGATTTGAACGAAAAGAAAACGATTGGGGCACTGGACTGATAGAGTTCATAGCGGTGGGCACAGCGGTTCGCCGCCGTGACGCTCCGCCACTTGCTCCCGGAGCGGAACCGTTCGTTTCGAACCTCTCTGGCCAGGATCATTGGATGCTAAGAAAGGATGGCTATAAACCAGTCGGGTTTGCCTTTGGCAACTGCACTTGGTATCAATACCCCGACTGGCGTAGCCAGAACGCATTGCTAAGTTGGAGCAATGCGGAGCTAACATCGATTTCCCAAGGTCTCTACACCGCGCGAGAAATAGCGATGGATCGCATGGAATCCTACGCCAGGATGGTAAACGCAGAAGGCGTGGTTGGAATGAATATTGACACCCGCATGGAGCGCGTGGAGAACAGCAACAACAATCAGTCAGGCGGATTCATCATTCATTTCACGGCCTGGGCCACTGCAATCGGCCGTGAAGACTATCACTCCGGGGTCAGTGCCATTGACTCCATAGTCACCCTTCAAGACAACTTATCGTAGGATCTACAGAAATATGAGCACACCCTATCAACCAGGTTCTGAACAAGGATTGCCCGAAGCGGCGGTTAGGCGACTGCGTGAGATGCGAGGCGAAGGGGCAAAGCCCAAGCTCTTCACGAGCGACCTCTCGGTAAATGAGTTCTTGCTCACCCGGGAGGCCGGATTTGACCCCCTTGGGCTCGTCATGGGAAGCTCGATCTATCATATTGGCTTTCAAATTCCCGGAATGTTTCAAAGCCAGGAACTGGATGTCCTTACCCAGGCGATGTACCACGCTCGAGAATTGGCAATGGACAGAATGGAGGAGGAGGCTGACGTACTTGGGGCGGACGGTATCGTTGGGGTTCGACTCATGGTGAATATGCAGCAGTGGGGCGAGAACCTTGCCGAGTTCATGGCCATTGGAACGGCCATCAAACATCGCTCCGGCGAGAATTACCGAACCGTCAATAACAGACCCTTCACCTCCGATCTCTCAGGACAAGACTTTTGGACTTTACTAAGAACCGGTTACAGACCGGTCTCCATGGTGATGGGCACGTGTGTCTATCACGTCGCGCATCAAGGCGTCATGCAGTCACTGAAGCGCATGGGGCGCAACGTTGAAATGGAAAATTTCACGCAGGCTCTATACGATGCCCGCGAACTGGCCCTTTCGAGAATGCAGGCGGAGGCTGAGGCCGAACAAGCGGAGGGCATCGTAGGTGCCCGCGTTCAAGAAAGCAGCTTTGGCTGGGGCAGTCACGTCATCGAATATTTCGCCGTTGGCACGGCGGTGAAACCGATGTCTGGTGATTTCAAAGTTGCCGCACCAGGCTTGACTCTGCCTCTAAACTGAGAAGCCCACACGACCTAAATCGCGCGGGCTTCAAGAATCGGACCTGGCGATTTCAACGCACGAAAATCATCGTCACACCCTGCACGGTCGGTCCAGAAAGAGACTTGCCATCTTTGCTTAGGGTCAAAACTTGCGTCTTGTCCGCGAGAGACTTGCCGTCCTTGCCCTTAGGTGTCACAGAGATCTTGTTGGCGTTCTGTTGCCAATTGCCTTCTTCACTCTTCGGTTTCTTAATGGGGCCGCCGGTTGCCATTGACGAATATGAGTTGTCTTTCCGGAAATTCATAACGAACGTCAGCTTCTTGAGATCGTTCATCTGCTGCTGATCTTGCGAGCTCATATTCTTTGGCATCAGCTTCATGTCGAAGCTTAGACGCCCCCTCCACTTGCCGATGATTTTCGTGTTTGCAGCGAACGAGGTACTGGCAATAAGGGCGATGGCGAAGAAGGTAAGTCCTAGGCGGGGGGCGAATCTCATTCAGGCACTTTACCTCCGGGGGCTCTTCGATCCGCTCGTAGCTTGGGCCCTCCGACGCAATTACCATCAAGGAATCCAACCGGCGGGCTACTTTCGCGTGAACGTCAAAGTCTGGCCGAAACCATTGTTGTTTGAACTCAAGATCTGGCGGGCATCATCAGCCATAAACGTCGAGGCGAAGGCCAATTCTCGTCTTCCGGACTTACCTTGCAGTTTAAGGGCCAGCGTAGCGCCCTTGAGTGTCCATGTCCCCGTCCTTTGCATGCCTCCACTTGGTCCGGTCGATGTAGCGATAAATGTCCTATTCGGTTTCAATGTCAGGAAGTAAGCCTGCTTCTTCATTTGCTTGTTGATGGCTTGCTGAATCTTGGGTTCGGGTGCGTGCTTCTCCTTTGAGAAATCGATTTGGAAATGGCCGACCCACTTGCCCGTTATCTCGGCGATGCACAGCTGGCTTGCGAAAAGCAGACACACCAAAGGGAGAACGGTTCGGCCAGCTCGAATCATCGTGCGAAGATACATCCTAGTCTCACTTGTCAATGCTGACCATCACCTTGCCCCTTAAGGCGGCTTGAGCAGCTGAAAGTCTCGCTATGGGGACACGAAACGGGCTGCAACTCACATAGTCAAGACCCAAATCGTGGCAGAAATAAATCGACTCCGGATCGCCACCATGCTCACCACATATTCCGCATTTGAGGTCTTTGCGCTGAGCGCGCCCCTCCTGCACCGAGAAATGCATCAAGCGGCCCACACCGCCTTGATCGATGGTCTCGAACGGATTGGTGGGCAAAATCTTCGCCTCGACGTATTTCTGAA
>CAZUCK010000085.1:0-9304 GCA_964619505.1 uncultured Fimbriimonas sp. | reverse complement strand
GATGGCGATGCCTCAGTGTCAGGGCGTTTTTGTAGAGAAGGCAGGACATTTTGTTTGGCTTGAGCAACCGGAAGCCTTCTTCAAGCCGCTCGACGCATTCCTGAACGGGATCCGATTCTGAGCGCAAACGCTTACTTGGTGAACTTCCAGAGATCGGCTGTGTTCTTGATGTTCCCGCAGAAGTTGTCGATCTGCGTGCGCAAGTAGGCCGGCGTCAGCGCATGATTGTCCAAGACCCGGTGCAGATAGAGCTTCTTCTGGTCCTTGTCAAAGAAAAAGAAGGAAGGATCAATATCCCCGTTGCTGATCAACAGATTCTTCCATTGGTCGGCCGTAACCGTGTCTGGATCGTCCACTTTTCCAAGGTTTGAGTTGAAGCCGATCTTGGTCCCGTCGGAGCTGAGTCGCAGTTGAATGTTGTAGGTCCAGGTGTCTCGCTTGATGGCGATGAGAAAGCCCTTGCTGAGCGGCTTGGGTTCCAGCCCCATGTTGTCAAGCATGGTTTTGAGGCCATCGTCGGTCAAAACGTCGGCGGATTGTTTCGCCGCCGATGACGGCTCGTGGGCAAGGGCCCGAGGCGCGGCGGCAGCCACGCACCAAACGATGATGGCCAACAAAGCCATCGCTGAAACCAGATTCTTCATTCCCAAGTTCTCCTCTGAATGATTGCAACCGTTATGATCGGTCAACACCAAATACTCAGACGTTCATCCCCGCCGCCCGGCACCCGTTATTAATTGCGTCGAGCGAACTGGATACTCACTTTGAAAGCGGCTTGAGAAGGTCGGCCAAGCGATCGGGCTTATCCTCTATTCTCACAAGGTGTGGATAGCGCAAGCCCCCTGCATAGTCCAGTTTCACCGTTCTTGTGAATCCCTGGCTCTCGACCGTCAATTCCAACGGAGTCCCATGGGCAGTCTGGCCAGTCGCGGCTTTCAAGAGATCGGGATCGTAACGCCTTGCATTCACGGCCGTGATCTTCATGGATGGAGCTAAACCCGCCTTGTCGGCCGGAGACCCTGGCACCACGTCACTGATTACACCGTCTTTCACAAACAAACCTGTGGAGTCAGCAAACCAAAGAGGTTCCTTTCTGCCTTCAGCAAAGGCGATCGCAACGTTCGGCGTTTCGTTGTATGAGATGCGCCAACCTGCCGCGGTGAGCCCTTCAGTTGTAGGCGTGGGCTGAACGGTATAAACGCGCTCCCGGAGCAGGCTTGCCCAGTCGTAGGGGGCAACTTGATTCAAGGTGGCCACGACCTCTTCAAATGTATAGGGCTTCACTTCGATTCCGTTGCTGGCCCCTCCGTGAAATAGTCTGCTGAAGTCGTCCAAGGACTTTGAGTTCTTGGTTAGATCACGTATCTTTTGGTCGACTTCGAGCCATACGAGTGTCATCTCTGTGTAGTAATCCGTGAGCCTGCGAGCCGCCACGAAGCTGTTTCCAGAACCATAGAGAAGCTGTGCAGCCACCGCTGTATCCGCGAGCGGACGCCAGTTGCGCCCCTTGTGAGAGTTCATATGATCATAGTTGAAAGCCATCATTTCGCGGAACTGCTCAGGTGTCGAGAATCCAGCGCGCTCTTCCAAAACTTCTCCATAAAATTGGGTCATACCCTCGTAAACCCAAAGCAGCTCATCCCGCATTGGAGTTCGAAACTCCGGTGTGCAAAGCCCACCCGGTCGACGAAACTTGCCGTTGAATGAGTGGAAGTATTCATGACAAAGCAAGTCCCCCAGATCGAAGTAATAGGAAGGGTTTACGATCGAATTCTCGTCTACGCCGTCTTCGCTGCACTCGTGATGTTCCAAACCGTCGGAGGCACCCTCATCACTCAGTGACAGGAGCCAACGATAACTCCGGTAGTGCTGGGCTCCAGTCATCGCCTCAGCTTCTTCATGGAGGCGTCGAACGCTGTCGAGAAAGCTTGCTCTGCCGTCTTTGGAAATGTCAGCCTTGGCGCTGTCAACGGCAGCTTGGCTGTCGGCCATCACTGCGATCGAATGCTTCACTGGGCTCTTTCCCGTGACGTCATATTCCGCGTGGTAACGGCCTATTTGAAGAGGTGAATCGACGAGGGTTGTGAGCGATTCCGCCTCAAAGCGGACGGTGTCACCATCCCTCAGTTTCTCCGTCAGCGCGGTGGCGATGCCCCAGTCTTTGGGCAAGGTTACGGATGCTTGGAATTTCAAGCCGTCAGTCGCAGCGAAGGGATACCAGACCAGTCGATTCCACTTGAGGCGCGAGACGAGAGCCGAGCTTGAGTTGCCGAAAAATCCGCCGGCCGCATTGTTTTGATCAAACTTGACTACGATCGACTGCACTCCGTCCGGCACCGTGACGTGGACGGTGAACATGTCGACTTGGTCCCTATTCCAGTCCAGCGGCTTACCGTCCGCAAGGACATAGAAGTTGTAGATCGAATTCAGAGGTCCCGTGGGTCCATGTTCTCCGGGAATGAAGCGGGGATAGGCCAGTTCCAGGGGACCCGGCTTGACGCGAAGGGTCTCGGACACATGGAACAAACTCCTACCCGCCTCGCGAGCGTCAACGTCAACCGTGTTGACGTCCGAGGCTTGGGCGGACAGCAAGGCGAAAAAAGCAAGAGAAGAGAACATCAAACTACCCCCGAGAAGACAAAGATATTACCGAGCCCGATGATCACTTTCGTCATCTGAAATCGGGACAAGGCTCGAGGGTGACGTTTCGAGGAATCGCCCCTCCAATCGGTTCACTTCTGGCTGGCTTGCCACTCCTCAAATTGTGCAACCCAGCCGTCTTGCAGGTTTTTTATCAACTTGGGAGTCATAACGCTGCCGTGGTCTCCCGGCCAGACCTCCACATAAGCGTCGCTCCCGAGAGCCTTTAGGTCGACCTTAAGCTGTCGTACTGCAACGTCAAGATAGAAGGTATCCCGATCACCGGTGTAGATGTGCAGCTTGCCTTTCAGCTTCGGTCCAAGAGTCTTCCAGTTCCTACGGAGATTCAAACTGATGTCATAGCGCTTCCACTGTTCGACGACAGCCGGATCAATGGCACCGGTTTCCCTGTTCCACATCTGAAGGGGCTCTCCGTCGGACCCCTTGCGAGAAAAGACCGCTTCGAAAGAATAGAGTTGTTCTCCCCTTAGCGGGCGTTCCATGTCGCTGAAAGGTTTGCAGAACATAATGGGATCATCACCTTGCCTAGCTATGGGCCGCGGCTTGCCCATCGAGTCTGTGAAAAAATTCTGGCCCACATGATAGAGGTTGATCGTCTGGAATTCACGGAAATCGACGGGATCGGGCGAAGTGCTCCAGCAGCCGCCGAATACCTGCGGATAGGTAACCTGGAGCCAGAGACTGGACCAGCCGCCGCTTGAGTGCCCGGTAACAAATCGTGCTCCCGGTTTCTTGTAGGTTCGGTATTTGCTCTCGATAAACGGGATGAGTTCGGTCGTCAAGGCTTTGCCCCATGGACCGTTGTTGTCGCTGTCGGCAAAGACGGAGTGCCCTCCGGGGCAATCTGCATTGAGGGTGACCGCAATGAATGGCTCCGTCATGTGGGCCAAATATCTTCCAGCCACGCCTTCGGCCATTTGATGCGTGCCGCCGAAGCCCGGCACGATGTAGAGGATGGGGAATTTTCGCTTTGGCTGCTTTGCGTACTCCGGCGGCACCACGACTCCGGCGAACATCTTCGTGGGCCGACCATACCATTTGGTCAGAAGTCGCGACGGCATCGCAATCTCCTTGGTGGTTGCCGTTTCCCTGAAACGCATGGGCGGCACAGTCTTATCGCAAACGAACTGGATGGTTTGATCTCGAGCTGGATCTAGGTTCAACTTTATGGGTGCGCTCATTAGGTTGCCTGCATCTGTGCCGATGGAGCGGCCTCCCAAGTTCAAATCGACGACCGCCTGTACCGTGTAGCTGCCTGACGGAAGCGTACTGATCTTGCCTGGGTATCCGATCGCATTGTTGTCGTCGATCACCATGGCTTGGTCTGGCCCCACGTTCTTGAACCTCGCCATAATCATCGGTTCCGGCTTGAGCCAATCCGGACCGAAGCGCGGTTCGTCCTTGCCTTGAGTCAGAAAGAGAACGACCCTGCCCGAAAACCGCTTTGACCACACGTATTTCGGATAGGTCACTGAGAACTGGAGTCCAGTCGCACACGCCAATTGGAGCATGAACAGCGAGAAAAGCGGTGCGAGAAGGCTTCGGAAAGAAGGGCGCATTCACGAAATTTACCATTCGAACGTGCTCCATCGGCAACTCTGGGTCAAAGGGCGGATGGCCAACCGTTGGACGGAGTTCTTTGTCCTTCAAAATGGGTGCATGAGCTTCGGGCCCACTGTGGGTAACCTAGCGAGCAGCTTTGGGGGTCCAGGATGACTTTCGCAGGGATGGACGCAGCATGACGATAGGAGTGCCGAAAGAGTCGGTGGCGGGGGAGATTCGGGTCGCCATAACGCCGGACGGAGTGAAAGAACTCGTCAGCAAGGGTGGGACGGTGCAGGTGCAGGCGGGCGCAGGCTCAGCGGCCCACTTCTCAGACCAAGCCTATGAAGCGGCTGGCGCGGAAATCGTGAAGGACGCCAAGACCCTCTTTGGAAACGCCGACTTTGTACTGAAAGTCGTCGGCCCGACGGACGGTGGTCCAACAGGCGAGATTCACGCCATGAAAGACGGAGCGGCGCTCGCATGTTTCGTATTCCCAACTGCGAACCCGGGAATCGTCGAGGAACTGCGAAAGAAGAACATTTCATCGTTTGCGATGGAACTGATGCCGCGCATATCACGCGCCCAAAGCATGGATGCCCTCAGTTCGATGTCCACCATTGCGGGTTATAAGGCTGCCCTTCTTGCCGCCGACTCATTGCCAAAGTTCTTCCCGATGTTCATGACCGCGGCAGGCACTTTGCCCCCAGCGAGAGTTTTCATTCTTGGTGCCGGCGTGGCTGGCCTGCAGGCAATCGCCACATGTCGCAGACTTGGCGCGATTGTGGAAGCTTTTGACGTCCGGCCCGCGGTGAAAGAACAGATTGAAAGCCTCGGCGGCAAATTTGTGGGGCTCGCACTCCTCACCGAGGAAGCAGAGGACCAGGGTGGTTACGCGAAAGAAGTCAGCACCGACACTCACGCCAAGGAGTTGGAATTGATCGCGTCACGGTTGCCCAACGTCGATGCGGTGATCACGACTGCCCTGATCCCGGGAAAGCCCGCGCCCACTTTGATCACCAAGGAAATGGTCGCCAAGATGAAGCCTGGCTCCGTCATCGTCGACTTAGCGGCCGCCAACGGTGGCAACTGTGAAGCCACAGTCCCTGGCAAGACCATCCTCCACGAGGGAGTCACGATCGTGGGCCGTACGGACCTTCTTACTAGCATGTCCAGCGACGCCAGCCGAATGTACTCCAAAAACCTCACGACCTTTATGGCGATGTTGTTGAAGGACGGCAATCTACAAATCGATTTCGACGACGAGATCGTCAAGGGAACACTCGTCACCCACGAGGGCAAGATCGTGCACGACGTGGTAAGGATGGCTCTTACGCGAGGAGGTTCAGAATGATCTTTGCTGCAATGACCCCCAACGAATTGGTGTTCGTCGTCACCATCTTCATCCTCGGCGTTTTCGTAGGGCTCGAAGTCATAGCCAAGGTTCCTCAGACGCTCCACACGCCCCTTATGTCGGCAACCAACGCCATTCATGGCGTGATCCTCGTCGGCGGCATGTACGTGCTGGGCAGTGCGGAAGGCCCCGTCATGGTGACCCTTGGTGTCGTGGCGACCTTGTTTGGAGTTTTGAACGTGGTTGGAGGCTATGTGGTCACGGATAGGATGTTGGAAATGTTTAAGCGCAAGCCGAAAGCAGAGGTGAACAAACCTTGAATATGGAAGTTGGAATCAAGGTCGCTTACCTGCTGACGGCCATTTGTTTCATGGTCGCCCTTAAGCTGATGAATTCGCCGAGGACGGCAAGAAAGGGCAACATGCTTTCGGCCGCCGGCATGGGCGTTGCGCTCATCGCCACGCTGTTCCTGCCGAACATGCACAACTTCGAATGGATCTTCGGAGCATTCGTCATCGGCTCCATTCTAGGCACGTATTCGGCGCGCAAAGTTCAGATGACGGCGATGCCCCAGATGGTGGCATTGTTCAACGGTTTGGGCGGAGGCGCGGTTGCGTTTGTGGCCCTCATGGAATACATGAAGCCGGAAGCTGGGACCGACCTCATTCAGCTTTCCACGACGGTCCTCAGCCTCCTCATCGGGGCGATAAGCTTCTCCGGAAGCATGATCGCCTTCGCAAAGCTCCAGGAGCTTATGACGGGACGGCCCATCAGGTACCCAGGGCAGCAGTACATCAACTTCCTTTTTGCGCTTGGCGCGGTTGGGCTCATCGGCGCCTTGATCGTTGGTCCACATGCTCTGCCCCTCTTCCTTGGTCTCTTCGGCCTGTCGCTCGTCCTTGGCATAACCTTCGTCTTGCCGATTGGCGGTGCGGACATGCCGGTAGTCATCTCGCTCTTAAACTCGTTCACGGGTTGCGCGGCAGGGTTGGCGGGCTTTGTCTTGCAGAACAACGCACTTCTCATCGGAGGCGGATTGGTCGGCGCGAGCGGACTCATCCTCACACTTGAGATGTGCAAAGCCATGAACCGCTCCATCACAAACGTGATCTTCGGAGCGTTCGGCTCGGTCGACACAAGCGCTTTGGCCGCTGCGGCTGAGCAGAAAGGCACGGTTCGTGGCTACTCTGTGGAGGATGCCGCGATCATTTTCGCGAGCGCCAACAGTGTGGTCATCGTCCCCGGATACGGCATGGCCGTCGCTCAAGCTCAACACGTCGTAAAGGAGTTCGCAGCCAAACTCGCCGAGAAGGGCATCGACGTTAAGTACGCCATCCACCCCGTCGCGGGCCGCATGCCGGGGCACATGAACGTGCTGCTGGCAGAAGCGGATGTTCCCTACGATCAGCTCTTTGACCTCGACGAGATCAACTCCGAATTCGGCGACACCGACGTAGCGTTGGTTATCGGGGCCAACGACGTCGTAAATCCCGCAGCGCGCTACGACAAGGCGAGCCCAATCTATGGCATGCCGATCCTGGACGTCGACAAGGCACGCACCGTCATCGTATGCAAGCGCAGCATGAACCCAGGCTTTGCGGGCATCGAGAACGAACTGTTCCTCCTGCCCAACACCGTCATGGTGTTCGGGAACGCGAAAACGACGATCTCCAAGCTGTCTGCCGCGCTCGATTCAGTCTAGGCGCTTCGGCCATGCCTTCGCGCGGACTCCTAAAGCTCGACTTGTATCGCTGAAGCCGCCCGTCGCGCCTTCTCGCGCGCCGCATCCACACTGATGTCACGCGCAAGGGCGACGCCCATGCGTCGGTGGCCGGAGACCTCCGGTTTGCCGAACAGACGCAGCATCGTATCCGGTTCGCCAAGGGCTTCCTCAAGTGCTCCGTACCTAACGTCGCTGGATTCACCGTCGACGAGAAGGACGGACGATGCGGAAGGGCCGAACTGTCGGATCACCGGAATCGGTAGGCCAAGGATCGCCCTTGCATGCAAAGCAAATTCGGATAGGTCCTGGGAGATCAACGTAACCAGACCCGTGTCGTGGGGCCGAGGCGAGACTTCGCTGAAGTAAACCGCATCACCCTTCACGAATAATTCGACACCGAAAAGGCCTCGGCCGCCAACATTATCAGTGACCGCTCCGGCGATTCTCCGTGACTCTTTAAGGGCCGCCGCACTCATTGGATGCGGCTGCCACGATTCAACATAGTCGCCGTGGACTTGTCTATGTCCAATGGGTTCGCAGAACGAGGTTCCGCCTTCGTGCCGAACCGTCAACAGCGTGATCTCATAGTCGAAATCCACGAAACCTTCGACGATGACCTTGCCCGAACCCGTTCGACCGCCCTCCTGGGCATACCGCCACGCTGCTGCGACGTCCTCCTCAGCCCTCACGGCGCTCTGACCTTTGCCCGATGAACTCATGATCGGTTTCACGACGCATGGGATGCCAATTTCAGCCACAGCGGCCTCGAAACCCGCCAGGTCATCGGCGAACCGGTAAGGGGAAGTCTTCAGGCCAAGTGTCTCTGCGGCGAGACGGCGAATCCCTTCTCTGTTCATGGTCAGTCTTGTCGCCCTCGCGGTGGGAATCACCGTGTACCCTTCCTGTTCCAATTCGACCAACGTGTCGGTCGCAATGGCCTCGATCTCCGGGACGATCAAGTGGGGTTTTTCATGCTCAATCACCCTGCGTAAGGCCACGCCGTCCAGCATCGAAATGACGTGCGAGCGATGAGCAACTTGCATGGCAGGGGCGTTTGGGTAACGGTCGACGGCAATCACTTCAACGCCGAAGCGTTGAAGTTCGATGACCACTTCTTTGCCTAGCTCGCCTGAGCCACACAAGAGGACTCGAGTTGCGGAAGGGCTGAGGGGCGTACCGATAGTTGCCATGGGTTAATCAGTAACGATAGCCTATGCAATGGGCAAAGATCGCTGCTCAGCCGTGGTCGGCAATGAAGGCGAATCCAGCAACATGGGCTGCTTGCTCGCCGGGCATTGCTTATAAGGTGGCCCTGCTGCATTGCGCAACGCCATTGTAAACGAATCCGCGTTGGATTGGGTTGCAAAGGATGCGGTTTCAGGGTGTCGTCGATCGCGGTTCAGAGGCCGTGGCCCAGGGTGGGTATCGAAACATCTCGAGGCGGGTCAATCAATGCCTTGCCGTCGGCGTCATACACCCAGTTGGTCTGCCACAGCAGTTTTAACGCCCTGCTGAGTGGCATGATGTGAAAGCGGTCGGGCCAAAGCTCCGCGATCTTTTCCTCAATCTGTCGCGTGTATCGCGTCGGCGCTTGGGGGAACAAATGGTGTGCGACATGCGCTCCGAAGCGCGAATGCAGCACATCCAACCAGTTCAGCCAACGTGGCAGGGTCACCGAGAGCGACGAAGCGAGGACATCATCATGATCGGCCAGGGGATTTAAGAAATGATTCGTCGCAATGTATGAAATCACCAACGCATTGCCGACGAGCAAGGGGATGATGTAGCCGAACACCAGCACCTTCCACCCAAGAAGCGCGGTGACTCCGATCCAGATGGTCTTGGGAAAGACAAGCTGAAACCAGATGGTTGCCTTGTCCCGCTTGGTGCTGTCTGGGGACCTCAGGTACGTCCAAACCAGGACACCATTTTGTGAAACCATCATATACAAGAAAAAGGCAAACAGAGCGATTTTCCCGGCCAACGAGGTACACGTGTAAGGCGATTCACAAACTTGGTTTTTT
>CAZUCK010000084.1:0-9737 GCA_964619505.1 uncultured Fimbriimonas sp. | reverse complement strand
TTAGTTGGCCGTGACAGCGTTGCTCACCCGCCTGGCAAAGGGCGATCCGCAGGCGTTAGGGGGCCTTTACGAACTTTATGGAGAACGGATCTTTCGATATGCCTACCGGATGCTTGGAAACCGCACCGACGCTGAGGACGCGACCGCAGAGACTTTTCTGCGAGTCCTACGCCGGTCTGGCGAGCTTCGCGCCGATGGAGCGTTCAGAACTTGGCTGTTTCGAATCACTCGAAACCTATGCATCGACAAACTGCGGCAGCACAAGCTTATGGAGTTGCCGCCCGACGCGCAATACTCAGGGGGAGAAGATCGCACTGCACTCAGGATTACGGTGCAGCAGGCGCTCGCAGATCTTCCGGTCGAGTACAGGGAGCCGCTTGTCTTATGCGATTTGGAAGAGATGGCGGCAAGAGAGGCTGCGGAGGTATTGAAGATCAGCGTTCCGGCGTTGAAATCAAGGCTTTACAGAGGACGTAGAGCGCTCCGCGACAAGCTTGGAGGAACCATGGAGAGGAACAGATGAACAATGAACTTTACGGAAAATTAGTCGATTTGTACGCAGGCAGGGAATTGCCGGCAGAACTTGAGCAGGAACTGGAAGCCGCTGCGAATCATGATGAAAAGCTGGCTTATGACATGCGAACGCTCCGAAACACCGTTGACGAAATCCAGTCCATGCCGGGCGCCGATTTCACCGAAGAATCCTATCAGCGCATTCTGATGCGCCTTTATGCACGCGGCGCAGACATCCAGCCGAAAGCCGAAGCGCCTGTGCACCTTCAGTATTACTTGCCCATCCAGGGCTGACCAGGAGTTTTGAATTGAAGATTGATTGTCCTCGCAAGGAGTTTTTCGAAGCGGTAAGCATGGCCGCCGCCGCATCGAGCACGCGCACGTCGCAGAACATCCTTCAGAACCTTAAGATCGAAGCGCACAAAGACGGCATACGCGTCATTGGGTGCGACGGCGAGATGTGGGTGGAGCGCCATGTCGCCTGTATGGTCAGCGAGCCGGGGGCGATCTGCCTTCAGGCGAAGCTGCTGACTGAACTGGTCAGCTCCATGCCCGACGGGGACCTTCAACTTCGTACGCTCGACGGCCAGGGCGTCATGCTGCAGCAAGGCGCGTCGGAATACCGGATGCTGAGCCTCGACGCAAGCGACTTCCCCGAGCCTCCCGATTACGGCGGCGAGGCAGAGCTTACTTTGACGATGGCGGAGCTCCGCAATGCGGTCGATTCCGTGATTTACGCCGTTTCGAGCGACAACCACCGTCAGGTACTCACCGGCGTGCTCTTCAGCTACGATGGCGCCACGTTAACCCTTGTCGCTACGGACACGCATCGTTTGGCAGTCAAGCACATCGACAAATCGGGAATCGGATCGAACATTACGGCGGTCGTTCCTGAGAAGGCGCTGAAGGCCATCAAGGGCTTGCCGATTGCGGAAGACGACAAAGTGTCCATCCGCTTTGGGGCGGGACGTCTTGGCGTGGAAGCCGGCGGTGCGCGAGTGGTCTCGCAACTCCTCGCAGGCGCGTATCCCAATTGGGAGCGTGTCGTGCCCAATGAATCGACTCGATCTTGGAGCGTTGAATCCGACCAGCTGAAGGAAAAGGTCAAGCGTGCGAACATTCTTGCGCGTGACAATGCGAACCGTGTCCGTTTCAGCGGCGCGGGCGACCAAATCCTAATCTCCGCTCGAAGCGAAGAGAAGGGCGAGGCCAAAGAGGAATGCACGATGGTCGCCAAAGACGGCGACTTGGACATCGCTTTCAACGGTCGCTACGTCTTGGACGCGTTGGACGCAATGCAGGGCCCCGGAGTCAAGATCGAAATGACAGAGAGTTCCAGACCAGCCATCTTCCGCCCTGCGGACGACGGCAACGGCTACTTCTGCGTGATCATGCCCATGGCACTTGCGTAAATGGGAGCGATATTGCCTCTAGCGTCGTGAGCCTCAAGCCTTCTCCGCGACTTTATGCACTTTTCTGCGCGGGTTCCACATTGAGGCCGACACCCTTTTCGCAAGCTTTGCAGTCGCATCCGGCCGACTTATGCAGTCGCATGTTGAGCAAGTGAAATCCAACCAGACATAAGCCGCCCAGAACTGAAAACGCAGTGGAAAGGTAATGGTCAGCGGCATTCTCCGCCGGACCGAGTCCATGGGTGTGTCGGAAGACAAAATGGCCCAAAACGATCGATATCAGGCCGAGAACAAAGACGCTCGCCGGCACAAACGAGTGATGGGCCCTGACGCCGTGCCAGACGGCAAAGACGCCGACGACAACCGCGACCGAAAGGAAGGCAACATCCGCCCAGATGTTTCCGAGGAAGCCGAGACCAGCAACCGAGAGCAGGCCAAACATAATGCCCGTCAATAGGCAGTGGACCGCGCAAATGGAACTCGCGTAGGTACCGAGCTTATCCAAATTGAACTTCGGTTGGCGAACCATCAGTTCATTATACCCCTTGGGGGTATCGGTGGTTCCTTCGTCTTAGCGGAGCGGAGTGCCAAGTTGCGATTGAAACTTGGCGCGCTCGATAGGACTCGAACCTACGACCCTCAGCTCCGCAAGCTGATGCTCTATCCACTGAGCTACGAGCGCGTGAAGGTGAATTATACCGGTAAGAGGGTTCCCTTCTTTCCGTTGCTGCCGTTGCAGAGATGACCTCAACCGCTGCGTAGGCCCGTCACAATTGAAACTCGCTAGGCGAAGAAAATCAGGGTAGGGTCACCAAGTGTACCGTGCCATCGAAGCGACCTATGGCAAGGCGCGTTCCGTCCGCAGACCAAGCGAGACTCGTCGGCCTGACATGATCTCCTTGGATGGCATGCGCAGTGTCTCCGTTGTAGTTCACCACAAGAACGCCATCGTCTTCGACCACGGCCAAGGATTGGCGGTTGGGTCTGAAGGCGACAAGCGGCAAACCAACCGAGGCTTCGAAGCTGCCCAACAGAGTTCCCGTTTGAGCGTTCAATATCCTATGCTCGTGCAAGGTTCTAACGACCAATGTGTCCTCGGTGGGGTGCACGGTGAGGTTGTAAATACGGTCTTCCGAAACCCAGCGTGCGAACTTGACCCGGAGGCGACTGTCCCACAGATTGATCGTGAATGAGTCAGCACCGACGATCATCACTCCATCTTGCAACCACCCCATCCAATGGGGCGCCTCTGGATCTCGCCAAACGGAAATCTTCTGTCCAAATGGACTCCACACACCGACCGTGGCGTTGTCGAAACAGGCAGCGACCAGCCCATGATTTGATACGGACATTCGCAGCGGGGATATCACAAGAAATCCGAGGAATCGCGGCGGGCGGTACGACCAAGTCTCCTCGCCCGTCTCGGTCCAAAATGCACGCATTTTGTCGCTGGCCGAAACATAGAACTGGGTGCCGTCGGGCGAGAAGACCACGGTGCGCATCCGTTCCGTTGGCTTCACCTTGGCGGACTCCGAGCTCAGATTGAGCCGGTATCGCGGCCCAGTTGCATCGTGAAGCATCACGTGTCGTTCAGCGTCCCCAGAAGCGATCACTGAGCCGTCCGGCGAGAAGGCGACAGCGGTGACGGCTGCCTCGTGCCCCGTCAGTACGTCGCTTGGAAGAAGCCCTGTTTGCGTCATGATCGTTTAGCTCCACACATTAAACGGCTTTCGTTTGCCATTTTGATCCCAGGTTTGAACAAACGCTGGCAATTGGGACGATTGACCCACAAATGGACGGTGAAAACATTCGTATGGTTCTTGCTTCGCCGACATAGGAATTCTGCACGAACTTGCGTAAGATAGAAACAGAGGGCGCTCGGCTCTGAATTGCGCTCTAGTCTTATCGAACGGAGGTGTCTGGTGAAGCAATACACCGCAGACAAGATACGCAACGTCGCCATTGTAGGTCACGGCGGATCTGGAAAATCGATGCTTGTGGAGCACATGCTCTATACTGCCGGGGCTATCGACCGAGTTGGAAATGTCGATGCCGGCAACACCCAAAGCGATTTCGATTCGCTGGAGATCCGCCGTAAGATATCGTTGAGTGCGAGCGTCTTGCCCATGGAATGGCAGGGTAACAAGATCAACCTCATCGACGTGCCAGGCTTCCCAGACTTCATTGGAGACCTTCATGGGGCGGCACGAGTCGTTGAGTCGATGATCATCGTCACGGAAGCAAAGGCCGACCTGGACGTGGGATTTGAACTCGCGTGGGAGATAGCTGAAGAGCACGGTCTTGCCAAATGTATTTTCGTCAACAAGCTTGAGCGCGACAACGCCGATTACGAGGGCCTGATGAACACCCTCCATAAGCGCTACGGACGCATGGTCGTGGGTGTTCAGATTCCGATCGGCCATCAAGCGGCATTCAGCGGGGTGTTGGATCTGCTCAACATGAAGGTTTACAAGGGTAAGGACCGCGGGGTCGAGATCGAAGACATCCCAGCCGGATATTCCGCTGAAGCCCTGGAGCGTCGTGAAAAGATCATGGATGCCGCCGCAGAAGGCGACGACGATCTCGCCATGAAGTACCTCGATGGCCAAGCCCTCACCGAGGAAGAAATTGAGCACGGCCTTTTGGTCGGAGTCGAAACCGGACGTGTGGTCCCCCTATTGCTCGGTTCCGCCATGAGCGGCATCGGCGTCGCGACCTTGATGGATCGCATCATCCACGAGCTCCCTTCTCCCGTCGACGTTCCCAAGAGGTCCGGCGACAAGGAGTTGAAACCCGATGCGGACGGCCCATTGGCCGGGTTCGTGTTCAAATCAACCGCCGACCCCTATGTCGGTAAGATCAACTATGTTCGCGTCTACAGCGGGTCGTTGAAGGCTGATCAGCACGTACTCAACGTCAACCGCGAGAAGGACGAGCGTTTGCACAATCTCTTCGTGCCACACGGCAAGGGGCAAGAACCGGCAACCATCGTTGGCCCGGGCGACATTGGCGCCATTGCCAAACTCGCCGACACCCACACCGGTGACACGCTCACTTCGACAAAGGATCGCATCATGCTGGATCCGATCAAGTTCCCGGAACCGATTTACCGTGTGGCAGTCGTCCCGATCAGCAAAGCGGACGAAGACAAGTTGGGGGGCGCCATTCAACGCTTGCTCGAAGAGGACCCGACTTTCAGACATTCACGCGACGCCACGGCTCACCAGGAGATTCTGGAAGGCATGGGCGACATTCACCTGGACACGGTGATCGAAAAGTTGAAATCCAAGTTCGGTGTCAATGTGACCATCCAGGAAGCCAAGGTGCCATACAAGGAGACCATCAAAGCTTCTGCAAAAGCTCAGGGTCGCCACAAGAGGCAAACAGGCGGCAAAGGGCAGTTTGGTGATTGCTGGATCGAGTTGGAGCCCAGGGAACGAGGCGCAGGATTCCAATTCGACAACAAAGTTGTAGGGGGCGCCATCCCCAAAAACTTCATCCCGGCCGTAGAAAAAGGGATCCGAGAGGCCATGGACCATGGCTTTCTCGCCGGATACCCGGCAGTCGACTTCAAAGCGACCGTTTATGACGGCAGTTATCACGACGTTGACTCCAACGAACAGGCGTTCAAAATGGCTGGCGCTATCGCCCTGAGAGCCGCTGCCGAGAAGGCGGGTGCCGTGATTCTTGAACCGATGTTGAACCTGGAGGTCGATGTTCCCGACGAGGCCGTCGGTGACGTGGTGGGAGACTTGAACGGGCGCCGGGGACGATTGCAAGGAATGGACCCGGCGAGTCCGGGTAAGACTCGAATCCGCGCGACGGTGCCCATGGCGACGATGACGCGCTATGCGCTCGACCTCCGGTCCATCACGAAAGGCAGGGGCCGGTTCAAGCAAACGGTTTCTCACTATGACGAAATGCCCCACCCGGAGCAACAAGCCTTGGTGCAGGAATACGAGAAAGTTAGAGCCGCCCACGAAGGCGAGCACTAGGGGTGCCGGGGAAGGAGTGGGAGGGTGGGGAGTGTTTCCAAGTCCCACCCCTGACCCGGAAAAAGCAAGCTGGCTGTTGAGAGGACACTCTTCGGCGGACCGCGGCTGCAGGCTTTACGGCCTCCCTATCATCCAACGGAATGGGCTGAAACCTTTTGACAATCTTGAGCGTTATAATGTCAGGTGATTGAGCGCAACTGACTATGGGAAAAGACCATTACGCAACCTTGGGAGTTGGCAAAAAGGCTGACGAAAAGGAGATCAAATCGGCCTACCGTAAGCTTGCTCGCAAGTACCACCCTGACGTCAATCCCAACGACAAGACTGCAGAAGCCAAATTCAAAGAGGTCAGCGAGGCCTACGAAACATTGAGCGACCCCGAAAAAAGGCGGATGTACGACCAGTTTGGGTCCAACTGGGAACAAGCGCAACATTTCAGTGGAGGAGGCGGACAAGAAGCAGGCGGTCACGTCGAATTCAAGTTCGGTGGGGGCGGGGCCGGCTTCGAGACGATCTTTGAGCATCTCTTTGGAGGTCGTGGTGCCCAAGGAGATGGCGTTCGCTTCCAGGACATCGAATCGTCGCAACCGCGCGACGTTGAGAAAACGGTTGAATTCACTCTTGAGGAGATCGACAGCGGGTGCAAGAGAAGCTTGACCTACCAGACCATGGACGCAGTGCGGATTCGCGATGGCGTCTCCACCGTGCCGACGACCAAGAAGGTCGAGGTTAAGATTCCCCAAGGCATTCAAGACGGCAAGAAGCTGCGGGTGCCAGGCAAAGGGGCCGCTGGTGCAAACGGACGGTCTGGAGATCTTTACGTTTCCATCAAATGGGCGCCCCACGAAAGGTTTAAGCCCGTCGGCGACCACTTGGAGGTGGAAGCTCTCGTACCCTATACGGTCGCCGCCTTGGGTGGCGAGATAAGGGTGCCGACCCTTCGAGGCGCGGTCAAGATGAAAATACCTGAGGGGACTCAGGGGGGTCAAACGCTTAGGCTTGGCGGGCAGGGCATCGCCAAAATGAACGGTGGTCGAGGAGACCTTTTGGCAAAGGTCAAAATTACGGTTCCAAGGAAACTTAACGACGCGCAGCGGCAGCTCATGCGGCAACTCGCAGAGTTGGAAGGAGTTGCCACTTGAGAAGCGACAATCAACCTGTCTACATGATTGGGGTCGCAGCCGAGTTATGCGGCATCCACCCACAGACGCTAAGGCAATATGAGCGACTTGGCCTCGTAATGCCCTCGAGAGCAGGGGCAAAGAACCGGCTCTACAGCGAAGTGGACATCTTGAGGGTAAGGCGAATCCAGCGGCTCACACAAGAAATGGGCGTCAACTTGGCGGGAGTAGAACTCATCCTGAAACTCCTCGAGGACATGGAGGAGATGCGACGCGAGATGGAGACGGAATATGCAAGTTACATCAAAGAAGCAGAGTTGAGGATTCAGCACCTCTTGACGAACAGCAACATACCCATTCGAAAGGATCAGAGTCTCTTACCGGTGCCGAACTTGAAGCTCAAGCGGAAAATCGACCTTTAGTTGTCGATCATCCGCTGCAATTCGAAATGATAACGGTAGAGGAAGCCAAGTACTTGCTCTTCCCTCGTGTCCATTGTGAGCCGCGCGATAGCTTCCAACATCATGACGGCGACGCCGTCGGGCGACCCTTTGCTGTTGATTCGCTGAAGTGCCACGTAATCTGAGGCGACTTCTCTAACAAACCCACTTGGCCCATAGCCTTCATCATCCAACAGGCTGACGATTGAGCCGCTCAATTTTGCGGCCTCAAGCATTGCGTGCATGTCGGAAAGGTCTCCAACGAGCAGGGGTTCCGACACAAAGACGGCATCCTTGTACTCGTGCAAGAGGCGAAGTTTGCCAAGGTAGGAGGTCTTCGAGTCGATTCTATGAACGTCTTCCAGCCGAATGAACCGGCGACCATCAGGCTCACCTTTTGAGGTGATCGCGCTGAGTATCAAATGAGAGCTGCCAACTTGCAACACGAAGCCTACGTCGTAATCGTTGACGCTTGACCCGTCGGAATAAACGGCCACGGGATCAGCTTCATCCAGAGCACGTTGGAGAATCTCCAGAAAGGTGCTGACGGCGTCTTTGCGATCCATGGATCAATTGTGACATCGCACGGCCTCGTCAACATCCCATGTTGGAATATTGCCGTCAGTGGGACAAAGGAAGCTTAAACGTAACCAATGGTTCCGGCTCGCTCGTCTTCTTCGTCCAGGTTGCAAGCGCATTCCAACGCCAGCAGAGATTCAGACCATTCCGGCGTTTCTATTTCAAGTGTTGCGGGACTCAAGCTAATGCTCCCCACCCGGACTGGATGGCGCATAAAGTGCTCTTTTGGCCCTTCCTTCTGGCCACCGACCATGCGCTCGAAATCTTGTTGCACGAGTGTATGAAGGGTTTGTTCCCTTCACAGTTTCAAGGAATCCAACAAAAAGTAACGGACTTGTTCCTTCAAAGTGAACAGGGCAACCCCATTTGCGCTAAGATGACTCTCGCTTGGCGGCTCGGAGGAGCCTCTTCAACAGGGCGACCTGTCCGAGGTGGTAGGCATTGTGAACCGCAATCTTAGTTAGCAGCTTGCGAGCAATTTGGTCGCTGGCTGCGGAGTGCAAAAACGGTTCGGCATTGGCGATCGCCACGGCCTTTTCGAAATTGACCAAGAACGAAGCGCGTACCACGGGCCAATCTTTAGGCCCCACGACAGGAAAGTCTGGAAATGGATTAAATTTGGGCTGTCCAACCAGCCTAGCCAACCACAATCGTTGCCAGATGTCTGCGTGGGTCACATTGGTCGCAATCGAATAAGGGCAGCCGGGAAGAACTTGAACTGCCGACCGCGCCGTCACAGGGCTCAGCAACTTTGTCGGCGACGCAAAGTCTGTGCCCTCCCACACCTGTCGCAGCAGCTCCCTAACGTCGTCCATCTGGAAACTACTACAACCGCAGTGTCGAAGTCATTTCAGTTGGCCAAATCCAACCGAAGTAGGATGCTTTTTGTCGAACAAGACGCTGATCGTTGCGGGATGGAAGTCCTCATCCTTCGCGTGATAGAGGTCTTCGAACGAATTCGAATTCCTATCCACCAATGGGAACCATGCACTCTGGATTTGAACCATCACTCGGTGGCCCTTTAGGAACGTGTGGAAGCAATCGTTCAACTTGAAGTGAACCTCTGTGGGTTGACCGGGTTTGAACGGTTCGGGGTTTTCGAAAGAATTTCGGAACTTTCCTCGGAAGATGTCCCCTTTCAAGAGTTGCTCGTAACCAAACATAGGGAGCCCCTTCGGGCTCTTAAACTCTGAATCGGAGGGCCAAACGTCGATGATCTTCACCACGAAGTCTCCGTCGGTTCCAGTGGTCTTGACCCAGAGATCGGCGTCGATCGGACCCGCCACGGTCAAATCATTCAGCATCGGAGACGATTTGAAGGTCACCACATCTGGGCGCGCTTCTGCAAATCGCTGGTCGTCGATCATGTACTCCCGGCCCCGGGCTTTCGTGGTCTTATAATCGGCCACGTAAGGAGTCGGATTGGCAGGGTCATAAACGTAGGTAACTTCCCCGTCCCTATTTGGCTCCGTCGTCGCCAGATTCGCGTTGGGGGCCAAGTAAAACCGGATGTCGGTCAAACCGGCGGGTGGCCATTGGGGGAGCGAATGCCAGACATTGCGACCAGTCTCGAATACCTTCGCACCGTGCTTTGTGTTGTAAGCATCCCTTTTTTCGCCACGCAAAAAGGCATAGAAAAACGGAAAATCGATGTTGTCTTGTAAATAAGCGGACGTA
>CAZUCK010000083.1:0-9876 GCA_964619505.1 uncultured Fimbriimonas sp. | reverse complement strand
CTCTTTCCAAGCCGGCGAGTATTTACTTCACGGAATGGCTCTGGGGGTGGGTGTCCTACCTCGCGGCCGCATCCTGGAAATTTACGGCACTGAATCCAGTGGAAAGACGACACTGGCTCTCCATGTCGTCGCGGAGGGGCAGCGCCTCGGTGGACTGGCGCTTTATGTGGACGCCGAGCACGCGCTTGACACGGAGTACGCGAGGGCTCTGGGAGTCGACATCGACAAGCTCTACATCTCACAGCCCAGCAACGGCGAAGAGGCCCTCGAGATCATGGACGCCATCATTCGGTCGGGCGCGGTAGACGTGGTGGTTTTGGACTCTGTCGCCGCTCTGGTTCCAAAGGCGGAAATCGAGGGAGAGATGGGTGACGCCTTCGTGGGCGTTCAGGCGCGAATGATGTCGCAAGCGCTTCGAAAGTTGGGCGGCAACATCAACAAGTCCAATACGGTGGCGATCTTCATCAACCAGCTGCGTGAGAAGATCGGCGTCATGTACGGCAACCCAGAAACGACTCCCGGCGGTCGAGCTTTGAAGTTCTGGGCTTCGGTCCGGTTGGAAGTGAGGCGCGGTGATGCGATTAAGGTCGGAACGGAGCAAACGGGCACTCGCACCAAGGTGAAGGTCGTGAAGAACAAGGTGGCTCCGCCGTTCCGTAACGTGGAATTCGACATCATTTATGGACGAGGGATCAGCAAGGCCGGGGATGTGCTGGACATGGCTGCCATGCGCAACATCGTGACGCGCTCGGGCACGTACTTCAACTATGGAGAAACCAGGCTTGGCCAGGGCAGAGACAATGCCCGAACCTACCTGGAGCAAAACCCCGCCCTTTTCCAGGAGTTGGACACGAAGGTGCGTGAGGCCTTCCAGGGCGAAAAGGATGCGGCCATGGGGGCAAAGCCCACGGCCGTCGCCGAGTTCGAAGCTGAAGAGTAGCGTGGCGGAGCAGGACGCATTCAAGAAATCACTCGAAGTGGCCCTAAGGCGTTTGAAAACGCGCGAACGCTTTTCCGGAGAGCTGAGCAACTGGTTGCTCGGCAAAGGGTTTGAGGAACCTGTCGTAGAAGCCACCCTCGTTCACCTGACCAAGCGCGGGTTACTGAACGACGAGAGGGCCGCCGATTCGGTCGTGAAAAGGCACATGGGCAGACGCGCCGTTGGCAACGAAAAACTGCGAGCCGAGATGTTGTCTCTGGGCGCTTCTGAAGAGACTGTAAGCAATCGTCTTGCAAACATGCACGACGAAACAGAGGCTGCGTTTCAGGCGTTGAGTTCGAAGAAGCAATGGGCGGGACCGGCACAGGCGGGCCGCTTCTTGGCGGGTCGTGGATTCACCAACGGGGCCATCGAAGGGGCGTTGGCGCGCGTTTTTGACGATGCCTTCTCAAACGACTGAATCCCACATTGGGTAGTTTTGCAGTTCGACTTATGAGCTCTTACCGAATTTTGTTTCTTGGTGACGTGGTTGGGAAGCCTGGTCGCGCGATCCTTCGCGAGGGTCTACCGAGCCTAATCGACGCCCACCAGCCGTTGTTCGTCCTCATCAACGGTGAGAATTCGGCAGGTGGCGTGGGCATCACACCCGAGATCGCGGAAGAGTTCTTTCAGGCCGGTGCCCACGCCATCACACTCGGCAACCACGCGTTCAACAAACGTGAAATTGGCGCATATCTGGAAACGGGCAAGCCGATTGTGCGTCCATCGAATATGCCTCCCGGTACGCCGGGCAAGGGCTCGGTGGTGGTTGAGCAGGGCGGAGTCCGCCTTGCGGTGATGAATCTATGCGGCAGAGTGTTCATGGATCCCTATGACGATCCGTTTCGCGAAGTGGATCGATTGCTGGAAGGCATCGACACGCCCCATCGCTTTGTGGACTTTCATGGTGAGGCGACGAGCGAAAAGATTGCGATGGGCTATCACTTAGCCGGAAGGGTGAGCGCCGTCGTTGGAACACACACCCATGTGCAGACGGCCGACGAGCGCATTTTGGAAGGTGGCACAGCCGCCATCACGGATGTGGGAATGACGGGACCGGTGGACAGCGTATTGGGCATGGATAAGGAGATCATCCTGAGTCGATTTAGGACCTCGATGCCGCAACGGTTTGAGGTCGCAAATGGACCTGGTGTAATCTGTGGAGTGGTCATCGACGTCGATGAGAATGGGCGTGCCTTTGGAATTGAAAGATTTCGTTTCGGAGACGTGAGGCTCTAGGGCTTGGAGTTAAGATGGTTAAGAGAATTATTGCTGCTTGTTTGGCCGGTGGCCTTTATGCACTCTCGGGTGCGCAATCAGGGCCGGGAATTTACCTTGCGGGTCACACCATTAAGGATCAAGGAATCACCTTGAAACCATGGGGTAGCGGGACCATCGCCGAAACCGACGAGGTTGCCTTCGAAGGCACAACGTCGGTCCGAATCTATTCGCGAAATTACTTCCAAGGTGGCGCTCTAACCTTTTCAAAACCGGTCGATGTTTCAAAGCAGTTTGACCTTCCGAACGACCTCCTGGAGATCACTTTTCGGACCGCGGACAGCGGTTTGGTCATACCGGGAGCCAAACCGGGTGCAAAGCCCAGCGGAGGGGACGGTGAGGGCGGTGGCGGCGGAGGCAGGGGCCGACGTGGTGGAGGCGGCGGCGCTGGCGGCGCCCTCGTCGCTCCGGGTGCCGGCATGGGCATCGGATTGCCGGGCACGTTCCCCGCGATGATGCTTCTGGGATTTCAGCGCAGGCCCGGCGGAGGTGGTGGCGGCGGCGGTGAAGGCGGTGGCGGTGGCGCAGCTCAAGGTGGGAATGGCCAGCCTGCTCCTGGACAACCGCAGCCGATCGGTCAAGTTGAGAACATCCGCATCATCATCACGACTACGGACAATTTGAGATCTGAGTTCTATGTTCCGATAGCTTCCAGCTTCTCAGGGGATCGCGGGTGGAGAAGCACCGCATTCCCGCTGTCGGCAATTTCGGGATTTGGGCGCACCAACAAGATCATCAAAGAGATCTCCATTTCCACCGACGGTCAGGCGACCATGTTCATTGGCAACATGCGAATCGTCACCGACACGACACCGATCAGCGGCGACACGAACGTGTCCACCATCAACGTCGGCCTGGGAGAGAAGATTCTCTTGAGTGCGCGCGGCTTTGCCGGGTCCACGCTCCTCCTTTACGAATGGGATTTCGACGATAAGGACGGCATTCAGATCGATGCGACCGGGCCGAATGTCGTGCGCCAATTCAACAAGCCGGGCACTTACACAATCACGGTTACGATACGGGACCAATTTGGTCAAAAGAAAGCTGCGACAAAGACGATTGTCGCGACGGTTAATCCCTGACGATTAATCAGCTGGAAGACGTGGCTCAACCATGATAGGGAGGGCCGCGTCTTTTATCGTGGGGCGACAATTGCTCCTTGAAATCCGTGCGAGCTTGTCATACACTTGTCCACCCTTGCGCCAGCATGCGGTGAATGAGCAAAAGGGAACCTGTCGCCTTATGGAACCGGATCACGGAAAGTGTGCGGGTGCCCGGCTTGTGGCGCTCCAAGACGAAGAGATTGTTAATCTAGCCAAGTCAGGGCACATGGCTGCCGCCGAATTGCTAATCTCGCGGTACCGGCCCTTAGTGGAGACCAAAGCAAAGGCTTATTTCGTCGCAGGGGCCGACAGGGACGACGTCATTCAGGAAGGCATGATCGGGCTGTGCAAAGCCATCCGGGATTTCCGTGGCGATCGAGTCAACAAGTTCCGGACCTTCGCTGAACTCTGCGTCACCCGCCAGATCATCACTGCGGTCAAATCCGCGACCCGACAGAAGCACACCCCCCTCAACCGATACGTTTCATTGGATTCAAGCCTCAGCGACGATCCGCTGGACCCCTGCGCTTCGGGCGTTGCCATGCGCCTGGCAAGCTCGGACTCAAGGCAGGGCTCCATTCAGGAGGGGTTTCTGCCTAAAGATTTTCGCGAATCCGTCCATCACATCTTGAGCGATCTGGAGTGCGGGGTTCTTCGCTGCTACTTAGGTGGTATGTCCTACAGCGAAATGAGCGATGAGCTGGATTGCAGGACAAAGTCGATCGACAACGCGCTTCAACGAGTCAAGCGCAAGATTGGCGTCCTACTAAAAAGCTGACGAAAGAAGTGCTTATCTCAACAATATTCAGTCAATTGGGCACATGTTTTGCCATGTATGTCTATACTGGTCGTACAATAAACCTCTTTGAGTCTATAAGGATTAAATGCGAATCGTTCTTTGTCATAAGGAAACCCTCATGAGGGATGCACTCGAAAGACTGCTCTCGAACGACGGGAATTTTGAAGTGGTGGCATGCGCTGCAAAGGCCAGTACGGCGATCTCTGCAGCGAAAGTGCATGATGCCCGTGTGCTCGTCGTCGTCGTTGAGGGTCTCGATGATGATGATCTGGAGAGGTTGCGCGCTTTGAAGGACGAAGCTGTTTTCCAGATCATGCTCATTGCGGAATCGACCGTTATCGTCGATAAGTTGAACCTGCCCTATGACCGCGTCGTTCCACGCAGCGCCAATCGCCAAAAGCTCTTCCGAGCTGTAAACGACTTGGCAAGCCGGGATTTGAGGCCCCGTTACATCATTCGGGAGAGACCACCCATCTACGGAATGGTGACTGTTCTGACCCCGCGTGAACACGAAATCTCATTGAAGGTCGCCGAAGGCCTCTCCAACAGGGACATCGCTGAGGACTTGAATTTGGCTGAACAGACCGTCAAGAACTTGGTGAGCGTCGTCATGCGCAAGATGAGTTGCCGCAATCGCGTACAAGTGGCCCTGAAATTGTCTAAGGCTAAGACGAACGAAGCCGTCAAGAGATGAAAAGTAGGGCCCTTACGGCCCTTGCCCTCATACCGCCTGTTCTGCTCGCTTTCGCGTTCCCTAGTCAATGGGTTTTGCTTTGCCTTGCTTTGCTCGGTGCAGCGATCTGCCAACAGGAGTTTTTCGGCATCAAATCGGCGACGGGATGGCCTGTTTCGCTGGTCGGTTTGCTCACTTCTGCATTGGTCGTTTACGCGCTGGCCATAGGGCAGGACATCTTGGCTCTTTGCTGGTTGGCCCCCGCCTTTCTGATCGGGGTCGTTTGCGCTTCTCTTTACTCAGGTCGTCTAGGGTTTGAGTTGGGGAGCCTATGGTTCGTCGCCCCTCTCCTAGCGATTCCGTGTGCCCATGCTGCGCTCAAACCGGCCTCGTTTGGCTTGGACCATGCGACCTTGCTTTGTTTGCTGCCCTTGTGGGCTGGAGATACAGCGGCGATCTTTGTGGGTCGCAGGTTCGGTAAGCGGCGAATGGCCCCAACGATCTCCCCGGGAAAGACATGGGAGGGCGCCTTGGGAAACTTTTCCGCTTGCGTCGCTGCAGCAGCCCTCTTCGGTCCTCTCTTGCACGTGAGAATGGACGTCTCCCTCGTCATCGGCGGAGTTTGCGCGGTGTTCGGCCAGGCGGGGGACCTGTTTGAGAGCTGGCTCAAGCGGCGGGCGGACGTCAAAGACAGTGGAAGTCTTTTGCCCGGGCATGGCGGGGTTCTTGACCGAGTTGACTCCCTCCTTTTTGTCGGCGTGCCTGTCTGCCTCCTCCTTGTCTACCTGCGGTAACCTGCTCTCCTGATGCCGGCGATCGAAACCCATGACCTGTGCAAAACCTATGTCGCCACGAAGAAGGCGCCTGGCATTTGGGGTTCCGTAAAGGGCCTGTTCTCACCGGAAAAGACCTTTGTTGAGGCTGTCAAGAACGTTAACTTGGCGATTGAGCAGGGTGAGATGGTCGGGTTCTTGGGCCCGAATGGAGCGGGCAAGACAACGACCCTGAAGATGTTGAGCGGCATCCTGTTCCCCACATCGGGCAGCGCCAAGGTCCTTGGGTTCACGCCGAGTGACCGAAAGGCGGAGATGCTGAGGCAGATTTCGTTGGTGATGGGCAACAAGATGCAGCTGTGGTGGGACCTGCCTGCGATGGACAGTTTCCTCGTACTCAAAGAGCTCTATGAAGTCGACGACGTTTCGTTCAAGCGTCGATCCGAATTCCTCATCGACACCCTATCGTTGTCCGATAAGGTGAACACCCAGGTCAGGAAGCTCAGCCTGGGCGAGCGAATGAAATGCGAACTGGTGGCTGCACTTCTGCATTCTCCGAAGGTGGTCTTTCTTGACGAACCCACCATCGGGCTGGATGTGGTCAGCCAAAAGAGAATTCGCGACTTTCTCAAGCAACTTCATAAAGAGGACAATTGTACGTTGCTATTGACAAGTCATTATATGCAGGATGTTCAGGAGCTTTGTGAACGCGTTGTGGTCATCGACCACGGTTCGTTGATCTACGAAGGAACCCTTGACGCCTTGGGCCGCAAGTTCAGCGACGGTAGGAGGCTGAGGCTGGGATTTTCGGAGGCTGTCGAAGTGGGGGACTTGGCCCGTTTCGGCCGTCTCATTGAATCCAGCGAGCTTTCGGCCGTTCTGGAAGTCAAGCAGGCGGACATCGCCTCCGTGACAGCGAAGGTCCTGGGCACGTTTCCCGTCAACGATGTGGGCATCGAAGACGTCGACATCGACGAAGTTGTGCGGACGCTGTTCACTCAAAAGCGTGATTGAGATTGTTTCACGTGAAACACTGAACCGCCGAGCCAGATTCTCCCGGGTAGACTCAGCCCAGTCTTTCACGACATGAAAGAAGGAGCATTGATATGACCGAGACGTCATTGCCGACGCGCTACGATGCGTTGAGTGCAGAGCCAAAGTGGTACGCAGCCTGGGAAGCAGCCGGCTTATTCCAACCCGATCCCGACCCTTCAAAGCCGCGATACACCATTACCATTCCGCCTCCAAACATCACCGGGTCCCTGCATATGGGGCATGCTCTGTGTTATCCCATCCAGGATTTGCTGGGGCGCTACCATCGCATGCTGGGGAAGAGCGTTCTCATCCTTCCCGGGCAGGATCACGCCGGGATTGCAACCCAAAGCGTGGTTGAGAAGCAGCTTCGAAAAGAGGGTACAAGCGGCGCTCAGATCGGGCGTGAGAAATTCGTTGAGCGCGTATGGGAATGGCGTCGAGAAAGCGGCGACACGATTCTGAAACAGCTTCGATCGCTGGGTTGTGCGTTCGATTGGTCCCGGTCCCGGTTCACCTTGGACCACGATTATCACGAAGCGGTTTTGAAGGTTTTCATCGACTGGTTCAACCGTGGCCTCATTTACCGCGGCAAACGTGTGGTCAATTGGGATCCTGTGCTTCAGACCAGCGTTTCTGACATCGAGACCGAGCGCAAATTGACCAAGGGGAAGCTTTACTACCTGCGATACCCTTTTTCGGATGGGAGCGGCGAGGTCATAATCGCCACCACTAGGCCCGAGACGATGTTGGCCGACGTGGCCGTTGCTGTGCATCCAGGCGATGTGCGCTACAAGGGCCTTGTAGGTAAAACCCTGACGCTGCCTTTGGTTGGACGCGAGATACCGCTGATTGCCGATTCCTACCCAGATCCCGAGTTTGGCAGCGGCGCTGTGAAGATAACCCCGGCTCACGACCCCAACGACTTCGAGGTGGGTGTCCGGCACAGCCTACCCATGCCGGTGCTTCTCGATGAGAGAGCGAAGATCACGGCCGAAGGTGGGAAGTATGCGGGGTTGGACCGATATGAGGCCCGCAAACAAATCGTCGCCGATCTGGATGAGGGTGGCTTTCTGGTCAAGGTAGAAGACCACGAGATGGCTGTGCTCGTCAGCGATCGAAGTAAGGAGGTCATCGAGCCTCTGCTTTCAGAGCAGTGGTTCTGCAAGCAGTCCGCTCTTGCCGGGACGGCGATCGATGCAGTGAGGGCGGGGAAGACGCGTTTCGTTCCTGAGCGTTACAACGGCATCTTCCTTGACTGGATGGAGAACATCCGCGACTGGTGCATCAGTCGGCAGCTGTGGTGGGGGCACCGGATACCGGTTTTCTACACTGATGACGGAACTGCCTTTGCTGCCGTCAATGAGGCTTACGCTCAAAAACTGGCAGGTGACAAGAAGATTGTGCGCCAAGACGACGATGTTTTGGACACATGGTTCAGCAGCGGGTTGTGGCCCTTCGCAACGCTTGGCTGGCCGGTGCAGACCGAGGATTTGAATCTGCGATATCCCACGAGCGTGCTTGTGACCGATCGCGGAATCATCAACCTTTGGGTGGCCCGCATGATGATGATGGGTTTGGATTTTATGGGCGAGAAGCCCTTCGACGATGTGATGATCTACGCCACGGTGCTCACGGAAGACGGGAAGCGGATGAGCAAGAGTCTTGGTACGGGCGTGGATCCGATGGGAGTCATCGAGACTCTCGGTGCCGACGTTTTGCGCTACACATTGTTGTCACAAACGGGTTCCAATCAGGACATCCGCTACAGCGCAAGGCGAAATGAGGATGCCCGTAATTTTGGCAATAAGATTTGGAACGCCACGAGATTTGTGCTCATGAATGCCCCTGACGGCAAGCCTGAGCAGCCCAAGGAGTTCGAAATCGTAGACACGTGGCTTCTCAGTCGCCTCCATTCAACGGTCAGAACGGTACAGGGGGCCTACGATGCGTACGACATGCAGTTGGTGTGTCAGACTTTGTACCGCTTTTTCTGGTCCGAGATGTGCGACTGGTACATCGAGGTGTCCAAACAACGGCTAAGCGACGATGCGACCCGCGAGACGCCGCAATGGGTGCTGTTGACGGCCATCGAGGCCTTTCTGAAGATGCTCCATCCCGTGATGCCGCACCTTACGGAAGAGCTATACAGTCATTTGCCGCTGACGCACAAGGCGCGTTTTCTCATGTCGACCTCATGGCCGACGATGCCCGATTGGTTCGCGGACGAGGCTTCCGAAGGTCAAGTCGAGCGAGCCTTTGAGGCAACGCGTGCCCTGCGGGCACTGAGGGCAGATCTCGAGCTGCCCGCGTTGAAGTTTGTACCAGCCGCTTACTTTGAAGGCGATCTGAGAGGGCTGGAGGGGATCGTTGGCAGCCAGGCCTGGGTGACCGAGCTTAAGCCAGGACGGCCTGACGGGAATTTCGTGACCGGCAGCGGCGGCGGTGTAGAAGTTCATTTGCCCACAGAGGGCCTTGTGGACGCACAAAAGGAGTTGGAGAAGATCGGCAAGGAGCGCGAAAAGCTCCGTGCGGAAATGGAAAAGTTGGTCGATCGGCTCAATAATCCCATGTTTGTAGACAGGGCCAAGCCGGAGATCATCGAACGTGATCGCCAGACACTTGCCGAGATGAAGGAACGCGAGGAAAAGTTGGAGGCGAGGCGCAAGTCCTTCGAGTAACTTGCGCTTGGCCATTTGCGAAGGGTCCGGCAGGTCGCATTTCGATGCTACTGATGGAGGTGTGTCGGCTTGAATCCATCTGGGGTGGCTTCGAACTCGATACCGCCAAGCTGATCGGTTCTCAGAGCCTTGATGTGGTCAGTCGCCAACCGATCCATCACGATCTTGTGTGGATGGCCGTAGGGGTTGTTCCGACCGCAGCTGATCACGGCGTAAGCCGGATGCACCGCTTCCAGCCATAACTCGGGCGATTATATACTTGACGTAGCACTCACAAGTCAAGCCGTCCGACCGATGAATACGCTTCGTCGGTGAATAGATGCTTGGACGGAACCCAGTTCTTAGCGTATTCGTCGGCCTTCGTGAGCCAAACCTTGATTCGATCTTCTGGCGCGACTCGTTGGCCCCAGTATTCCTCTATCAGGTCGTCGTCTAGCTCAAGCGCGGCCTTCCGCATGGCAGGTTCGATGTTCTTGAGCGCACGAAGCAGGTAGTTGCCACCCCGCGCCTTACCTGCCACGCTTCCGGCTGAATAGAGGTCTTCCGTTTGTCAGCAGA
>CAZUCK010000082.1:0-9904 GCA_964619505.1 uncultured Fimbriimonas sp. | reverse complement strand
CCTCTCTGCGATTAGACCGGAAAACCGTTTTCCGATATTGTCGATCCGGTTGTACATTTTGCGCATCGTGTGTGGGCTGTGACCCTCGTATTGGGTGAGGTTCTTCATCTCGGCCCAACGAATCTGCTTCCGAACGACCTCGATCAGTTGTTCGAGCGAGTTCGCCTTCAGCCGGTCCCCTTCGCCGCCGATCTGGTGGCCCTCCCCTTCGATGAATCGCTCATTCAAATACTGCAAATATCCGTCCGCCTTCGCATCAAGATCGTCCTTGTTCAGCAAAACTTCGACGTGTCTGATCATATCGGCCAAGCCAAAGGTGAATGGGCGGGTGGGGTTACCGTGCTCGACCTCAGCGTTTCGCCGAAGGGAATTGACGTTGTAACCATCCCGGTCGAACGGTGCGAAGTAACGGACGCGCTTAAAGGGCTCTGCAATCACATCGCACGCTTTGTATTGCTCTTCATCCAGCGCTTCAAGGACTGGTTTTTTCAAGTCTGCTGCGGGGTCGCGGTCAATGTAAAGAAGGTCGCCTCCCTTCGTGTTGAAGAGCAGCGCTGCGACCCCCTTGTCGCCCGCCTCTTCGGGGTCGTCCTTGTGATGATCGAAGATGGCCTTCAGCAGAAACAGGATGTAGCTTGTTTTTGCCGCGAGGCCGCTGGTGCCCGTAATGTTGAGGTGGCCCGCTTCAGGGCCAAGCAGAAAACGGCTGTCCAAGTGCACAGCAATTGGGCTGTCCTTTGATCCATAGCAGCCACATGGGATGCCATGTTCGAGAACATATTTGTCCGTCCGCAGGGCCATCCGGACGTCGAACTCATCGGCTAAGAATACAGGTCCAATGGGCACCGCGCCGACCGGCTCTTCCGGTTCTCGTCTCAAAACGGCGGCCTGAAAGACGCGCATCTCGGGTCTGAGTGTCGGCATTGCCCTTCCTGGATCGCCACCGATGGAGAAGAACTCATGCAGGGGGCTCTCGAGGTCATTGAAGCCATGAACCTCCACGACGGTTCCGAAGACGGTTGCACCCTCGGCAGTCACTTTCACGATGGAGCCTATGCCCACGTTTGCGCCCGGATCGGTCCAGAAGAAGAACGTGTAAGCGGTGTTCGGCTTACGCTCGGTGCCGATGACTCTTCCAATTTCCGTCATTTATCCGATCCTTGCCGCAATGGCGGCGTCGCTGGGTTGCCTCGCCTTGAGCTGCATCTCAACCAAGCGAATGGGATACAACAACCGGTCATGGCGAAAGTCTGGCAGGCTAAGCGGGTCCCGCTCGTGCATGAGCCACCCCGCGATTACATCGGCCCGTTCGATGCTCTCGGTGACGGCCGCCATCTCAACTCGTATCACGCCGAACATTGGATTTTCCGATGGGGATTCGCGCAGCTTCAGATAGAAGCTGTAGACCATCTCTCCCTGAACCTTGTCTTCCTCGCGCTTAAACACGTTCGAGCGCTGTCCGACCTTGATGACACACATCGCTTCCACGCTCGACCTTGATTTGAAGTATTGCTTGGCGTGGCTCTTAATGACGCCGGCCAGATTCGCCTTGGGAGCGTCCAGCTGAAGGATTCGCCCTATCCCGCCATCCACCAGCAGGAAGTCGCTGGACCTGGCCCCATTCAAGAAACCTTCTGCGGCCCGGATTTCCAGGCTCTCCCTCTGGTCACCGATCGCCTTGTTGATCTGTTCTTTGACCGTCGCCTCGGTGTCGTCTTCCGTGGTCTTGATCGGACAGATGAGCGGCAACCAACGTGCAAGGAATTCGGCGGACGAGTCAGGAGCATAGGCTCTGAAATCGGCGAAATAAAGCCCTTCGTCCGGCGGCTGAATCTCCCTGTCCACACGGGCGAGAACGGCGGCCGACGTGTGGGATACATAAATTGGAAAGAAGCCGTCGCTGAGAACCTTTTTCGATTTTTGCGAACCGTCCAAGAAGTGGGTGAACCCACTGTCATTAAGAGCTGGGACATCGATCAAACGAAACTCTGTGCCCTCCACGTTTTCCGCATCGAGGCAAGTGGATTCTTGGGTTCGGCCAGCAAACGCCGCAAAGTCGTCATCGCCCGTTCGAGCGAAGGGGGAGAGAATCCTGAATCGTGGATTATCTCCGATCACCTCCCTCAAAGTGGGTGTTGCGATCACGAAAACACTCTACCAGACGCATGTACACGTGTCAAGAGCGTTGATGGGACCAGTCATGTCGCAATTGCTCACGACTTCGCGAGTTCGCTCCCGGTGACTGGCCTATGCCGAGTCGACGGCGGGTTTGCCACGAAGCGGGGAGCCAGCAATGCCCGACTTGCGGGCCGCTTTGGCGCGATCGATGGCGGCACTGTCAACGGCCCTTTCGAATGACCTGAATCCCGCGAGTTTGAAGCCGTGTTTGTTCGCTAGGGCGATCATTTCGTCCACTTGCTCTACGGTGACGTCTTTGCCGAGGGTGAAATTCTCGGGCCTACCTTCCAGCGCCAGGAGCATCGTCTCGCTCATGCACGCATAGGCCGTTTTATCGGGAAAGCCGAAGTTGAAGTTGAATTTCACATCGCCCGGCACCAACACCACGCCGCCTTCTATGACAAGCACGTCGGGCCTTTCTTTGGAGACCCTAACCGACACATCCCGAGGTCGTGCGACATCGCAGACCACGCAGCCGGGCCTCAGGTGCTCCGGCAGGATGACGGGTGCGTCCGTTGACGTGACGGTGACGACCGCATCCGCTTCGCGAATGGCGTTGATGTCGGTCGTTGCGGTGCAGTCGCGGACGTCATCTGCGACCCCTTGTGTCTTGGCAAGGTCGCGCCCGACGAGAATGGTCTTTCCAAACGAGCGGCTCAAGATGCGGGCGCAGGTTTTGCCGATGGAACCCGTCGCACCTACAACCGCAAGTGTTGCATCGGGAAGGTGGATGTCCAACATTTCGCAGGCTTTGAGGGTGCCTTGTATTGCGGTCGCGACCGTGTAGCTGTTTCCGGTTGTCACGGCAATTTTCGATTTCTTGGCAACCGTCACGCCACCATCGCCGACTACGCTTGTGAAAGCTCCGAGGCCGATGATCTGGGCGCCGGCCTCGCGGGCCACCTCAGCGCACTCGCCAATCCGCTCGTAAACCTTATCCAGAGGAAGCGTCATCATCTGTTTGGGGGTCATCGGGCAACCGACGAATACGCCTGTCGTTTTGGATCCGGTGGCTGAAGTGATTCCCTCGATTTCGCTGAGAACCATCGGATGTTTACGCAGGAGAAACGCTTCCACCACCGCGTCAGGCATAAACTTGGCGATCGGGTATTTGCGAGCGACGTCGCGTGCTGACAGTGGGTGAATGACGAACGCAAATCGGGTCAATTCGGCTCCTGAATGTCTCGGCTTTTCGCCGTGGCTGGAAATGTACCTTATGATGCCTTTGGGTTCAAATCAATGACGTTCGGCTTCCAATCCAACCGCTTGAGGGCTTCCAAGTAATCTTGCTCAGAAAGTTGTTCAGGGCCCTTCCCCAATAATGCGACGATCACACCTTCCATGACGTTCGTGGCAAACGTTTCTCCGCTCATCACCGGTGTTGTCGTGATCGCCCTCCATGCGCCGGTCGTTTTCAGCCATTCGATGTCCGCGGAGCGCAAGGTTTGGGTGAGGATGGTTTTGCCCGTCAGCTTGTCGGGTGCATAGCGTCGGATGTAGTGCCAGTCGCCGCAAATAAAGGTTGCGTCTTCAAAGACTTTCGGATACTTAGGCGTTCGTTTTTCCTGCTTCTCACCCGTCGGATAGAACCACTGAATAGGCAACCGGGTGATGATCGGCAGGATTGCCGCTCCCAACTTCTTCACCGAAGCGTAGGAGCGAAGAGGCACGTTGACTCCAATTCCGAAGAGCAAATCGCCGAAAACACAATCGGCCCCTACGTCGGTGAGCGCCTGAGCCATTCCAAATCGGTCCACCGCCGATACGAGCAAGACCTTCTCTGTTTTGAAGTCAACTGTGCCCTCCGATTGCAACGTCTCGATCGTCTTGCGCTCAAGCGTATGTTTAAGGCCGCTGCCGTCCACCACCGGTGTCTTTTTAGCTACGCTGGTCAATTTGAGGATCTGGCTGAAGGCGTAACGCTTTTTGCCGACGGCCACGTAAATGTCGGCACCACCCACTCCAAGAGCGGCGACTTTGCCGTCGAGATCTGCGAACATCTGGGAGAACTTCTTGATGTCGCCATCGGTGCCAATTCGTTCGATGAGAAAGTCCTCACCGAGGATGTGGATCTCTTGACGCTTGTCGCGCTTGCTCGTGCCGAGACTGACGGAAACCACTCGCTTCATCAGTGGGGATTATGCCCTCAGTAGACGGCTATCGTTTCAATTTCGACGTCAACGCCACGTGGCAGGCCGGCGGCAGCGACGGTCGAGCGAGCTGGGGGATTCTGAGAGAAGTACTCGCCGTAGACCTCATTCATGGCGGCAAAGTGGTCCATCGAGGAGAGAAACACGGTCGTCTTGACCACATTTTGTGGTCCAAGGCCCGCGGCTTTGAGCACGCCGTCGATGTTTTTCAACACTTGGGTCGTTTGTTCTTTAACGGAACCGGCCACCAAATCGCCCCCGGGGGTAAGGGAAATCTGGCCGCTTAGGAAAAGGATGTTTCCCTGCGCTCTTATGGCCTGGCTGTAGGGCCCGATGGCGGCTGGAGCGTCCGACGTTGAAAGCGGCTCACGAGTCATATCGTGAGGTTACCTACGCAAGATGGCAAGGTATGGGTCTGACGTCCCTCCAAAAATAAAGTGGGCGGCCGAGCTTCCTTGCGCAGCCACCCGTCTTAGGCGGATTGAATTCTTGTTAAGTCAGAGGTGAGGGTGAACGCCCATCCGTTTTGGGAAAGACGTTCACTCCTCAATCACTAGCGCTTCATATCAATGAGGTTTTGAAGCATTTCGTCGACGGTGGTGACCACTTTCGTATTCGCCTGGAAGCCTCTTTGCGTGACGATGAGATCCGTGAACTGAGTGCCGATGTCGACGTTGGACTGCTCAAGGAACCCCGAGTTGATTACGCCGTTTCCACCCTGACTGGGCTGACCGATGATCGGCATTCCGGAGTTCACGGTGCTCGCCCAAAGATTCCCACCGAGGCTGGAAAGGCCATCGGCATTCGAAAAGTTGGCCATTGCGATCACGCCCAAATTTCTGGTCAATCCATTGGTGAACGTTCCGAGGATCGTGCCATCGTTGCCGATGGAGAATCCCTGGAGCGAGCCGGGCGGGAAGCCGTCCTGGTCACTCGTGTTGACTTGCGTGGTTGTATTGAGCTGGCTGATCTTGCTGAAGTCGAGCGTGACGGGGAACGCTGCGGTGCCTGCGGCGCCCGCCGGAACCGTCATCGTCTCGATGTTCCCATTGACTGGAATCGTTGCGCCGTTGGCATCGAAATAGAGGGGTGAATTGCCTGCAGTCGTGCTGTCGCCGATGGGTGTGCCGGTGGCGACGCTGCCTTCGAATGCCTTCCAGTCCCAGCTGCTGACCGCTCCGGCCGGCGCGGTTGCACCGACAGGGAGGCTGGGAGCCGTCGGAGGGGTTGCACGATTCAACAATTGAATCGTGATGTCATGGGCGCCGCCGATTGAGTCGTAGACGCGAACGGATGTGGTCCACGTGTCGGTGGGGGTTGCACCGGCGTCAAGGTTGCCCGCCATGGTCACCTTTGAGGTCGCCTTAACTGCGGTCATGCCACCCAGGGGGATGTTCAGCCTGCTGGAGGGATCCACGGGAACTGTAGTGTCCACGTTGCCGGCGGCATCCGCTTGCCAACCGAGGACGCGCTGTCCGGTGTTCTGCATGATGAGGTCGCCGTTGGCGTCAAGGCCGAATGAGCCGTCACGGGTGTACGAGGTGAACTGTCCATTACTCACCATGAAGTAGCCCGCTCCCTGAATCGCCAGGTCGGTGGGTCGGTTCGTCGCGTTCAATGAACCTTGTGTATTGTCCACGTTTGTTCCACCGATCGAGACTCCGAGACCGAACTGGACGGGGTTCCTTCCACCCAGATCGGTGGTCGGTTTCGTGCCGTTGCTGTAGGTCTGCGAAATCATGTCCTCAAAGCTGACACTCGAGCTCTTGTAAGCCGTCGTGTTGACGTTTGCGAGGTTGTTTCCAATGATGTTCATGCGCAACTGCTGCGCCTTGATGCTTGCGATTCCAGAGAGTAGTGCTTGTAGCATTGTTTTTTTCGCTGCTCCTTCGAAGAAGAATGGGAACGCCTCGTGTCGCGAGACTGCTCAAGCGCTCGGGGATTGCCCGAACCCGCCTTTGCCACCCTTCTATCGTTGATTGTTTCCTAGTTCGTAACTTGTCCTTGTTGAGTCTGTGCAGTCGATCCTAAACGATCACTGCGCTGTCGATGTTGGTGAACACGTTGTTCTTCAGCTGGGCTTGGTCGACGGCCGTGATCACCGTTCGGTTCTTCACGCTGACGACAAGGGCTGCATTGTCGACCATCACCAACGACTCTTTCGAGCCTTTGGCGGCGGCGCGGTCTACGCCTTCGACTACGCGATCCCACTGAGCTTTATCAAGGTCGATGCTGCGACTCTGCAGCCTGGTTTGGGCGTGGCCGCTGACCTTCAGGCGATCCTGAAGGATCGCAGAGAAGTCGGCGCCTGAGGTGGTATCGATCGGTGCTTTCAGCGGGGTGACTTGACCCCTCAGAAGCTCCGATATCTGGTTGTTTTGGATTTTGTTTTCCATGGCCTTAATAGGTGACGGTCTCGATTGAGGTTGTGGATACGTTTGTTACATTCCCTTGCGCATCCTGAAGACTCAAGTAATACGTTCCGCTCTGATTGGTCATGCCGATCACGGTTCCGGTCACAGATGGGTTTGCGTTCGTGCTCGTGATGTTGGGGTTGTAAGCTGTCACGGTTCTTCCCAGCAAAGCGGCTGCTTCCTGAACCTGACCTGACCTTTGAAGGTTATCCATGCCCTGTACGGTTCCCATTTGGGCCAATTGCGCCGCAAATTCGGAATCACTGACCGGGTTTAGGGGGTCCTGGCTGCTCATTTGAACAGTCAGGAGCTTTAGGAACGTTTGCATGTCCAGCGCCGAATTGGATTTCGGCGGAGTTACTTTTACTCCCGAGTTCCCTGCCGTTGCGAGTAACGAAGATATTGCCATTTGGATTCTCCTTAGATCTTGAGATCAACTCCACTTGAGGAGGATTGAAGCGCGGGCTGGTTCTTGAGGGTGAACTCCTCCCGTACCAACGGATTGGAGTTTGAATTGTGGTGATTATTGGCGTGGGCATGCTGCTTGGCCGTCGAATCACCCTGCGTTGAGAAATTGCCCTGCGAACCTACGCTGACGGAATTCAACTCCAATCCGCGCTGAGCAAGGGAATGACCCAGCTGTCCAGCATGTTGCTGAAGAGCTTGTTTAACCGCGTCATTAGAGGCGGTGATGTCTGCGTCAACCTTGCCGCCGGTCGCCCGTACGACGATCGTGAGATCGCCTAAATCGGGAGGGCTGAGGTGGATCGTGACCGCTTCCTTCGACCGCGCGAGGGTCAAAAGTGCGATTCTGTCAGCAGCCTGTCGAACCACCAAGGTCGTTTGCTCCGAAGACATTGCTGGGGAGGCGGGATTAGCGACCTTGCCAGCTTCTTGTTTTGAGATTGAGCCGCCAGTCCAGAATACTGGACTTTCGTTCTTGACGACGTCGATCTTCGGATCAGCTTTTCCGTTCGCCCCCTTGTTGTCGGGCGAGTTGCCCGGTCCGAACTGATCATTCTGGAAGTGGCTTTGACCCTGTGGCTCAACCGTCGTAACCGGCTCTGAATCGGCTCCGTTGTTGCCCGTGACTGGCCTTTCGCCGATGTTCCTTCCATAAGGTTCTTGGACCCACGGTTTTGATTCAGCAACGCCGGGCTCCGTCGACGGCGTCTTCACGACCGGCTGAACCTTCACATTCTGTGGCCCTGTGTCAGGCTTTACCGAGACATCCTTGACGCCAAGCTCCCTTTCTATCCGATTGTCAATTCCCACGGCCATTCCCTTGGGTTGATTCTTGACAGCGTGGCTCGCGTTGGACGGTTCTTGAGTTCCCTTTGGTTCCGGCACAACGATCGGCGCACCTTGCACCACCGTCTGCGGGTCGATCAGAGATTCAACGCTTGGCTTCACGACAGCAAGGTCGGGAGACGAGCCAGTCGCCGCTTGGGGCGATTCCGCGCGCACTGCTTGCTGACTTGAGGTTGGAAGCTGTGGCTGAGCGGTAACGAAAGTTCCGACGCTTGAGGAGAAGAGCGTTGCCGCTGCGAATGACGAGACATCATTCGCGTCAGTGCCCTGGTTGGCTGGTCTGCCGACGTCCAAGACGTACGGGCTCCCCTTTCCTAGGGCTTCTGTGGGCTGGGAGTCCGGCTTTTGCGATCGAGCATTCGGCTCAGGTTTCGCGACCTCTCCACCCTTTGCGTCGTTAGACGGTGGGCTCGCCTTTGGCGGCGGCTCCTTTCCAGGCGGTGCCTGGCTCCTGTTTTCTTCCGCCTTAAGGGCCACTTCAAAACCATGCTGTTCCCACGTTGGTGGGCCCGCAGGTTCTGGAGCGATCGCTTGGGCGAGCGATGTTTGTGCGATTTGCATGATGTTTTTCTCTCCGGCTTTCCGGAACATCGTATGTATCGGCACGCGAGCCCGGCATATTTAGCGGCATAGTGCCAAGCCCTCGCAAAATCGCATCCTGACCTTACATCTGCCATACTAGTTCTGATGTCTCGTGCGCTCAACCTCGCGAATTGCAGGGCAGCGCTGTTTGACGTCGACGGAACGCTTATCGACAGCGTATCTACGATTGTCGCGGGTCTTGGAGATGCTTTTGAGCACTTTTTCGGAAACCGGCCTGACGATGCAGCGATACGCGGTTTGGTCGGCATGCCGCTTCGGGAGCAGTTTGCCCGGTTCGCTCCCGCAGATACGACGGAAGCCGAGTATGCCCTGATGATCGGCTACACCATCGAACGTTATGGAGTCCACGGTGACCTTGAACGTCCCTACAATGATGCGATTAGGGCCCTACAAATTTGTCATAGAGCAGGTGTCAAAACGGCTCTCGTGACGAGCAAGAATTCCCACGAAACTGAACTATTTAAAACACGATTTGATTTTCTGGAGCAGGTTGACGCCGTCATCTGCGCTTCTGACGTCACTCGGCCAAAACCTTGGCCGGACAGCGCCCTCGCCGCCTGCGACGCGTTGGGAGTCGATCCCAATATGGCCGTCATGGTAGGCGATTCCGTTTACGACGTACGTTGTGCTCAGGCCGCTTCGGTGGCCGTGATCGCGGTCTCCTATGGCTCCTCAACCCGCGAAGCGCTCGCAGCGGAAAAGCCGGACCTAATCTTAGACAGTCCCGGTGAGTTGCTTGTCCTCTTTGAAGAAGCTTTACACCTAACGCCATGCCACGAAAGAAATTAGAGAATTCGCCCACTGAACCATCAACATTTGAAACAGCGACCAAGGCCCCGGAAACGGAATCTCCAGCCCCGCTCCCTGCAAAGCGACGCAAGAGTCCGCTGAAATTGTTTGCAGAGGCCACACAGCGCGTCGTTGAAAGCGTCGCCGCCGCAGTGACAGGGGAGGAGCCTGTGCCTGCACCCGCGAAGCCAAGATCCAGATCTAGCAAGGCGAAGGCGGCAGAGCCTGCGGTTGAACTCGCCGCAGGTTCAGACTTACCGGTGCCGATTTGGCGTCCACGCCAACCAAGACCGGACAGCGCGGTCGCGGAAATCGAGCGGCCATCCCGACGGGGCCGCGGACGCAAAGAAGCTTCGAATACGGAACTGACTGCCATCTCCGAGCCGATAGCAGTTGTCGAAACGAGGAAGCGGGAACGTCGTGAGCGTGCACCAAAACCTGTTGTGGTCGTTGCGAAGC
>CAZUCK010000081.1:0-10127 GCA_964619505.1 uncultured Fimbriimonas sp. | reverse complement strand
TGTTGCGCCCAACCGGCAAACATTCCAAAGCGAGCCCTAAAGTGAGCAGCGGCCTCTCGGTAGCGCTGGTCTGTAACTGCAACATCCTTCCATTGCTGAAAATACAACCTGGTCAACGCTTGCCAAATGTGGGTGTCAATGGGGACCGATTCCGTGTGATCCAGCGCGAATAGGCATATGCAATCGGCCAGCTTTGGACCGACTCCCCTCAAGGCGAGCAAATCCTCGCGAGCACGCACATAAGGAACGCATTTGAGGCCGTCTAGCCAACCACTCGGCATGTCCAGGATTTGGCGGGCCGCCACAGGGATCGATGCCCCGCGGTAACCAAAACCTTGGCACCTAAGCTCCGCTTCCGCAATGCCTGCAATGGTTCCAACGGAGGGAAACCTTCGAAGTTCGACCCCTTCTATCACTTCCATGATCTCGCCGCGAGCCGCCAGCTTGCTGATCATTGAGCCAATGCGCGATATGTGGTTGTTGGACGTACAAAGGAAGCTGAACAATGTTTCCGACGGCGATGAGGGCCGCAGGACTCTTAAGCCCTGAAGCACCCTCATGGAGGGCTCCAATTCGGGCCCCCTCTCCAGAATCTCTGACTCCACCTGGGCAGCATCCCAATCGAGCCGAAAAAGGCTTTCGAAATCTGTCGCGACACCGTTTGAATCCACTTCAAATACGCCAGGCGATGTCTCAGCAACTCGATACCAATGAGGACCATCAACGCCCAGCCAGCTTCCATCGACTCCGCGTTGCCAGCGAAACACTTGTCCGCTCGATACGCAAAGACCCAAATCGAGCCGACCGTCAGGCACCTCAATCTGGAATCGATTCAAAGCGCGCCTTCGGGAACCCTTGACAGGAACTCATCCTCAGTCAGTACTGCAACCCCCAACTGCTCCGCCTTCGCCAGCTTCGAGCCCGCTCCGGGGCCTGCGACGACGAAAGTTGTGGCTTTGCTGACACTTCCTGCCGCCTTTCCACCCATCTTCATGACAAGGCTCTCGGCATCTTCCCGCGTGAACTTCTCCAACCTCCCCGTGAATACAATCGTCTGTCCTTCGAAAAGGTCGCTTTCTGGGGCGGCTGCCTCCACCGGCTGAACGCCCAGTTCCAGCAATTCGTCAAGAATCCGTTGGTTCTCCGGCTCTTCAAAGAACTCTTCGATCTCGCTCGCCGTTCTGGGTCCGACGTCGGAGACCTTTACAAGGTCGTCGTAACTTGCGTGGCGCAATGAGTCAAGCGTTCTGAATGCGACGGCAAGGTCATGAGCGCCACGCTCCCCCACTTGACGAATGCCCAGCGCATTGATGAATCGATCCAAAGTTGGGTGTTTCGAAGCTTCGATCGCCGCCAGAAGGTTCCCCACGCTAAGTTCGCCCAAGCGTTCCAAACGCAACATCTCATCCTTCCGATCCTTTAATCTATAAATGCTCGGCAAGTCCGTCAGCAAGCCGAGGTCCAGGAAACGCTCAATGAGCTTCTCACCAAGCCCGTCTATGTCCATCGTGCCTCGCCACACAAAGTGCCGAATCTTCGCCGCGACTTGAGCAGGGCACGCATTGTTCGTGCACTTCAGCGCAACTTCACCTGCATTTCGAGAAAGTGGCCTTCCGCAATCGGGGCATTCTGTCGGCTCCTGAGGCAAAGGAAGGTCACTTATCCTCTTGTCCAAAACCGGCCCCACCACTTCGGGGATCACATCGCCCGCTCGTTGAACGACGACGATGTCGCCGGGTCTCACATCCTTTCGCCTTAGATCCTCATAGTTGTGAAGCGTCGCCCGGGTGACAGTCACTCCTCCAACCTCGACTGGCTCCAAATCCGCCACCGGCGTCACGTTGCCTGTTCTTCCCACCTGCGCGAATACTGCGTTGAGCTTTGTGAACGCCTGTTCGGCTGGAAATTTATATGCAGTCGCCCAACGCGGACCCCGGGCCGTAAATCCCAGATCGTCCTGTGCGTCCAAACTGTCAACTTTGACGACTACGCCGTCAATGCCGAAGGGCAGACTGGGCCGCATCTCGCGCCAGCTTTCGATGAAGTTCAAAACGCCCTCGATGTCTTCAAAGACGCAAGCCTTCTGCAGCACGCTGAAACCAAGTTCTCTGAGCTTGGCCAAAGTGCCGCTTTGAGTCGTCGAAAGCCTCGGGCCCGAACCCACTCCGTAACAGAAGAAGTTTAGTTTCCTAGCCGCGGTCAGCTTGCTGTCAAGTTGCCTCAGCCCCCCCGCAGCAGCGTTGCGCGGGTTGGCGAACACCTGCTTGCCCCTCTCGGCAAGGACTCGGTTGTGTTCGGCGAATACCTCCTTGAACATGACGACCTCACCCCGAACCTCAAGCACCCCCGAAACCGCCTCGCGAAGGCGCAGGGGAATACCTCGCACCGTCTTCGCATTCGCTGTGACTTCCTCTCCGGTTTGACCGTCTCCGCGAGTCGCGGCGGTCGCCAAGACACCGTCTAGATAGGTCAAGGAAATCGACGCTCCGTCGAATTTGAGTTCGGCGTAATAGTCGGTCCGAGTTCCCAAGCCTTTCCGCACACGTTCGTCGAAGGCGCGAAGTTCTGCCTCGCCGAACGCATTGTCCAGCGAAAGCATGGGAGCCAGGTGTCGATGTTGCTTGAAAGCCGCCACGGGTGGGCCACCGACCCGAGCCGTCGGCGTGTCCAACGTTTTCAGATCCGGGTGGTCTCGCTCCAGATCCTCCAGTTCGCGAAACAGCTTGTCATACTGAGAATCGCTGATCTCCGGCGTGTCCAGAACATAGTAAAGGTAGGCGTGCCGCTCAATGAGCTCCCGGAGTTCTTTCGCACGTGCGGCAAGGTCCAAAACTCTTAATCCTCGGCAGACTGCTCCAGAATCCCATCCGCGACAAAGATCGGCGCGTCGAACCGCACCGCAATGGCTATGGAGTCGGACGGCCTGGCATCGATCTCAAACTCTTCTTTGCCTTTCTTCAGATATAGCTTCGCGTAATACGTCGTGTTCCAAAGGTCGTCGATAACGACCCGATCCAAGTGTGCGTCGAGCCGGTCCATTATGTTCTTGATCAGGTCGTGGGTCATCGGACGATCGGGTCGCATCCCTTCGAGGGGAAGCGTGATCGCCTGGGCTTCATAAGGTCCGATCAAGATGGGCAGCTTTCGGTCGCCGTCAGTGAGCAGGACGAAACGTGAAATGTTCCCACCACTTTCCGCAGCGAAAACCCCCTCTATCTGAACCTCGACGAGCTCGCCCAGCGAGCCTGGCTCGCGTCGAGGCAATCCGCTCTCGTACGGAAAGAAAGCGGGCGGCTCCTCAAAGTTCTCCTGCCCGTCGGGGTCGTCAAATTCGTCCGGCATACGTGATCTACGATACCTCCCGGCAGCCAGCGGCCAGGGGTTTATTGAAGGCAGGGTAGTCAAAGCGATCTAGACGAGTTTTTGGAACGGAGGAGCCCAGCCGCGCAACCCGACGTGGCAATATCAAGTGGAACGTAGTGCGAACATGAATACGACCCTCTTTTGCTTCTTATCGCTCGCCATCTCATCGACTGCGGTGGACGATCTAGCCTCCCGCACCCCAAGAGTCCAAGCTGCAATCGAAGAGGTTGACCATGGGATCACCAAGAGACTCAAGGAACTTCACATCCCAGGCGCGTCCGTCGCAATAGTCAAAGACGGCCAGATTTTGATGATGAAAGGGTTCGGTGAACGAGACATGGAAGGACGTAAGCCCGTCACACCAGACACACTCTTCGCAATCGGCTCATGTACCAAGGCGTTCACCGCCGCTCTTTTGGAAATGGCACAGGATGAGGGCAAGTTATCCCTTGATGACGCGCCGAGGAAATATCTTCCCTACTTCCAGATGGCTGACCCGGAGATGGACGGGAAAATCGCAATCTCCGACCTAATGTCGCATCGGTCGGGCCTCATGCGAACCGATTTCGTTTGGTACCCGGGCACCTTGAACGCCGAAGAGGTCATCCGAAATGTTTCGGTCACAAAGGCCACGAACAAGATCGGCGGAAGCTTCCAATACCAAAATGTGATGTTTAGCGCCGCCGGTCAAATCGCTGCAAATGTCGAGGGCAGCAACTGGCAAGATCTCGTTGAGACCAGGATTATGCGCCCCCTCGGCATGACAGCTTCAAACACCTCCGTCCCCCAAACTCTTGCCTCGCCGGACCATGCTTCCGGTTACCAATACAACGAGGACCTGAAGGCATGGGCAGTATTGCCAATGAGGAAATTGGACAACGTGGCGCCAGCCGGCGCCATCAATTCCAATGCCCGTGATATGGCGAAATGGCTCCGATTCATGCTCGACGGCAAGACCGCCGATGGCAAGCGGCTGGTGTCGCAAAAGGGACTGGCGGACATCACTTCCAAGCATATGACCATCGCGCCGAAAGATTCGTACGGCTACGGCTGGATGCTCGAGGATTGGCATGGACACAACATCGTCGCTCACGAAGGTTCCATTGACGGTTTCCACTCCACCGTCGCGTTGATGCCCGACCAACGCCTCGGCCTCGTCATTCTCGCGAACGCCTCCGGCTCGCCACTCGATCCCTTGGCTGAGGAGGTACTTAATCATCTCGTCGGCACCGGCGAACAGCATATTGCTAAGAAAAATGCAACCGCGGACCACCCAGAGCAAGAGATCGGCGATTATTTCCTCCCTCTTAACAAGTCGATCTTCACCGTTTCATTCAAAGATGGCCAACTGGCGGTGCACCCTTCTGGACAACCTGTCATTCCCCTGCAAAGCGTCGGGGGGCGACGCTATGTCGCGCTTCCGCCAGCCCCGACAAATGTATTCATCAGCTTTCGACCCACCAAAGAGGATTCCAAGCAGACCGAACTGGTCCTGGAACAATCGGGCATGACCCTCGTGATGCAAAAACCAAAGCCATATGCGGCCCCGATTACCATTGACGACCTCATGGCGAAGGTTGTCGCAGCGCAAGGAGGGGAGCAGAATCTTCGAAAGCACCATTCGCTTTCGGTGCGGTACTCGACTCTATTGGATAACCAGGGCATGACAACAGCCGGCGTCATTTACAGGGCTGCCCCAAACCTATCCTCGGACTTTGAAGTCGCCCGAGCCCAAGGAAAGACCATTTCATGGGCGCACGAATTCTTTGACGGCAACACGGGGGCAGACGAAGACAGCTTCGAACTGACAGTCCCTTTGTCGGCGAGCGCACTTGACGATCGACGCGTTCAGGACGATTTTTATGGTGACCTGAATTGGAAGACGATGTACGCGAAACTGGAAATCGTAAAGTTGGAAAAGGTCGGAGACGAAGAGGCATACGCGCTCAAGAAGACCCTCAAATCGGGTACCTCCACAACCGATTACATTTCCACCAAGACTTCCCTCATTCTGAAAACTGAGTCGGCAAACCGAACCCAGAGCATGAGCGACTACCGCAACGTGGACGGAGTTCTCATCCCGTTCAAGATCGACGCCGATGATCTACGGCTCGGGAAGGTGCATTGGACTGCGACCGACGTACAGTTTGACCAGCCTACTCCAAGCGGCGCATTCACAAGTAGCCCTGACCGGTACGCGCGCCTCGTAACCCTCGCCAGAATGAACCAATACCTCGAGGACAGGCCCTTTGCCCCGATCCTACTGAGACACCATCACCACGATCACGATCACGATCACGATCACAGTCACTAAACTGTGGCGCGGGTCTTCGATACAACGCTCTCCAGGAACGAAGCATTGTGCGGCGTCCGTTTGAGCAACTTGATCAAGGATTCGGTAGCCTCTACGCTGTTTGTCTGGTTGGCCAGCAAACGGTGCAGTTGCACAACGCCTTCAAGCTCCTCCTTCTTAAACAGCAATTCCTCGTGACGAGTCGAGCTTCGTTTGACGTCGATGGCCGGCCAAATGCGACGCTCTGCAAGCTCGCGATCGAGCACGATCTCCATGTTGCCGGTTCCCTTGAACTCTTCAAAAATCGCGTCATCCATCCTGCTTCCCGTGTCAACCAGGGCCGATGCGATGACAGTCATCGATCCACCCTCTTCGATGTTTCGCGCCGAACCAAAGAAGCGGCGTGGGCGATACAACGCTGAAGGATCCAAGCCACCGCTAAGCGTTCTTCCCGACGGGTTGATCGTCAAATTGCTGGCACGTGAAAGCCTTGTCAGAGAGTCCAAGAGAATCACGACATCGCGCCCCGCTTCGACCAAACGTTTCGCCTGTTCGAGGCAAAGGTCGGCGACGCGCATATGGTTCTCAGCTGGCTCATCGAAGGTCGAAGAGATGACCTGCCCGCGGACAGACCTCCGCATGTCGGTGACTTCTTCAGGCCGTTCATCCACCAGCAGAACCATTAGATAGACCTCGGGATGGTTCGTCGTGACCGCATTCGCAATGTGCTTGATGATCGTCGTCTTACCCGCCTTGGGCGGCGAAACGATGAGGCCACGCTGACCTTTTCCGATGGGTGAAATCAGATCGATGATGCGGTTGACGATGTTGTCCGGCACCGTTTCCATCATGATTCGCTCGTCCGGATAAAGCGGGGTCAATTCATCGAAGTTCTTGCGGCGCTGCATCTCGCTCGAGGCGGTTCCATAACCGTTGACGCTCTCGACGCGCAACATGCCCTGATACTTCTCGCCCTCCTTGGGATGGCGGACTTGGCCGAAGACGGTGTCGCCTGGCCGCAAGCCAAACCGCTTCACCTGCGACTGCGAAACGTAAACGTCCTGGGGTGAAGGAACATAGTTCTCGCGGCGCAAGAAACCCCAGCCGTCGTTTAAGATTTCAAGAATGCCCTTGGCGTAAATCGCGCCGTGTTCTGTGTTTGTGGTGGCAAGAAGCTGTTCGATGAGCTCATGGCGCAAAAGGCCTGGGCTTAGCTTGGCCGCCTTGGCCGCCTTTAATAGGTCGGCGGGGGTCATTTGGTCGAAATGGTTGAAATCGATTTCCGGTAGCTGCTCAAGATCGGATTGATCCATCTTGGGCATGCCTTCGCGCGAACCTCGGTTGCCGCGCCCTCTGCGCATGCCTTGGCCGCCACCGTCCATCGACTTCCTAGGTCGAAACTGATGCGTCATATTGCTCCTGAAGCGTGAACTTCCTTAAAGGAATTGAGCCTGATTTGCAGACTTTGGGGGAGGTGCCCTTAAGGGAGAATGGCGATGTACGGCAGGTTTCTGAACCTCTCGCCGTAATCTAAACCATATCCTACCACAAAGTGGTTTGGAATCTCGAACCCAACATACTCAACCACGGTGGTTACCTTGCGGGCTTCCAACTTGGAGAGGAGAGACACGACCTTAAGCGATTTCGGTCGCCTAGTCCCCAGCAACTCTCGCAAATGAGCGAGAGTCACGCCGGTGTCTACGATGTCCTCAACCAATAAGACGTTTCTTCCTTCGATGTTGATACCGATGTCTTTGAGAATTTGAACGATTCCGCTCGACGACTTCTGATCGCCGTACGAGCTGACCTGAATGAACTCGATCTCGCAATCGGCTTTTTCCATGGCGCGCGAGAGATCAGACAGGAAATGAAACGAGCCTTTCAAGATGCCCACCAGTAAGAGATCCTGGTCGGCGTAGTCGTGATCTATGCTCGCAGCCAACTCCTTGACCTTGGTTTGGATCTGGTTTGGGGTGAGGAGGGGCTTGAGGTCCATAGGACGCAAATTACCACTTGCCGCAACGAAGGCTGATCCGTCCAGGTGTAAAGCAATCAGCACCTCGTTTGGTCCCGCGGTCATCCCGCAGGACCAAAAGCGCAGGGATTTCTATTGCTTGGCCGCGATTTCGAATCGCGTATGGCCCCAAGTCGGAGCCGACGCATCGATCCGAATCAAGTACGGAGCTTCTTTCGACACCCAAGTCGTGAGAACGCCTGCCGGCTGCGTGACAACGACCTTGAAGGTCTCGAAGTCCCCTGAAGGTGTGTGGATCTCTTCCTTACCAACGACTTCGGCATGAGCAGTCTGGTACTTCTCGTCGAATTGCGCCACGAAGGGGAACGTCGCCTTATATCCTTCCTCAAGGGGAAAACAAGCGAGCAAGAGCCCGTACATGCCGCCTGCAAAGTCGAATACCGGTGCATCCAAGGTCGCTTCGACATGCTCTACTTCTCCTAGAGGCAGTTTGGACGTCCAAGCGGTCTGGGACGCTTGCAGCAGCTTCGAATCCCTCTTTATGGAAGTGCCGTTGAATGTACGCCGAAAATACTGACCGCCACTTCCGGTTACATCGCTCGAGAAGGGGGAGGCCGTAGTTCGGTCAAACACATTCGTCGTGATGCTGGACTGTCCCGTGACTCGACGCGTCGTTTGCGTCCTCTTCCAAGCCTTCGCAGATTCCAACATAACCTCATCAAGCTGGTCGTCCATAAAGCCGATGTTCTGCGTCGTGCCATCGGGCAGGATATGAACCACGCTGAAGTAATTGTGGTAAGGCTTCAACCTGCCTGCATCCACCTCCTTGTATCCGACGTCAAGCCAGACGTCCTTGCGCTTCGAAGCCATGCCCGACGACGCGTGCAACGAAGGCGTTGGGGTTAAGTTGCTGGGCCCTTTTGTCGCCAGGACGAAAATCGCCGTTGAAATTCCGATCATGTGTGAAATCCTCCAGCAAAGAGTACTGCTCGGCACCAACTGTTCAGCGTCACCACAGTCTTAAAAAGGGCTCAGACGGAAGTCGCCGACGATCTGACGCAACGAGACAAGAGCGGGCACTTATAGGGTTTATTCCAGCTCGATCGTCGCCGGGGGCTTGCTCGTAAGATCGTAGAACACGCGGTTCACCCCGCGAACTTCATTCACGATGCGGGTCGCAGCAAATTCTAGGACTTCAAACGGGATGTCGACCGCCCTTGCCGTCATTGCATCTTCGCTGGCGACGGCCCTAAGGACGATAGGCTGCTCATAGGTCCGTTCGTCGCCCTTAACGCCGACGCTGTGAACATCAAGCAGAGCCGCATAGCTCTGCCAAATTCCCTTGTGAAGACCGTGTTCCCTAAGTACGCTTCGGAATATCCAGTCCGCCTCCTGTGTCGTGTGAACCCGCTCCGGTGTCACTTCGCCGAGCACCCTAACTGAAAGGCCAGGACCAGGGAACGGCTCTCGATCCACCATGTCTTCCGGCAAGCCCAACTTACGGCCGACCGCCCTCACCTCATCCTTGAAGAGCCAACGGAGGGGCTCGATCAACTTCATTCGCATCCAATCCGGAAGTCCTCCCACATTGTGGTGGGTTTTGATCTTGGACGCCGTCGGTGAACCCGATTCGATCACATCGGGGTAGAGCGTGCCCTGCGCCAAGAAGTCGCAGTCCTTCAATTCATCGGCATGGGCTTCGAACACGCGCACGAACTGCTCGCCCACAATCTTCCTCTTACGCTCGGGATCCTTCTCCCCCTTCAAGGCACCGAAGAATCGATCTTGTTCTTCGAACACCTTAATGTTCCCATGAAAGTGGCCTGCGAATGTGTCTCGCACTTGCTGGCCCTCCCCTTTTCGCAACAGCCCGTGATCCACAAAAACGCAAACTGCGCGGTCGCCCAAAGCCTTGATCAACAGCGCCGCCATGACTGATGAGTCCACTCCTCCGCTGACGGCGCAAAGCACTCTCCCATCGCCGACGCTCTTCCTAATCGAGGCAACCTGTTCGTCGATGAAGCTCTCGCTTGACCAGTCTTGGTTCAGCCCGGCATGCTCCAGGAGAAACTTCTTCAATATCGAACGGCCATCGGGTGTGTGGGTCACTTCGATGTGAAATTGAACGGCAAACTGCTTAGCGCTCGGATTCTCCATCGCCGAGACAGGGCAAGTGTCGGTGGTCGCAGTAACAGTGAACCCCGGCGGGACCTGCACGACGCTGTCCCCATGGCTCATCCAGACTTCCTTGCACCCCATCGCTCCTACCAGGCTTGCCGGTTCAGCCTCCTGGAGGTGCCTCAGGCCGTACTCGCTGTTGGAGGACCGCTTCACCATTCCTCCGAGCCGGTGGGCCATCAATTGCTGGCCATAACAGATGCCCAAAGTGGGGATCCCACTCAGCAGTGAAAAGTCCAGGTTTGGAGCACCCTCTTCGAGGACGGACTTGGGCCCTCCGCTCAAGATCACGGCCGTCGGCTCGTCGCTCTTGATCTG
>CAZUCK010000080.1:0-10218 GCA_964619505.1 uncultured Fimbriimonas sp. | reverse complement strand
GGTCGAAGATGTGTGATGCACATTTGTTTGCTCTCACCAAGAGTTCTACGGGGGTAAGGAGGCGACCGTACATGTCAATGGAATCCTGGACACACTTGCGTATTTCGTCACCAGTAAGAAAAAGTTGATCTGTTCGCTTCATCAAGGGAACAAACCTAGCATGGAGGTGATCTTGAGAAGCAAAGATCGAACAAAAGGGCAGGTAGAAGAGGTACGTGAGGTCAATGGCATTGTTCGGGTCCTGGGAAATCAGCCCGTATCGCCAAGCAATCAGTGTAGTCAAGAACGCGATTGCACAGAACCGGCAATATGGCGCGTCTCTTCTCAGACTGAATCCCGGTCTTACTCTTGCAAATCTCGTTTCGTCGTAGGCTACGAGCCTGCCCTGTTCCGGCATTAGAGCCTCAATCATAGCTGAGTACAAAGGCACTTGAACCATCAGCCCGTCTACAACTTCAGTCGCGTGCTTGTACGCTTCTGAAGGACTCTTAGACGTCGGTAGTAAGATTGACCGACGTCGAAAGGGTTCCATGAGCTTATCGGGTGAAGCCAGGGCCTTGAGACTTCGATAAGCCTCAGAAAGCCGCCTTTCTTCAGCAAGAATCTCGTCCCTTGACCAGTGATTTGCAACCTGTTCAAAGACTGACCGATCGAAAAGCTGGACTTCTGGAGTATTCGCGATGACCGGGTTATTGATCGGTCTGCACTGAGGATCGTTGATGGGCACTCGACGACCTTGCGGGGCTGAATCCGAGAAGAAGAGATCGGGGTAATTCTGATATGACAAAACACCAGTTGGCACAATCTTCTTCGCTTGCGCCTTGACTCTCGCTTCGCCGTCATCGGATTTCGCCACGAGCCCAAGCAGTTCAAGCATGAACTCACTAGTGACAACTAGGCTACAAGCCGAGAAGAACAAATGCTCATGTTCTTCCCGATTCATCATTTGGAAGGCCGATTTATCTAAGATGACGGGCAGGCCAAACATACAATCTCTTTGACGGTCAGAAACCGCTCACCACTAAACAACCGTCCACAACGAGTACGATAAAATCCTGTCGTAGTAAGTGTTTTGAGTTGAACCTGCGGCGAACCTACGCGAATGCAGTCCTGGGCACCAAATGCCACAAGAGGATCACTACGCTGTCGGATTTCCGACCATCTTGAGCAGAAGGTAAATGTCAACCAGAACAATTGGGACGACAAAATACAATCCAAAGCCGGGAATGCCTAAGACCGCGGCGAAGCATGCCGCCCATAATACGCCCCAGATTGACGCCTCTTTTGCGTAGATTTCAACTCCGATAAGTCCCCAGATCACGAGGATGGGGAGAAGCACGAAGGGTAGCAGCACCGACGAGTTCTTAAGCGCGAGGGCTCAACGCCGTTGCAGATCGCGGATTGCCGATAGGTTGATTCGATTCCTGAAACGCCCAAAAAAGCATCTCGCCCAACGGCCCGACGCTCACGCCCGACGGGTTCCTTGGATCGCCAGAGCTACGCCGCCAAGCGTCAAGATGGAGGAAATGAGAAGGCTCAGCGTCGCTGGCTCGCGCAACAAGAGGACTCCTGCCCCAGCGGCCAAAACAGGAACTGCAAGCTGAACGACTGCTGCACGGGTGGACGTGAGGCTCGGCAGAGCCGCATACCAGAGCACGTATCCCAAGCCGGAAGTCAGGGCTCCTGAGGTTGCCGCCAACCAAGCACCCATTCCCGTCACGTGCGATCCGGAAGAAAAAGGGATCCAGATGAAGCATGCTAAAGGAAGTCCGAGGGCAAAATTGCCGGCCGTCGTTCCGGCCGCATCCGGCACTCCCCTGCCCCTCAGCGAGTAGAAGCCCCAAGCGGCACCGGCCACGGCCATAAGGGAGGCACCCAACGGGGACGGGGCCCTCAGGCCAGGCATAACCAGAACGATGATGCCCGCGAGCGCAAGTGCGATCCCGAACCATCCAATGCCGGAAGGGCGTTCGCCGCGGGATACGCCCACAAGGATCATCGTGAACTGCACTGAGCTGAACAGAATCAACGCTCCGGTTCCGGCTGAGAGGCTTATGTACGCCAGTGAAAATGCGACCGCGTAGGCGATGAGCAGGAGGCTCGAAATCCAATTGCCGCCAAGTTTCCACGGCAACGCTCCGCGCGGCACGGCAACCACGAGGGCCAAGATCGTGGCACCCGATGCGATCCTGATGAGCGTGAAACTTAGTGCGTCAATCGATCCATGTCCCAGCGCTAGGCGACAAAGCACGGAATTCGCGGCAAAAGCGGCAAGAGCTCCAAACACCAGTGCGACAGATCTGATGGGCACACAGTGCACGACGAAGAACACGGCTCAAACGCTTTGCGTTCACGTTCCATGGCCCAGAACTTACGGGGGGCGGAGGAAAGTTAAGGAATCCTCATTTTCATAAATATGCTCGTGGATTGCCCGATAACTTATGGAGTACCTCAGTTTGGAGCCCACTGCCGATGAAACCGCCAAGGACCCTATGCATTCTTCTCATGGCCTTGCAGGTTTTCTGTGCTGCGACATCCTGGGCTGTGGGTCGAGAGCAGCGGGTCAAAGCCACTTTCATTTATCACTTCGCCAAGTTCATCACGTGGAAAGACGCGCTCGGACAAGAAGGATCACCTTTTGTGATCGGCACTTATGGTGCCGATGCGTGTGCGGGAGAACTTGAACCACTGGTGCGTGGAAAAACCGTCACAGGACATCCAATTGAGATTCGTCGAATACGAGCAGACGCCGAAATTCGAGGGTGCCGGATTCTAGTGACCGGGGCCACAGGTGCTGAGCGGATCGACCAATTGTCAATGGCCTGCAGACCCGGGGGCACGGTGATGGTCGGAGAGTCGCCGCTTTTTGCCAAGTTTGGCGGAACGATCGGGCTCGTTGTTGTTGAAGATGGCAGGGTTAGATTTGACGTCAACCTGCGCTCTGAGCGTGGTTCAAGTTACAAGGTCAGCTCAAAGATGTTGAGCGTTGCAAGGCACGTTTACAAATAACCAAAGGCTCCTGATGAAGCGAAATTCCATTAAGCGAAAGTTGATTATGATCACGACGGCTGCAAGCGCCGTCGCTTTGATCATTTCTGCGCTCGCTTTCGCAGCCTATGATCGATACAGTTTCCGGCGACAACTGACCCACGACCTCAGCATTCAAGCGCAAGTTGTTGGTACAAACGGTTCGGCTGCCATCGCTTTCGGCGACAGAGCTGCTTCGGCGGAAGTCCTCCAAGCGCTGGAAGCAGATCGGCAGATTGAATCAGCGGCAATTTACGATCTTGCGGGAACACAGTTTGCCACCTACGTAAAACCCAATTCCCGTTTCTCTCCCCCATTGATTCTTGGCCAAGCACTTTTGCCAAACGATGACGCTCACATTAACGCCGTCTCACCGATCATGGTTAAGGGGGAGAAACTTGGATCAGTTTTAATCATTTCGAACCTCAGCACACTTACGCGCAGGCAGGATAACTATTTCATCATCATCGGCCTTTCGACGCTTGGTTGCATGGCCGTGGTGATCATCATTGCGAGCAGACTGCAGCGAGTTATTTCAGCCCCAATACTCCAGCTTGTCGACACCATGTCTCAGATTTCTCAGGATAAGAACTATGCATTGCGCCTTGAAGAACGATCCTGTGACGAAATTGGCCAACTGATTAGCAGCTTCAACGAAATGCTCGCTGAAGTCGAGCAACGCGATCGGGAACTTGAAGACCGGGTTGAAAGTAGGACCGAGGCGCTGAGCACTGAAATCCGCGTCAGAAAGCAAACTGAGTCAGAGCTGGCCAAGGCACTGAAGGAAACACAAGATCTAGCGGAGGACGCCCAAGCTGCAAGCAAAGCAAAATCACAATTCCTAGCCAATATGAGTCACGAGATCCGTACGCCAATGAACGGTGTCATAGGCTTAACGTCTCTCCTCCTTGAAACCAACCTCGATAAGGAACAGCGCGATTTCGCGAAAACGATTCAGGCGAGTGCTGACTCTCTGCTTGGCATCATCAACGACATCCTTGACTTTTCCAAGGCTGAAGCTGGAAGGCTGCAGTTGCAACCGGAAGATTTCTCATTGGCCGTGTTGATCGAGGAAGTCGGCGAGCTGATGGCTCACCACGCAGAAGCAAAAAGCCTGGAATTGATCTGTCACGCAGATCCCGAAATACCTGCCGTCTTGAAGGCCGACTATGGGCGGCTACGCCAGGTGCTCGTAAACCTACTTAGCAACGCGATCAAATTCACAGCCGGCGGTGAGGTGTGCCTCGAGGCTCGACTGCTGCGAAACGATGGAAAAGCGGTGGCGATTCAAATCTCGGTCTCTGATACTGGCCTCGGAATTCCGGCCGATCAGATTGGAAGAGTCTTCGAAAGCTTCACCCAAGCAGACGGTACAAGCACGCGACGGCACGGTGGCACCGGGCTGGGGCTCTCCATTTGTCGGCAGATCATTGAGCTGATGGGAGGGGTTATTGAAGTACGAAGCCTTCCGGGGCAGGGCTCAGTATTCACTTGTACGTTTGAGGTCGAAGTCGTGCAGCATGAACCCGCGGTTGCTAGACGACTTGAGGGCAACAGGATTCTTGTCGTAGACGATAACAACACAAGTCGGAGAACGTTGTGCGAGAACTTAGAAGCTTGGGGTTGCGAAACGATGGCAGCAGCCAATGGAGCCGAAGCCCTGGAAGCGCTTCGGAGCCAGGTAGAAACCCAATTTTCACTGATCTTGTTGGATATGCACATGGGCGGACTTGATGGCAGTCGCGCAGCCGCCCACATTAGGTCTTCGTTAGGCAATGATGATCTACCGATCATCCTCATGGGCACTTTGTCCAACTGCGTCCACAGCGGAGAACTTGCCTCAATTGGCATCAACGCCATTCTCCCGAAGCCCATTAGGGCGAGCCGTCTTTACGAAATCGTCGCTGCTACAGTCATCGGAACTGCGAACTCTGATGACGAAGTTGAGCCACCTGAGAGCCAGTCGCTGAGCAAGCCGAGGGTTTTACTTGTGGAAGACAACGCGGTCAATCGTATGGTCGCTCAAAGAACCTTGGAGAGCTTGGGCGCAGAAGTTGAGATTGCAGTGGACGGATCCGAGGCAGTGCCGTTGGTCAACGGCAGGGATTATGACCTGGTGTTTATGGACGTTCAAATGCCCAATATCGACGGGTATGCCGCGACGGCGATGATCCGAAACCTGCCAAACACGCAGAGCAAGTCAGTCCCAATCATTGCTATGACGGCAAACGCCATGAGCGGGGACCGCGAGCGGTGCCTGACCGCAGGTATGGATGACTACATTTCAAAGCCGTTCTCGAAGGTTGACTTAAAGGTCATTCTCGACAAGTGGCTCAAGGCTAACAGCGACGGGCGAGCGGCCTAAAGACGGCCGACCTTCGAATAAGCAAGGCTCTACAACATTCGACCGGGGATGATGGGTCGCGTGGACAATCTCGGCATATCGCTTCAATAAACTTTGCCATGCGAATGACGCCTGTGTAACCACTTCGCGGTCGGCCTGCATCATAATCCTTACTATGGCTCAACGCACCTCAACCAACCCGATCCTCGTCATTGTCCTCGTGGCGGTGATAGCCGGGGCAGGTTTCACAATGTTCAAGCGGCTCAGTCACCCCACCACAACGCTTGAAACTGCTCTCAATGCCCAAGATGACGCCGCAGCGAAGGCATGGGTTGACCACGGGATCGACTATGAGCAACTGAGCATTGGAGGCGGCCAGTACACCCCTCTCTATTTTGCAGCCGCGCAAGACATGGCGCCAACCGTGCATCTCTTTCTTGAACACGGCGCCAAGGCCAATACGCCTGACGAACTTGGTCACACGCCTTTGATGGCAGCGGCGGATACGCTCGACGCAAACCTCCTCAAGGATCTCATTGAACATGGCGCCGACGTAAATGCGGTGACGAAGGACGGAGAGACCGCGCTTATGGACGCTGCGAAAGCGTCGCTGCCGCCGTCCAAAAGGGTCCCAAAGGGCGCCAAGGCTGATGTGGCTAGCAAGATGCTCATGGAAGCTGCACAAAATTCTGCAAAGAAACGCGAGGAAGCAATTAAGGTTCTGATCGATAAGAAAGCCGATCCGAATCTGGGCAATGTGAAGGGCATTCCAACCGTGTTTCGGATTACTGACAGCCAGGCATGCGAAGATTTATTGATTAATGCCGGCCTCAAACCTGACATCAAGACGGCTGATGGCAAGAACCTTCTATCCACCCTTTCACTTAGCAGGGCTTCAGCCGAGAAGCTCATTGCGGGTGGAGTTGACGTAAATGCAAAGGATAAGGCTGGTGAGACCGCTCTTATGTTCGGAACGGATGCGGGGGTCGCATCGGTCCTCATCGCTCATGGTGCGGACGTTAACGCCGTCGACAGCAAGCATCTCACGGCACTTTTCCATGCAGCCATGCTCAGCCCGGCGCCTATCGACAAGGTGGACGTTCTACTCCAGCATGGTGCCAAGGTCGATGTCTCTGACTCTTACGGTGAAACGTTGATGCACTATGTGGGTGTGAAGCGAGAACAGCCACTCATCGACTTACTTGTGAAGCACGGTGGGGTTGCAGTCGTCATTCCCAAGCGGCCCAAGAAGGAACGCAAGGGTGGCGGCGGCGTCAACGCTGGCTGATTCGAATCAAGAATGCCAACATTGACGATGCATCAAGGGTTGGTTGGGCTATCGGCCCAACCAACCCTTGATGGCTCTTGATTTACGAGAATTCCTCTTGCCGCTTGAACCATCATTGAATGGTTAATGCCAAGACCACTTGTTTTTTCGAACGGGCGATTACTCGTCGGCCTGGACGAATGTCTGAACATTCGAGAATTGTTCTTTCCCAATGTGGGCTTGTATGACCACCTTTGTGGCCAAATGGTGCGCATGGGAGTCTGGGCGAACGGGGCTTTTTCGTGGATTGACGATGACGAGTGGGCTAGAACTCTCACGTATGAACAGTCCACATTGGTATCCCGGTGCACTCTCACGAGTATACGACTTGGCTTGCAAATGACGATTCAGGACTGCGTTTTGCCCAACGAAAACGCCTTCCTGAGATCCATTTCGGTCAAGAACCTGGGCCACCTTTTACTGGATGTTCGGATATTTTTCAATCACGATCTTAAGATCGCCGAAAGTGACACCGGTTTAACTGCGTTTTTTCATCCGTACAGCGATTCGCTCATCCACTACAAGGGGCCCTTTGCATTTCTGTTTGGCGGACGAGCTGGAGCTTCTGGACTCTACGCTTACAATACGGGCGTTCGAAGACAGAACGGTGAACACGGGACCATGGGGGACGCGGAAGACGGGGCGCTCGACATGAATCCCATCTGTCAGGGGACTGTCGATTCGACCGTAAGCTTAAAGATGGAGTTGGCCGCCGCCGAGGAAGAGGAGGCGAGTTATTTCATCGTTGCGGGCTCGTCTGTGGACGATGTGGTCAGGACCTTCCGTTCGCTAAGAAGCACCAGTCCTAAGACTCACCGGCAAACGGCAGCACGGCACGACCACGGAGCCCTTGCATTGCAAAGCGGCCGGTTTGAGGGTTTGCCGGAAGACTTAAAGGCATTCTGCAATCAAAGCTACCTGCTGCTGAAGACGCAGATCGACGTCGACGGCGGCATCTTGGCTGCAAACGATTCCGACATCATGGTCAGCAATCGTGCCCACTATTCCTATGTTTGGCCGCGAGACGGCTCACTGGTTGCAGGAGTTCTGGATCGAGTCGGAGACCATAACACGTCGAACAGATATCTTCGTTTTTGTCAGCGCATCTTGCCGTCGGACACAGGTTTATTCCTGCAGAAGTATCAGCCGGATGGCACCTTCGGCGCGTCTTGGCTTCCGTGGCTTACCGAAAGTGGTCCTGAGGTTCCTATTCAGGAGGACGAAACCGCCTTGACCCTCATTGCGTTGCGAGACCACCTGGTGGCGACGGATGCGGTCAAATCTGGTCGAACCAATTGGATCAAGACGGTTAACGCGATGTCCGAGGGTCTCTTGAGGCACCGGGACGAGGGGACGTCCCTGCCGCTGCCCAGTCACGACCTTTGGGAAGAGCGCCGAGGGCTCCACGCGTTTACGGCTGCATCGGTCATCGTCGCCCTCGAAGCGGCAGGTGAGTTGAAGCGGGCCTGGGGCGCGAAAGGTTCGGATGAGTGTCTTCAGGCAGCCGCATCCATGCGGGAAGCATTCCTTCATCACTTCTTTGACAAAGAACGTAAGACCTTTTCCCGGATGCTTCATCCTGACCTTTCGGCAGATGTGACCCCCGATGCCGCCACTCTCCTTGTTGGTCTCGTGGGCGCCATCCCGATGGAAGATCCCCGCGTTGTGGCGACAGCACGATATGTCAAAAAATGGTTGACCGTTAGGAGTGACGTTGGCGGCATCGCCCGATATACGGGTGACTGGTACTGGCGCCAGAGTGAACAGTACCCTGGCAATCCTTGGATCATTTGCACGATGTGGCTCGCCCAAACTCAGATCGCCCTTTCACAAAACCGAGAAGAACTTCGGGAGCCGCTAGAGTGGATCAGGTGGGCCAAACGGTATGCCGCTCCAACCGGAGTCCTACCCGAGCAATTGCATCCTGATACTGGCCGGCACCTGAGCGTAAGCCCTCTCACTTGGTCCCATTCGGAACTTCTACGAACTGCTCTAGATTGGTGCGAGCGGAGAGCGGAGTTGGTCTAACTGGCATCTTCAGAAGTTAGTTCGCAACATTGGATGTAAACTGACAACCGGTGAACTTTCCGTTCTTGAAGCGAAAGCATGAAATCGATCCTTCTGAGATGGGGCCGCTTTACCCCCAGGTCAAGAGTGCGATTGCCGATGTGCAAGCCTATGCACGGTCTCATGGCGGTCAAATTCATCTGGTTTCTGTCTCGATCGAAGGCGATGTGAGCATCAAAATGACAGGGACTTGCCGCGGATGTCCGATGTCACCTCTTACCCTAAAGCGCGGCGTTGAAGAGCAGCTGAAGACTCTTGTTCCCGGTGTTCGAGACATCATTCAGGTTTCTTAGATGGCTCTTTCGTTCGACGTGGTCGTATGCGGCGGAGGGACAGCGGGTGCTGCGGCTGCAATCGCCGCCGGACGAGCCGGTGCATCGACGTTAGTCGTTGAACAATTGGGCTCCCTAGGCGGCACCCAGTCCAACGGATGGGTGACCCCCATGATGCCGAATTACATTGGAGAATTTCGGCTTTCGCGCGGCATAAACCTAGACATTCTTTCTGCGCAGGCAAAGCTACAGCCGGCCGGCAACATCGAACACGGCGAAGAATGGTATGACCCCGCTCTTCTTCCTCTGGTGCTGGACCGTTTGGCTTCGGAAGCTGGCACCCGATGCCTCTTCAACGCCACCGTGATTGGAGCAACCGTTGTCGACCGTAAGGTCACCGGCATTGAGGTCGCCGCTCGCGGAGGGCGACTCACCATCGGCGCGCGAACATTCATTGACTGTACAGGAGACGCCGAACTTGCGGCACTTTGCGGTGCCGAATTGATGGGTGGGAACGTAGACGGCACGCATCAGCCCATGACGCTGCGGTTTACCATGGGCAACGTCGACATCGATCTCCTTAAGGCCAACGAGGCCGAAATCCTCCGGTTGAACTCGTTGGACTACGTCGAGTGCGGGTATCACGATGCGAAAGAGGGTGCGCTGGGGAAACGTGTCCGCGAGGCCGTGGAATCAGGGCTTCTCGACGAAGAGGACCTCGGCTATTTCCAGTTCTTCAGCATCAACGGAAGGCCCAAAGAATTGGCTTTCAACACCCCTCGAATCGCAGGTTTGGATCCCATGGATCCCTTTGAAATGAGTCTCGCCTACCAAGTGGGTCGCGAAAAGATTCACCGAATCACGCGCTTCGTGAAGCGATTCGTGGGCGGCTTCGAAAACGCATACGTCAGCTCCATAGCGCCTCTTATGGGCATTCGAGAATCAAGGCGTGTCGTTGGCAACTACGTTCTTACGGAAGACGATCATCAAAGTTGTCGAAAGTTTCCTGACGCCGTCGCCCATAACCGCTACCCGGTGGACATTCACCTGAACGAGGGCACGGACTACCGAAAGTTTCCGCCAGGTGAGTGGCACGACATCCCCTATCGATCCATCGTCGTTAAGGGATTCGACAACCTTTGGGTGGCGGGTCGATGTCTGAGCGCAGACTTTGTGGCTCA
>CAZUCK010000079.1:0-10298 GCA_964619505.1 uncultured Fimbriimonas sp. | reverse complement strand
TTGCGGCTTCATTCTACACCCACTGAACTACTGAACTTGTGGGTAATTCTAAGGCTGTGAAGGACATGATAAAGCGGGTGGCCGGGAAAGAGGTCGCTCGGGACATGAACCCGGACGAATGTGTTGCGCTCGGCGCCGCTATCCAGGCCGTCGTGACAACAGTAGAGAAGGAGGGCAAGAGCGCCGCGCCGCCCCTGGAGGATGGGGCAGACATTGTGGTGCAGGATGTCGCCTCGCACAGCCTTGGAGTCAAGGCGCTTTCTCCCGACAAAACCAAGTATGTGAACAGCATCATCATTCCGCGTTTCACGCCGATTCCGTGCCAGAAGACCCGCACGTACACAACCAACCAGGACAACCAAAACAGGGTTGAAATCGAGGTCCTCCAGGGGGAGGATTTGGACCCGCGTTCCGCCGAGGTCGAATTGATAGGCAAAGCGGGCCTGAAAAACCTCCCGCCGCACAAGGCGAGAGCCTTGGTCATTGAGGTCAGCCTCAGTTATGACGTTGACGGAGTGGTTGAGGTGGTCACCAAAGAACTGAAGAGCGGCCAGACGAGCCGCGAGGTCGTAATGCAGAAGCGCGGCGCGTTGTCGCAGGAGATCCTGGAGGAGAAGCAGGCTGCGGTCGGCCAATTGGAGGTCTGAGTGGGTCGTTTGGCTCTGACGGAGGATATTTATTCATGTCGAAGGTAGTAGGCATCGATTTGGGCACCACATACTCGGCGATCGCGACCGTGAACCCCCACGGCAAGGCAGAGATTATCGCGAACCGTGAGGGCGAACGGATTACACCTTCGGTGGTACTGTTCGACGGCGACGCTCCCATTGTCGGCAGCATCGCGAAGCGGTCGGCGGTTGCGAGTCCGTTAAACGTAGTGCAGTTCGTAAAGCGTCAGATGGGGAATCCTTCCTGGAAGTTTCCCTCCGAAGGGGGTCATATCTGGAAGGCCGAGGAGATTTCCGCGATCATTCTCAAACGACTCAAGGAAGACGCAGAGGTCCTGCTCGGCGAATCCGTTCGGGACGCGGTGATTACCGTACCAGCCTATTTCGACGACGCTCAGAGAAAAGCGACTCAGGACGCTGGCAGAATCGCAGGCTTGAATGTTCTACGAATTATTAACGAGCCTACCGCAGCGGCTTTGGCCTACGGGATTGACAAGGTCGCCAAGCAGCAGACGATTCTAATATTCGACCTCGGCGGGGGGACGTTTGACGTTACCATTATGCGCATCGACGGCCGCAAGATCGAGGTGTTGGCAACAGGTGGCGAAAGGAATCTCGGCGGGTTCGATTGGGACAACGAAATCATGAAGTTCCTCAATGCCGAGTACAAGAGGCAGGGCGGTTGTGACCTCTTCGATGACCCCACCCTCGAACAAGACTTGCGCGACAAGGCCGAGATCGCGAAGAAGACCCTGTCATCCCGCGACAAGACTACGGTCTTCTTGTCCGCGCGCGGCAAGAATTCGTCCATCACCCTGACGCTCACGGAGTTTGAAGCGTTCACGGAGCCGCTTCTAAAACGGGCGCTCCGGGTGCTGACATCCGTCCTTGAGGACTCGCGTTTGACATGGGGGGACATTAGCAAGGTGCTGCTTGTCGGTGGCTCGACTCGCATGCGGGCGGTTCCTGCTTTGATCGAAAAGGTCACGGGAAAGAAGCCATCTATGGAAGTTAACCCGGATGAGGTGGTTGCGATGGGGGCGGCCATACAGGGGATGATGCTGAAGGTCGAATCCGGCGCCGCAGACTTGGTCGAGCGGGAGACCTTCCCCTTAGTCGAGATTCAGGACGTCAATTCCCACAGTCTGGGCGTCCTCGCGCTCGATGACTTTGGGAAAGAAAAAAACTTCATCATTCTCGCTCGAAACACAAAGTGCGGCTCGAAAGTGAGCGACACGTTTGCCACTATTGCCGACGGGCAGACTGAGTTGCACGTCCGGATCATGGAGGGTGAGGACTCCGACCCCAAGTTCGTTAACCTCGTCGGTGAGAGCACGATGCGAATTCCGCCCTATCCGCGGGGCTCGCCGATTGAGGTTATTTTCGCCTTCAATCAAGATGGTCTCATTACGGCGACGGTCGTTGACGGTACAGGCGGGAAGGCGCTTGGTGAAATTCCTATCAAGCGGGACAGGAACTTGAAAGAAGGCGAAGTTCGTGAAAAACAACAGAAACTGGCAAAGGTTGACGTCAATTAGGATTTGAGAGAATGCGCTATGGAAGATCTTTATCAAGCCCTGGGTGTCTCAAAGTCTGCAAGTGAAGAAGAGATTCGGGCGGCGATCAACCGGGAGCTGCGAGTCTGGAGCCAACGGACCAACGCGCCTGAAATCGATAAGCGCCAGGCAGCGGAACGAAAAGTACACCTTCTCGAAGAGGCCGAGGCGACGCTGTTAGACGCCACAAAGCGTTCCCGATATGACCAGGAGCTCGCAAACCAGCCAAAACAACCAAGAGATGGTGGCCCCGTCCAAGATGCGTCGGGCGACGCCGTCCAGGCATTGGTTGAAAAGGCAGAGGGACTCATGAGGATAGGAAATTATCCGGCCGCGATTAGTCAGTTGAACAAGGCCGTGAAGCTGGATCCGGGGAACTTCCGACTCCAGGCGTTGTTGACGGAAACAAAGAAGGAATGGGGCCAGATCTTGATCAGGCAGAATTACTAGCGGAAGGTTGCGTCCAAATTCAAGAACAGGATGAACGAGGTGTTTCAATGAGTGCTGCGCAGCAAGTGACAAAAGGCGAACTCTCCACTTCATACGTCACCGAGGCGATGGATCGATGGAGTGGAGCGTTCGGCAAGCTGATGCTTCCATCAGGCATGGGTAGCAAAGCGGTGATCAAACAGTGCGCCGACGAAGGTGCCAAGGTTCTCGCCATGGGGGTGTACATGGCGTACCGGACGGCTGAGGTGGATGCCGTACCCTACGACGGCGGTACTTACGAAGGGCATACCATAGCGGATGACACGAAGGGTACGTTGTGGATGTATGAAACAGCTTTCCCGGATGGCTTCGAAGCCAAGCAGGGGGAAAAGTTCATCGTGTCGACTGGCCACGTGTTCAAGTGTGATGCCTGCCGCGGCCAGGGAAGGGTTCGCTGTTCGAAGTGCGGCGGAAAGGTCCGCTGGCAAGAGAACAAGGGCGACAAAGTCGTAACGTACACCTGCAATTGTGGCGATGGCCGAATGGACTGTCCGACCTGCACGGGCTACGGCACAATGCTGAGGGTTCTTCGGGTTGCCACAAAGTACACCTTTGAGGAAAAGAAGGCGAAGGAGTACTCGGGACGACTCCCGGAAGAGCACTTGATGGGGTCCGCTGGAAACAGCGTTTACCGCCACGTTGCTGAGTTCAACAAGAGGGTCATTGCCGAAGCGATCGACGGATTTGAGCCTGACGAATTCACTCGTTTGATGACCGACGCACATTCTGAACTGCGCAGCGACGTGTCGAATCGTGTGGCTGGCCAAATGGTGAACCCCCAGATTCTGCATGGGCTGATTGATGGTTACTTCCGCGCGCTCCCAAATCCCGTCGCCGCGAACAAACGGCTCAAGGAAGAAGCGCTGCCTGTGCGCATGAAGTGCGAAGTTACAGATGTGCCGGTGAAAGCCGTGACGTACGAGTACAAAGGGCGCGACTACTCGCTATACGTGTACGGGAATGACGGCAAGGTTTGGGCGGAAGGCGACAAGCCATCGGAATTCACTTGGAAACTCGGCGTAGTTCTGGGCCTGGTTGCCCTTGTGCTTCTCTTTATCATCCTAGCAAGCCGGCACTAAGAGTGTCGATCTGGAAGCTGAATGAACACGCGTTGCCCTCGGTGCGGCCTTAAGCTCCAGCCTCGTGCCGAGTTCTGTCCAGCTTGTGGCAACGATGCAGCAAAGGCGCCCGAGCGCATTGACATCGAGGAGGATTTGTACGAGCTCTTGAGTGTATCTCCTCGCGCGCCAGCAGCGCAGATTCGCGCAGCGTTGACTGAAGCCACTCGCCGATGGTCAAGCCGTGCCAACAGCGCCCCGCAAATGGAAGACAGGCATAAGGCTGAGAAACTGATAGGACTGCTGGAACGGGCGGAATCGGTTTTGTTGAATCCGAGTTCGCGGGCAGCTTACGACGAGGCGCGCCGTGCTCGCGCTTCGAGTAAGGTTCCCGACTCTATCCCGGTGCCGTTTCCCACCGGTCCAACCTCGAAGCGCAATCCCGAGGCACCACGTCGACGAGCGGATACGGCTGGCGCAGCGCCGGGGGCCGACCACCGGGATGAACCGCCGTCCGGCTTCTGGCAGTTCTTTGGATGGTGCCGGTTGACAGGTATCGTCCTAGGGCTTGATCCTCCATACATGGCGAAACCGGAGGTGAGCTTCGTTGGAATCATTGGGAAGCTCTTGATTGGTCTGTTGCTGATTCCGGTGTTTCTGGGGGTGATGGGAGCGGTAATGCTAGTCCGATTTACGTTCTCCCTACTGAGCCCAAGGTCCTCCGGACGCCCCGGATTCTTTTCTGGCCTTGCCAGCCAGGTGTCAGGGTTCTTTCTAACGGGTAAACTATTCGGGCCCAAGGAACAGGTTCTCGTCAGGGATTTTAGGCTTCGTGACTCGACTGGCCTGGAGCATCTGGTCCGTATCCGCGGCGAACTCATCACAGGGAACCTCAACGTGGGTGATGAGGTGGACGTTGAAGGCTACAACCGGCGCGGCACTCTGATGTTCAGGAAGGGGCTGAACCGACGCACCCGTTCCGAGATCGTTGTGAAGTATCGATGAACAAGGACGCAACGTTACTGGAAAAGATCTCTGAGGCGACCCGCTCGGACCTTGATTCCGCGGTGTTTCCTCAACCGCAGCTATCGCACCTCCTTTCGAACATGAGCCTGATGCGGATCTGCCGGATGTCGCGGTTTTGGAAGCATCAGGAAGGTGCGGCCGTGATTCCGTTTAAGCGGAGCGTCGAGGACTTGATCATGGGGTTTTACGGCCAATCTTGCCCATGGATGTTCCTGGTCAAGGGCACGTCACGCCAGATCGAGTGCTATTGGGGCGCGTCAAGTCAGATCGTGGACACATCCTCGTTGCGGTCCAGCCTCTTGGGGGCTTTTCCCGATGTGCGGCTTGACGCTGAGTCCACTCTGAATTCGTCTGACCTAGATCGATTCCGACATGTCCGTATTCTAACCGGCACTCCAAGCACGAAGCTCGATGAAACTAAGGGAGAGGACGTCAACCTCGATCAAATCGAGAAGCTCTGTCGCGGCCTGTACGGGTCGAATTGGGCTTACTGCGTTTATGCCGCGCCTCTATCGGCGGGAGAAATCTCGAAGCTCGTGAATCGCACGTCGCAGGATATTCGAGATGTTCATTCTACCTATCTGCTGAAGGCCAGCGCGGCGGATGAGAAGGACCGGGTGGCGCTGAGACTCGTCGATCTCCTTGAGAAGAGGTTGAGACGACTCGATCAGGGACGGATATCGGGGATGTGGTCGAGCTACGTCATTCTCCTTGCGGACGACCCTGCGGTCGCTGGCAAAGGTCAGGGCCTCCTTTATAGCGCGTTCAGCGGTAAGGATTCCTTGCCAGATCCTATACGAGTTCATTCCGTAGATAAGCAGATCAGGCAAGGATTACCACTGGAGCCAAGTAACAGTATCGAACTGGCAGCGCTGTCCCGCCCCCCAAGCGAGGAATATTCCGGATACGAAGTGGTTGAGTATGCACGGTTCGGTGTTGAAGCCCCGCGAGTGAAGGATTTCGCACAAAAGATAGTGAAGATCGGTGACATAACAGACCGCGGCACAAACACTGGCAACTCCCTTTCCGTCAGTCTCCGAGATTTGACAAAGCACTCGCTCATTGTAGGCGTGACGGGCAGTGGAAAGACTAATACATGTTTCTCGCTCCTCGACCAGATTTGGGATGCAGGAAACGGGACGCCATTTCTCGTCATCGAATCCGCGAAATCAGAGTACCGAGCACTCATACGAAGCCCCCGCTTTGCCGGTATTCGGATTTTTACGATCGGTGATGAGACAGGTTCACCACTTCGATTGAACCCGTTCGAGGTGCCGCCGGGAATTCTAGTGCAGACGCACATCGACTTTCTGAAATCGCTATTCTCCGCGGCGTTTGTTCTTTATCCCCCAATGCCGTATGTACTGGAGCAAAGTATACAGGAGGTGTATCAAGATCGAGGATGGGATCTGGCCAATAACATAAATGAGCGAGGCTCTGGAACGTCAAGGCTCTTTCCCACTCTTTCGGATTTGGAAGCGAAGATTAGCGTGATCGTCGACAGGATGGGTTATGACGAGCGCATCACGATGGATGTGAAGGCTGGCCTTCTCGCGCGGATCAATCAGCTTCGGCTGGGAGGGGGCAAGGGTCTCATGTTGGCGGCGGGGAAGGGTGTGGATGCCACCGTCATGTTCGGTGCGCCCTGTATTTTGGAACTGAAGCAGATCGTCAGTGATGACGAGAAAGCATTCATCATCGGGCTGATCTTGATCCGGCTCTATGAACACTACGAGGGGTCTGCGGAGCCGGTGGCGCGGTCGATCCGCCACGTGACGCTAATCGAGGAAGCGCATCGCTTACTGAGGAATGTGTCGACGGAGCAAGGTGGCGAGGTCACCGCGAATCCCAGGGGACGGGCGATCGAGGTTTTCGCAAATATCCTATCGGAGATTCGCGCTTACGGAGAGGGCTTCCTAATCGCGGAACAGATACCTGTGAAGCTGGCCCCTGACGCGATAAAAAACACGAATTTGAAGGTGGTGCATCGGCTAGTTGCGGAGGATGACCGCAAGGCGCTTGGCAGCACTATGAACCTCAGTGAATCGCAGGCGCGATACCTGACTGTGCTCAGGCCGGGTGAAGCGGTCGCGTTTACCGAAGGCATGCAAAAGCCTGTCCTGTTGACCGTTCCGTTGGCGACCGTCAAAGAAACAGGCGGTCCGATCACGAACGCGGACATCCGACGGAGCATGCTGTCGTTTTGGCAAAGCCAGCGTGATCTTCTGATGCCGTTTGCGGGCTGTTCACGCTGCCCCGGAGAGGGTGCGACGTGCCGTGCATTGTTGGTGGCAGGAGGCCGCGCAGATCCAATATTGTTCGGTGCCTTCGTGCGGCTTCTGAATGCTCTGCGCCTCAACAAAGCGCTGGTTTCGCAAGCGTATCTCGATTTCGTAGCCGTCATGCAGAGGACTATTTCCAAGGGCGGGAAAGGCTACTCAGCTTACTGCACGTTCGTTCGGCTGGCTGACGCGGAGTTCCAGAGGAGGGGTGAGTTTTGGGGATGGGCGTACCCGGACGTAGAGAAGGCGATCGAACTTTCTGCCGCCGTCGTGTTCGTATTGAGCGACCAGACTGGGAAGATGGAGCAAAAGGCTCTGGATAAGCTGCTGGCGCGGGATCTCACGGCCCTATCAAACCTGAGCAAGCGCCTCCACAGAGTTGATCAGCCCCCGTATGCCGGGTGCCGCTTCTGCGAGTCGCCGTGTAGCTATCGATTTGACATGAAGGCCGATCTCCGACCTGGTTTTGTTCAGGACTTTCGCGCGAGGTTTATGGATTTGGAGGTCGCAACAGAAGCACTCGCCAGAGCCTGCTGGAACGCGTCCAGTGAGTCGATCATCGCCAAGGATGTGCGTTCGCGGCGCGGGTCGGCTCTCTGCTTCGCCGTGCAGCAGTTGAGCGAGCTTGGGCTGAGTAGCTTCAACCAAGAAGAGATGGTTAAGCAATTGATGGAGCCATTGCAGCGGGTATAGGGACAGGATTGTAGGGGAGATATGTCGTACATCGGAGGGCTTGGAGTGTTATATGGACAACCAATCGGATCGTCCGGAACGTAGGCTGGAGCAAAGCCCCAAGGCGCTCGAGGCGCTCCAAAGGGCGCAAGCGGACCAGATCGCACAGCAGCGAAGGCAACTGGAGGCTCACAGTGCCGCAGAAAGGCACCGCACGCCTAGCCCGGAATCGCGAACTACAAGTGTCCCCCGAGCCGACAACGTCGAGCACGTTGAGCGAATGTCTCCGAAGAGACCTCGGATTGAGGGCCGTTCTGCAGATGAGATCGCGGCGATTAGGGCCTCCCGCCCATCCGAAATGCGAAGGGATTCTGCAGCGCTTTGGGAGCCAGTTCATCGACGAAACCACACAGAATTCACCGATGGTATCGCTAAGAACAAGCTCCAAAAGGGAGATCGTCTTGAATCCAGAACGGTATGGGCTGACCAGATAGCCCCAATCAGTGTGACTGCGCCTGAACAGGACGTCAACTCCGAGAAGTTCTGGCATCATCATGACAACGGGCCCGACTTCTATCGCAGAATGGGTGAGTCTTATCCGCAACTGAACGAGCAGGTGAGGAACGGAAAGAGTCCGAAGGAATTAGCGAACAATCCAGAGTTCAAGGAAGCGGCGGCCTTCTGGTACGGCAACCCACCGCTGAAACTGGACCACTACAAAGATAGCTACTTCTGCGACGAATCCGGGCACCACCGAGTGGCGCTCGCTCACCGGTATCAACTCGAAGGGATTCCGGCACAGGTTCGCGAATGGAACGACAAGGATGAGCAACGCCTGTAGATTCCTTACGCCGCGCTTTCCTTGCGGCCGATCTCGATGACCTTGACCTTGTCCTGCTTGGCCTTTCGCGCCCGCGCTAGATGCTCGCGTTGGCGGTCGCTGGTCCCCGGCCCGTCGTCCTTGGGCGCGGCGGTCGCCAACCGTTCCTGGATGGCGCGCGTCAAGGCGTCCTGGCGGGCGAGCGCGACGAACGTGTACTGCCCGGTCATGTCCACCTCGCTGTGGCCCGCTATTTTGCTGGCCTCGATGGCGCTGCCGCCGACCTCCTGCCGCCACGTGATGTTCGCGCGCCGGAACGAGTGCGGTCCCAATCCGGCGAAGTCGCATCCCGCGTCCACGGCGGCGGCGTGGATCGCTTTCCGGACGCCCGAGTCCCACATCGGCCTCGACGGATCGCTTGCCTGGGGGAAGATCCAGTCGTTGGGACCGCGCCGGTCGAGCTTCGCGATCCAATCGACGAGCCGGTCGCGGAGGGCACCCAACGCGAGCATACGCTTGCTGTCCTCCGTTTTGGGTTCGTCAATGTCCATGTGCCAGTTGCGCTGCTCGATCTTGACGGTGCCGTTGGCCGGATCGAAGTGCTTGATCATCAGGCCGGTGACTTCGGAGATCCGCGCGCTCGTGCCGATGCACATCTCGACCACCAACCGGTTTGGATCGCCCAATCGCGTTAGCACCTCGCCCGTCTGCTCCCACGACAGGATCTGGCGGGCGTTCCGGTACGCCTTCTTCCCGATGTCCACTTTGAACAGTGGGTTGCGCTTGCCCTCCTCCCAATAGCCCCACTCTTCAGCCTTGTGGTATACCGCCGACATGGTTTTCCGGACGCCCTTCATCGTCCACCAGGAGACCGGCTCGCCGTCGTTGCGCTTCAGCGAGAACAGCCAGTCCTCCACATCCTTCGAGTCGATATCGGCCAGCCTCCGGCCGCCCCACTGCGGCAGGATGTAGTTGTCGAGTTTCCACCGCTCCGTGTTCCTGGTGGGGAGCGCGAGCTTGCCACGCCTTTCCAGGTGGCTGTCGATGAACATCTTGGCCACCTCTTTGAAGATCGCCTGCCCTTTGGCCATCGCCGCCTTGACGGTCGGCGCGTTGACCTTTGCCAATTCCCCGTCGCGGATGATCTCCGCTTGCTTTTGGCTGATGGCGTCGTCGCCCTTGCTGGGGCCGCAGATGTACTTCTTCCGGATCGGTTTCAACGAACCGTCCGAAGCGATCTCGTCCACCCAGTACCGGAAAAACCAGTTGCGGTCCTTCGTGGCGTCCTTATGCACCTTCGGATGCTGAACTCGCGCTTTCACTCTTACGCCTCCCGACAGCGCCAGAAGGGTACATTCATGCGGCGGCATAAGCAAGTCCCATCGTTTCAATCAGATCGCGAATGCTCGGGGCGTCTCCGGCTGGCAGATATAGAGCGTGTGCCGCGCCCGCGTCATGCCCACATAAAACAACCGCACCACGGAGTCGCGCGGCGGTCCCATCTGCTGGTACTGCGCGTCACCAGGCCGCGAGAGGTCCGGAAACAGATACACAACGTCGGCCTCGCCGCCCTTTACGCTGTGGATCGTTCCGACTACGACCTTGGGCGAGTCCATCAACGCCGCCGCGCCGTGCCGCATCGCAATCTCGATGGGGAACTCCGCGCGCTTTTGCCCATCGGCAGTAAGCAGGCCGCGCCACCACTTCAGCAGGCCAGCACGGTCGCC
>CAZUCK010000078.1:0-10862 GCA_964619505.1 uncultured Fimbriimonas sp. | reverse complement strand
TCAGCACGTTGGGCGTCACTCTGCCCAATTTTGTGCTCGGACCCCTTCTCGTGTACGTCTTTTGCCTCAAACTCGACCGCTTGCCCCAATCGTGGGAAGTCACACGCGGCGTTTTGCCCGACTACGCCTATCTGATCCTCCCGGTGGCCGTTCTCTCGATGAGACCCGCCGCGCTGCTCACGCGGCTCACGCGCGCCAGTATGGTCGACACCCTACAGCAAGAGTTCATCAGAACGGCCATTGCCAAGGGAGTGCCCAGAATGTCTCTCATCTTCAAACACGCCTTGCGCAACGCAATTCTTCCCGTCATCACCGCAATCGGCACCAGCTTTGGATTCCTGTTGACAGGCTCATTCGTCGTGGAACGTTTCTTCTTGTTGCCAGGCATCGGGCGTGAAACCATCGAAGCGATTCAGCAAGGTAATTCGCCCGTCATCCAAGCCTGCATCCTCATCACTGGAGCCATGTTTATCGGCGTGAACCTCCTCGTTGATCTCATCTTGCCCATCCTTGACCCTAGAATTCGGGAGTCGCAGATTTGAAACGGGACTATTTCCTGTGGGCAGGCATCGGATTCCTCTTGCTTCTCCTCGTGTTTGCCATCTTCGGGCCCTTCTTCCGATTCCACTATCTCGCCCAAATAGGCACTCCGCACCAGGAAGCCAACGCGGTTCACTGGCTCGGAACCGATGAACTTGGCCGGGATCTGATGGCCAGATTGGCGTACGGCGCCCGAATGTCGTTGACAGTCGGATTCGTCGTGCAAACCCTCAGCGTCGTTGTAGGCGTCTTCGTCGGCGTCACTGGCGTCTTTGCGCCTTCCTGGGTCAGCAACCCCATCATGCGTTTCACGGACGGCATGTTCGCTTTCCCAGACATTCTGCTCGCCATTCTCATCATCGGAATCATGGGGCCAGGGCTCTTGCCCGTCATCGTCGCTCTTTCGATCACCTCCTGGCCTTCCATGGCAAGGCTTGTGAAAACGCAGATAGCCACCCTGAAGGATCGTGAATTTGTGGTCGCCGCAAAAGCCGCGGGTGCCTCAACCCCTTACATCGTCATCAAGCACATCATGCCGCAACTCTGGGGCATCGTCCTCGCCGTCACTATGGTAGAGCTCGCGGGCACAATTCTTGCCGAATCCACTCTGAGCTTCCTTGGCATCGGCGTCCAAGCCCCCTTTCCCAGCTGGGGCACCATGATCAACAACGCAAGGCAAGAGATGAATTCATACCCAATGCATCTCTTGTGGCCCTGCTTGATCCTCAGCCTTACGATCTTTGCCCTCAACTTCGTCGGTGACGGCCTTCGAGCCTGGGTCGACCCAAAAGCCTAAGTTTGAAGTGGACGTGAGCGATAGCCGTCACTGACCTTCAAGAGATTCCCATAATGCCGAAAACCTGAGCGGCTTACTGTTTCTCTTTGATAACTTGGATCGCCGTCTTGAGTTGCCCGTCCGTCTTCAGGTCTCCAAGAACCACTAAGGAATCATCAGGGTCAAGGCTCGATTTCACGTCGGGCTCCAAACCGCCGCTGACGTACTGGCCGTCTGGGTTCACCTTGCGGTCGATGATCTCGCCACCCGGCAAATAGTATCGAGCGATCGTGATCTTGGCGCTGGAGCCGTCCAGCAACCTGAACACGTTCTGAACCGACGCCTTTCCGTAAGAATGGTCGCCCACCAAGGTCACCATGTGATAATCGTGAAGCACGCCCGCGAAAATCTCGGCCGCACTCGCTGAGTCCTCGTTGAGCAGAATCACAACAGGAAATGGGAAATCGCGCTTGAAGCCGGTCAAGGTCTTCGCATACTCTTCCTTGCCTTCACGCATCTTCATCTTGACGACGATCTTGTCTTCCGCGAACCTCGACAACATATCGGCCGCCGTTTCCAACAACCCACCCGGATTGCCACGCAAATCGATAACTAACCCTTTCAGATGGTTCTGTTCCAGTTTGTCAAGCGCGCGGTCGAATTGATCGGTCGTCGTCTCAGCGAATTGAGTGATGGCCATGTAGCCGACCCCGCTGTCCTCGAAGAAATGCAGTTCATCCACGGTCGGTGTGTTGATCTGAGACCGTCGAACCGTGATGGATTCGCGCTTGGTGGTTTTTGCCTTGATGAGAGTGAGGCTTACCTTGGTGCCCTCTTGGCCACGAATTTGAGTCACGATCTCATCGATGTTGCGCCCAACAACCGACTTCCCGTTAACCGCCGTAATGATGTCACCGGCCCTCATTCCAGCGGCATAGGCCGGGCCGTCGTCAAAGGAATTGACAACCTTGGCCCCAAGCGGGTCCCGAGCCAACTTGGCCCCGACGCCAACGAAATTGCCACGCGTATCCTGTTCCAAATCCTTTGCCGCGACTGGAGGCAGGAACAACGTGTGCGGATCGCCGAGAGAACTCATCATGCCCTGCATGCCCGCATATTTCAGTTGCTTGGCGACAACCGGCTTGTCGTAATCCGTTTCGACGCGGTTGTAGGCAACCTTAAACGTGTCGTCGGCCGACATCAGTGCCGATTCCGAATGACCCGTCACCAACGCGTTGAGCGAAGCGACGGCCGGCAAATGACCGCTGCGCAAGTCTCGCCACGAATAACCCGCGCCAAAGCAAAGGGCCAACACAAGAAAGAATGCGATGGAACGCTTCGTGGAAATCACGCCGTGCCCCCCTTGCTCTTGGACGCACGCTTGGCGGAAGGAGTCGACGCCGAGTACCTACCGCTCACCAATGAGTAACCTGTACCGTCAGGAAGCCCAAAGATCTCCACTACATTGATGTCCGCCGAAGGTGTCCCAGAAAGGACGGCATGCTTCTTTTCTTTCAGGGCTCTCGCAAAGATCGCCGCCGCGCCACCGGTGCTGCCGTCAACGATGAGCGTAACCTTCGGCGACTTCGCATTCCCAACTGACACGCTGATCGGCTGTGGTTTTCTTTCTCGGTCACTGACGACATACCCATATTGACCGGTCGGGGCCAACACAGCCAAACACTTCCTCATTTCCTGGAAATCGCCATTGACATTGTTTCGAAGGTCGATCGTCACAATGGGCTTCTCGGCAATGGCCTCGCTCAAACGGACCGAGGCTCCTGCATTGAAGCTCAGGGCACTGATTTGATTCCCTTGTGCGGAAAAAGTCGGCTCGGAGCTTTTTGCTTTGGAAATACGCGTCTCCCGCGTCGACTTACCTCGCTTCCAAACGACGGTCAAAGATTCCTCGAGTCCGGAAGTCAAGCGATCCTTTGCTCGCAACGGCAAGATGCTGTTCTCAAGCTTCAGTCGGAATTCCTTGTGCAAAGCTCGGTAACGCTCGACTTCCATCTTGTAACCGTCCGCCGCCATCTTTCCCGCCGAGAACTTATCCTGCACTTCTCGGAATTTCATCTGTGAATCGCGAAACTGCTGGATGGATTCTTTGTCGATGAGGAACTGTCCGTCCACGTAGCTGACGCGGTCTCCAACCTTAACTCCCGCCTTGTCCGCTGGTCCGCCGGGTACCACCGCCATGGCCACCAAATCGGGCACTCGGATCGCTCGGTCGGGAGAGCTCGGTCCGTCGTCCTCACCCGGGTTGGGGAGAATGCCGGCCCTATTGTTGGGTCCGCTTGGAGTGTCGAGCTGGAGCCCCAATTCGACGCCGATGCCCTCGTACTTTCCCTCACGGTTCTCATTGAAAACCCTGAATTCGTCTTTGTCAAAATAAAGGGACTGCGGATCTCCGAGGCTGCCGATCATCCCCCGGACTGCGCCTGAAGCCAACTTCTGATCATCAGTGATCGGGTCAACATATTCTCGCTTCAGCAGCTTCGACATCTCGTGAAAGAAATCAACCTCATTTAAGTCTATGTCCGTATTCTTTGAGGCAAGCAGGCTGTTCATCGTGAACGAACTGCTCTCCCCAGGCCCCTTTTCAACGTGACTTCTCCACACGTTGCCACAAAGCAACGAGACTGTGGCCGCAAGCACACTGATCGCAGACGTAATTGATTTGTTGTTTTCGGTCATTGCCTTTTACTTAGTACGCTCCAAGTCTTCTTCCAATACGGCATCCAGTTCCGCGACGCGGCGCACATGACGCTCGGAGCTATCTTCGGGTGAATTCAGGAAGGTCTCCAGAATCTTTTCCGCGAGGGCGAGTTCTATCTCCCTCTCCCCCACGCAGAGAATGTTCGCGTGATTATGAGCGCGCGCCATCACGGCCATGCCTTCATTCAGGCAATGGGCTGCTCGCATCCCTTTGTGCCGATTTGCACGAATGCAAATCCCGATGCCTGAGCCGCACACGAGCACGCCAAAATCCGCGTGCTGGGCGAGCAATTGTGCCACTGCCAGATCAGCGGCGATTGGGTAGTCATAGGCGTTGCAGCTTGGCGCCCCAACTTGCTGAACTTGATGGCCACGGCCGATCGCCCATTTTGCCAAGGCCTCACGCATGGTGAATCCGGCATGATCCGAACCCATCACCAACCTCATGCGCCCAACTCCTTCGCCTTCTTGGCCACTTCTCCGTCTGCGCTCGCCTTCAATTCCAACAACGTCTGCCTAGGTAAAGACATCTTCTTTGCCATGGCGAGTTCCACGAGCGCCGCCTGAACCCATGGATGGCGGTCGCCGAGTGTATTTGAAATCTCGTCGTTCGAGACGGTTCCAGGCATAGCCGCGAACGCCCTTAGGGCGCCGGCTCGAACCTCTGGGTCAGCGTCTGCGACTGCAATTCGCAAGGCCCCTCGGTGAGCTTCGTTCGGATGCAAAGCCAATTGCTGAAGAATCAAGATTCGTACCGCCCTGCTGTCATCGCGAACGCCCTTATATCCTTCGCTTCTGAACGATTCGATCGGTGACCCAATCAGCTTTACGCAACTCCACGCCCTGACGGAGTCGCTGGGGTCGTTTACGGCGGAATACAGTAATTTGCCGCAAGCGTAATCTTGAGTGACGTCTGCCGACTGAGTGGCAGCCAGTCGAACAGCCGGATTCAAGTCCTGGAGAAACGCCATCAAAATAATCGAAGCTTCGCGCCCCGGCAAACTGCCCACAGCTTCTGCGGCCGCTTGGCGTGCCTCCCAACTGGGCTGCGCCATCAAGACCGATATGGGACCTGCAAGCGTCGCATCCTTCTTGGTCGCCAAGAGCTTCGCCGATGTGATTCGAGCCAGGTCAGTGGGCCCTGAAAGCAACGCGTGACGTATCGTCGTCCAAGCCGCGTCCGTTCCAAGATCGGCTAGAGCGACCAAAGCTGCTTCATCGATTCTCGGATCGAGATTTCCTGCGTTGGCCGTAAGCCCTTGCTCGGCGTCAGAGTCCTTGAGCTTGCCGATCAAGACCGTCGCATTGAGCCTTACGCCGTCGTCAGCGTCGGACAACAGCTTGAGCGCCTGCTGTTTCGCATCCGGTGTCGGATTCTTAGCATAAGTTGATAAAGCGAGGATACGCTCCCATGGGTCCCTTGAATTAAAATCTGAAACTGGTGCCGGCTGCAACGTTTCGCCAACGCCGCTATCAAGGGTTTTTAACAACCTGAAATCGTCGAAATCGTAAACGATCGGCTCGGCGGACTGGCGCTCGGAATTTCTGCCGTTCGGAGAGGGACCGATGCTCAGGGCCGCAAAGTTGTTCAGTCGGGTCTTAGATAGGTCGACGATGATTCGCTGCCAAGTACCGTCCCGCCTGAACGCTGTCTGAATGACATCCGACCCACCTTCCTTTACGCCATAAGGGCAGGTTGCATCTCGCCCTATGACAACATAAACCCTCTGATCACCAAGGTCGTTCAGCGCTTCCACAGAGAGCCCGTCACGAGCTGTGCTCTTGACCCAGAAGCTAAGGTATTTGGCGTCCGTTAAGGGGTTCACCGGGAACGGCGAAGTCAAACGACCTTCCCTGGAAGTCCCTCGTTCGCTGTAGCGCAAAACGTTGCCTCGGTCGACATCGGTCACAACCGATCCCGTCACGTTCGCCGAGTGGTAGCCGGTGCCAAAACCGTGCCAAGAATCGTTGGCCCTCGGATCGAAAGCCTTGAAGTCGAGATCACGTGGAACGAGCGACTTTGCCGTTCCGTGAGATAATGTGTCAAGGCGCTTCGGTCGCAACCTGGTGGCAAGAGCATCCGCAGTCGCCGGATTTGGATCTGCGACTTCCGCCCAATTGGCTTCCGGGGCAAACTGTGCCGGCAACATGTGCGGGAAAACCGAAGGTCCCTTGTCATCCCCCTTCAGCCACTTGTTCTCAGAGCGAACGTTTAAGCTCCCCAGCCATGCATCATAAATCCTAAAGTCGAGTCCATCGTCTTTTCCTGCGTTTGAGCCCGCAAAAAGAGGAATATCGACGATGGGCGCTCCCATCGTCACGGCGTCGGCGACGAGACGCTCAAGCCCTGGGTGAAGGACCATAACATCCTGAAATGGACCGCGAAACACCTTGTCGTCAGCCTCAAAAGCCCCACCGTTGATCCGCGGTGAGACGTAGTCCACGATTTGATCCCTTCGCCCTTCCCAATCCGCAGCCGAGCTCACTTTCATCGGCTCATGCTCGATGTCCACGTCTGGCACAATCGCGATCTTGCCATGGGACTGCACCTTCACCATCGCCATAAAGCGAGCGATGGACTCCAATGCCATTTGAACATCAGGTGTCTCCATGCTGGAACGGCGCTGTGCCACAGTTCCGTCGGGATAGGTGTCTAAAATGTCGACCCGCTCGAGGACGAATATTTTGGTGTGCCATTGGACCGCCCTTTCCACGGACAACTTCGAAAGTGCATCTTGAATCGCCGCATAAGAGCCGGAATCAGTGGCCCCAATCCAGGGGTCCAGCCGCTTCTCAGGCAAGAACGACCATCCACGCCAATTGAGATAGGCGTCCGGCATCTTCAAGTCCGCAGTTGAAACGGGAAACTTCAAGGGCACATCACGACCCGCCAGTCTCACGCCTTGAGCGTCTGGCGCCTGCAGCGGAGATAGCGTGACGAGGGCGACTAGTGTTGCAAGCAAGGTCATTTATTCCAAGATTTCGAAGAGCCGAATATCCTCAGGTGTGGCGGCATGGCCGTCACCTCTGCTGAAATTTAGAGCCTCCCGCGAGCCCATTTTTGTAAGGTCCCTCGGAAGTCTTCCAATCAAGTCTAAGACGACTTTCTTGATCTTTTCGGAGTTTGAATTGAAAACGGCCAACACATCGGTCGCGTTGACAGCCTCAGCCCCCGCATGAACACCGCTGTCGTAATCAGTGATCAGCGAAATGTTGACAACCCCCATCCCAAGTTCGTGGCACAAATAAGCCTCAGGATACTGGGTCATGTTGATCACTTCCCAACCGGCGTCATGAAACCATTTGCTCTCCGCCTTGGTCGAGAATCGTGGGCCCTGGATGACCACTACGGTTCCCTTTTCATGGCAAACGATGCCATGGTCCTTAATAGTCGCGATCGCCAACTCCCGCAACCCCTTGTCGTAAGTCTCCGCAGGAGAAATGTGGGTCACGATCGGCCCGTCGTAAAACGTGTCCTTTCGGCCACTGGTTCGGTCCACAAACTGGTCGCAAACGACAAAACTTCCGGGTTCCACGTGCTTCTGCAGCGATCCCGCAGCGCAAGGACTGATGACGACTTTCACGCCCAAAGAACGCATGGCCCAGACGTTGGCGCGGTAAGGCACTAAATGCGGCGGCAACATGTGATGTCTGCCATGCCGTGGAATGAATGCCACCTTACGACTCGCCACCGTCGCCAACATGATCGCATCGCTCGGCGCCCCGTAAGGGGTATCCACCTTAACCTCACGCACATCCTCAAGCAGGCTGTAAAAACCCGACCCACCAAAAACGCCAACTTCAGCAAGCTCAGCCAACGACGTGTCCTTGCAGCACTTTCGCCACGTTTGAAATGAAAATGTCCACTCTTCCCCCTCGCCGCAGCACGATGTCGGAATTGATGCCGAACACGTGCCCTGTCTTCACCGCTCTCAAGTTTGTAAACCTCGTATCCTTCAAAAATGTCGCCGGGTCACCCGCCGTCATGATGAAATCGGGATCCAACTGGACCAGAGTCTCGGGGCTCAAGGTGACAAACCGGGTCCCTTTGGGACCAACCGGCTCACCGCCTGAAGCCTTGATCTCGTCTGCCTGAAACGAGTCAACTCCGTCAACCATGTGCTCGCTTCCCTCTCCCGGCATGATGAGCGCAACCTTCGGCCTCTTGGCCTGCGCATTTGCCTGGGCGCTTCGCTGTGCTTGGAAGACACGGTCAAGATAACTGGACATCTGCGTCTCCCCGCCGACCTTCGCGGCGAGCAGCGTCGCCTGCGTCATGTAATCCTGCAGGTTGTTCGCATCCAGGACAAACTGGTCGTCGCAAAGCTGCTTGATCTTGGCGACGTCAGCTTCGCTGTACAGATCCTTGTCGTAAACGATCAGGTCAGGCGGGATTTTTGCAATGCGCTCGTAGTCAGGCTTAACCCCTGCAACGATCGGAACACCGCGCGTCTGCCCCGGCCAATTGCAAGAGCTCGTCCGCCCCTTCACCTTGTCCAGAATGATCATGTCTCCAAAGAGTTCTGAAGTTCCTGGACTCAAGCTCACAATGGCGTGATAATCCTTTGGACGAGGCTTGCCACCGATGATGGACTTGGCCGTAGGATTGCAGCCTGCCACTAGCAACGCAAGAATGAGCGTTGAAGGCATTGTTGTGCGGAACATGACATGCATTCTGGCGTAAGGCGACGCGGTGTGTCCACTTGCGGTCGTATACAGAAAGGTAATATTGAGTGCGAAGCATCGAGCAGGGGTGTAGCTCAGTTGGTAGAGCGACGGTCTCCAAAACCGTAGGTCGCGGGTTCGAGCCCTGTCGCCCCTGCCATTTCCTTTGCCTTGATGGCGTCTTAATTCCGCGTTGCTGAAATCGTCTGATGTCCGATTACAATTTCGGTTCCGAACAGGCTGCGGCGGCAGAAGAGGCGTTCCACCAAACTGCACTCGCCTGTGCGCAGGGGCTGAACTCAGAGACGGCGTCGGACCTGATCCGCCAGATTGACCTTCTGGTTGACGGCAACATCGCTCGGGTTCACTTTAATTCACCTTTAGCGCCGGCCTGCAGGCCGGGCTGCAGTCACTGTTGCCACAGCGTGGTGTTCGCCACCCTACCCGAGATCGTCCACGCCGTTCGACATATTCGGTTGAACTTCTCAACGGCGCAGATTGCCGACCTGCGCAAGAGGCTTTTCACATACGAAAGAACGGTGGCTCCACGGTTCGGTTTGAACCTGCACCTTGCCAGGACACCCTGCCCGTTGTTGGACGATGGCCTCTGCTCAGCCTACGAGGCGCGCCCGATCAAGTGTCGGGCAACCAACTCAACGAACGCCAGTGCTTGTGAGCAAGGCAAATTGAACCCTGGGACACCAGTCGCGATCCCCGTCCTGCCAGGACAGTTCGAAATGGCATTCGCGAGCGCGGACGGCCTGTGTCAAGCCCTGGACAACGCTGGCTTTGATCCCGGCCCCTATGATTTTGGGCGGGCCCTAAAGATCGCGTTCGATGATCCAGAGGCGATCGAGCGCCTTTTCGAGGGCGATAACCAGTTCGGCCCAGCCGAACCACGGGAAACAACTTTCGTTGAGCGCCCGGTAAATCAGCCGCCCGTCTTGAACAGATACGGGCCGGGCCAGGAAGCAACCGGCCGCATCCGGCCCTCAGACCTTGCAGAGGCCGAATACTTCGCTCGAGATCTCGGGGACTTGGACGCAGCACTCAAGACGTTGAGCGGGAGCCACCCAATCTACAAGATGTGGGGGCTTCGTGTCCCTTACGTTTACGCAGACTCAGACGAGATCCCCATTTGGCGTGCTCGCTTCCTGGACAACCTGCGTGAATTTGCGGCAAGCGATTTTGATTCCCGCGAAGCCTTCGACGCCCTCGCCGCAACCGCCACCTTTGGCCTCGCTTACCAGGGCCTTAACGATCGCGAAATCTTGTCCGAATTTGGACGCACCATAGTAGACCGAATCACCTCCAAGGCGTTCCCCGACCTCTCACAGCCGATCGAGGCGCCAAGGAGAGCTGGAAAGATCAGGGTCGGCTACATCAGCGTCAACTTGCGGAACTCCAATGGGGGGCGGTGGGCACTTGGTTGGCTCAAGAACCACGCCGACGGCATCGAGACCTACGCCTTCAATATCGATTCTTCCGAGGACGATGTATCACTCGAGTTTCGCCGTCACGCGGACCACTACTTCCATCTGCAAGGCAGTGTGCCCGACGACGCCCGGTTCATCAAAGGCCTCGGTCTTGACGTATTGATTTACACCGACCTCGGCATGGACGGCGCGAATTACCAATTCGCCACCATGCGGCTTGCCCCAATTCAATGCACCGCTTGGGGTCACCCGGTCACAAGTGGACTTCCAACCATAGACCATTATTTTTCCTCCCACCTCATGGAGCCAGCGGACGCCGACGCCCATTATTCGGAACGGTTAGTGCGGCTTCCCAATTCGGGGCTGTGCTACTCGGCCGTAAGTTACGTCCCTTCGAATCTGGTGAAGTCCGATTTCGGCCTTGACGACGGCCCGCTCATCCTCTCTTGCCAGAACCCGATGAAGTACCACCCCCGCTGGGATTTCCTGTATCGCGAGATCAGCGAGAAGGCGGGCCGGCCCATCGTCTTCCTGGATTGGGTGGTCCCATGCGGTCAGGAGATCGTGTGGCGACGGATGAAAGAGGCCGGGGTCAATTTCGTAAAGGTGCCAGCTCTCGGCGGAAACGACTTTCTAGGTCTGCTGAGACTGGCGGATGTCTCGTTGGACCCGCCATGTTGGAGCGGCGGAAACACCACCATCGAAGCCCTCAGCCTAGGCACGCCCGT
>CAZUCK010000077.1:0-10957 GCA_964619505.1 uncultured Fimbriimonas sp. | reverse complement strand
TGAAACGGGACGACCTGCTCGACCTCAATGATGTTCTGCAGCATCCAGGTCGCAAACTCGCTGTAGACATCTCCACCGAACTCCCGGAGGAAGCTGAAATCGATCTCGTGAAGCCCCTGGAGGGCTATCTTGAGGCCGTCAGCACCGGCAATCTTCTGCTGCTGACGGGCAAGTTTCAAACGCGAGCCGTTTTGGAGTGCGCGCGATGCTCCGCACCGCTTGAACAAGACGTCTTCTTTGATATCGAGGAGCAATTTCCGGTTGAGGGAGTGCCCAGCAGCTACGGCGCACAGGATTTTGCCCGAGTTGCGCCGGATGAGCCGTTCGAGATGTTCGACGACAACAACTTGATCGTAGAAGCTTTGCTCCGCCAGGGACTGCTCTTGGAGATGCCCATGCAGCCCCTCTGCGAACACGGTTGGGACGGTCCGTGCCCTGTCGCCGCTGAATTGCTCAAGGCTAGGGCGAAAGCGGAAGACGCACGGCTCTCAAAACTTGCGAAACTCCTTAAGGACGAGGGATCAGGATCTTGAAAATCGCGGTGGACGCGATGGGCGGCGACGAAGCCCCCCACGAAATCGTCAAGGGAGCGCTGGAGGCAGCCTTGCTGACGGACGCCCACATCCAGCTTGTCGGTGACGTCGACCAACTTACGCCACACATGGCGAGGATGCACCCAAACGTCGTGATCGTCCACGCGTCCGAGGCCGTCGGCATGGACGAAAAACCTCTTGACGCGTATCGCAAAAAGAAGGACTCGTCCCTGCGGGTTGCTGCGAACATGGTGCGTGACGGCCTGTCTGACGTCATGGTTTCCGCTGGCAACACCGGCGCAGCGACGGCCACTTGCCAACTCACTTGGCGACAATTCCCGGGAATCCACCGACCCGCCATCGCGAGCGTGATGCCGCACAAGGACGGACAGTTCTTGTTGCTGGACGCGGGGGCGAGTCCGGATGTGGATCCGGAACATCTTTTAGAGTTCGCCTTGATGGGTCGAGCGTACGCGCAGAAAGTGCAGGGCAAGGCGAATCCAAGCGTCTATCTCTTGAACATTGGCGAAGAGGAGGGCAAGGGTAACGCTTTTGCCAAACAAACGTACAAGCTCCTCGCGGGACATCCTTGGTTCAAGGGCAACATTGAGGGTAAGGATATTTTTCAGAAGCCGTGCGATGTGGTCGTTTGCGACGCGTTTGTCGGCAACATCGTCTTGAAGACGAGTGAAGGGGTCGCGGAACTGATCATAAAGCTCATTCGCGAGGGGGTTCCGCAGCATCCGCTGGCCCGTTTGCCCTATTTGCCCATGAGAAAAATCTTGTCACCGCTCCGCAGGCGAATGGACTGGGCTGAAGTGGGCGGCTCGCCGCTTTTGGGGTTGAATGGGCTTTGCATCATCGGGCATGGCCGCAGCGACGCGAGGGCCATTAAGAACGCGATCCTGCTGGCGCAGAAAACCGTGCAATGCGGGCTTTTGGGGGCCATCAAAGAAGGCATTTGTCAAGAAACCGGGGTGAGACATGAGCATTAGGGCTGTCGTTCAGGGCATAGGACACGCCGTGCCAAAAAAGGTGCTGACCAATTACGAACTCGAACAAATGGTCAGTACGAACGACGAATGGATTCGCCAGAGGACTGGCATCGTGGAGCGGCGCATCTGTTCGGAGGACGAGACAACGAGCACATTGTCAACGGCTGCGGCGCTTGAGGCGATCGAACAGGCCAAGGCAAAACCCGAAGACATTGAACTCGTGGTTTGTGGCACCGTCACCGGCGACATGATATTCCCCGCCACCGCCTGCATCGTGCAGGATGCGATTGGCGCCCACCAAGCTGGAGCGTTCGACCTGGGAGCGGCTTGCGCTGGGTTCATCTATTCAATTTCGGTCGCTTCGGCGATGATTGAGTCGGGCAAGGTCAATAAAGCCTTGGTCATCGGCGTCGACACGCTCACCAAGTTGGTTGACTGGACGGACCGAGCAACCTGCGTTCTGTTTGGCGACGGTGCCGGAGCCGTCGTTTTGGGGGCGGAAGAAAACACGGAGCGGGGTGTGCTCACGACCGTCCTCATGTCCGACGGCAGCGGGGCCAAACACATCAATGTGGAAGCGGGGGGTTCCAAGCATCCCATGTGTGACCCGCGTTCAACGGCGTTTCGGTCAACGATATTCATGGCGGGCGCGGAGGTGTATCGGTTCGCTGTGAACGCGATGGCGGACGCTTGCTGCAAAGCTTTGGATCAGGCGGGCCTTACGACCGACGATGTTGACCTGTTCGTCCCCCACCAAGCGAATCTCCGCATCATTGAGTCGGCCGCCAAACGCCTGTCCTTGCCGCCGGAAAAGGTGTTTCTCAATGTTCAAAAATACGGCAACACGAGCGGAGGATCCATTCCCTTGGCCCTTTACGAAGCAGACCGGGAAGGGCGTTTGGAGAGGGGCATGCTCGCGATGACGGTTGGATTCGGCGCAGGTCTCGTTTGGGGCGCAAACTTAATCCGCTGGTAGCCGGCTCTCGCCCACATCGCAAGCAATATTGCCGTTCATGATTGGATTGCCCTTGAATGGACAACCATTTGTGCCTTATAATGCGTCCGCGTTGTAGGCCAACGGTAGATGTATACTTTCCCGGTGGCATACGCTTGTGCGCCGAGTTGATCGGCGCATGAACGATCGGCGAGTTCAAGTCCGTAAGAGGTGATCGAGTCTTGAGAAAGTGGGCGTTCCTAATATTGACCGTGGCTGCAGTCGCCGTCATCGGCTGTGGCGGCAGCGGCGGCGGATCCGTCGGCGGTCCCGGAGGTCCCGGCGCACATGTGAGTTCCGTAAACCTGCCCGCAACTCCGGGCGCGGTGAACATTCAGTACTTCACGGGTCAAGGGCGAGCCCTTGGCGACTTAACGGCCCTTGTCAACAACCTTTCCTTGACCGACTCTGCCAACCAGATCATCGCCCCGGCCCCCGGCTCAGTCTCCTTATCGCTGTTACTCAACGGCTATACCAGCCAGACCGCTCTCATCAACGTCCCTGTGGCCCTTGGCTCGAACTCTCGCTCGTTCGCAAATTTTGACCTCCAGGTTGCAAGCGTGAATGGAATTACGGGGCCAAGCGGAGCAAACGCCGTTGACCAGACGTTTCCTGCGAATTTCCTCGTCGAAACGGGGCGCTTAACCTCTTTCCCGGTTTATTTAGACGATGCGATGATCACGATCAGCAATGGCCAAGTCGTCTTTGATCCTGCCCTCTTCCAAGCGTCCAACATCGACGGCGTGGCGAATGCGATGGTCGGTTTCTTCGGCGACTTCGTCATGTTCGACATTTCGAACGTTGCCGACATTGACAAACCCATCATGTCGAACGCCTCCCTGGCCCAAAAGGTCTATTTCAGCGGCGACAACATCGCCCTGAGTGAGATGGACGCGCCGGGAGCCTTCGAAATGCTGACACCCTTCGGCGTTCAGGATGGGCAGTTCACCGCCCAACAAGGTGGCACGGTCGCACCCGCACCGGGAACCTATGTTCTCCTGGTGCCAAATCCGTCGGATCTCACCAACACATCGAAGGTCGCTTCACTTCAGGGCATCTATCGGAATTTCAGCTCGGTGCCGATCGGCTCTGCACCTGGGCCGCTTGACGTTATCGCCTATCCGGGCACCTTCGAGGTCATTGTTTTTCCGAACTCGGCTGAGGATACGCAACCGGACATGGTGATGCTGCAACGCAATGCGATCGGCGCCATCACTTCCATGTACTTCGGTGGTTTGGACTACACCACCTCGCCACCTTCGTTTGTGGGTTACCCAATAAGCCAAGTGGTGAGTGGGGACGTATCGAACGAAATCACGGGTACGTTGCCAGAACTCAGGGACTCGGCGGGCGCCATCGTGAACTTGCCGACGGATGCCACGGCGTTGAAGTTGGCCGCCGCAAGTGTACGAAGCGGCTCATGGACCAAGGCCCCAGTCGTTGGACCCGATCCTTGGCCCAACTCGTGGCCCACTTCAGGTAGGTTCATCGTATTCCGATCCAGCGGAACCGATTCGTCTGTGTCGCCAACGGTGATAAAGGGTAACCGCATCCGACCTCATAGGCGAACGAAAGGAAGCCTCCGCAGCGCCAAAGCGATCCGCAAATGAATGGGTACAACCAGTCGGGAATCCCGGTCCATTCTTTCAGGAATTGAGACCGAGTACGGGCTGTACGTCGAGGGCCATGGCGCCGAGGATCAAATCGATGATGCGATCGAGTTTGTAAGGTCGTATCCGGGGTTGTGCCATGTCGGCTGGGACTATCACTACGAGAATCCGCGCGCAGACCTCCGTGGATTTGTTCTCAAGCACCTAGCTCACGACCCAGAAGACATTAAGTTTGAGAAGGGGCGCAGGAGGGGCGCCGATCATGAGATTCGTTCCGACAGGATTCTCCCCAACGGCGCCCGTTTCTACAACGACCACGGCCATCCCGAATACTCGACCCCCGAATGTCGATCCATCCACCTCCTGGCAGCCCATGACGCCGCAGGCGAGCTGATCATGTTGCGGACGGCCAAAGCGTTCCACGAAAAGATGGGACTGGAAGCGCGAGTCTATAAGAACAACACGGATTTCCATGGCGCGTCTTATGGGACCCACGAAAATTACCTCGTGCCCCGCCAACTGGGCTTTGAGGGCCTCTACGGGGCCATCACACCCATGCTGATCGCCCGCCAAGTCTTAGTCGGCTCGGGAAAAGTCGGCAGCGAATCTGGTCGAGCGTGCGCCTATCAGATCAGTCAGCGGGCAGATTTCTTTGCCGAAGCCGCCAATGCGGAAACGCTGTATCGCAGGCCGGTTTTCAACACACGCGATGAACCCCATGCCCGTGATCAAGACTGGATAAGGCTCCATGTCATCGCGGGGGACGCCAATAGGATCACGTCAGCCACCGCTCGAAAAGTGGGATTGGTAAAGATCGCGTTGCTGCTGGCTCTTGAGGGAGAAGTCCCTCATTGGCGCCTGGCCAATCCTGTCGAGGCATTCAGGGACGTCAGCAAAGACGAGACGTACAAATTCCCAGTCCAATTGGAACGTCAAAGTTGGACGACCGCCCACGAGATTCTGGAATCGTATTTTACTGCGGCAGAGAACACCCTTGATCTGGACGACGATCTTCGGTGGACCATCGACACTTCAAGAACGCTCTTGTCCGCGCTCGACACAGATTTCGCCGAATTCTCGAAACATGTCGATTGGGCGGCAAAGAGGGCCATGTTGGAGGCATTTATGGACGAAGAGGGTATCGATTGGCGCGATCCGAGCCTGTTCGCCTACGATCTTGAATATCACAACGTCAATCCAGATGAAGGATTGCACACCGCGCTTTGTGAGATGGGCTCCGTAGAATCCAATCCGTCTGCCGCTGAGCTGGATAGTCTTCTTGAATTCCAGCCCGAACCCACAAGAGCCCGGGCCCGCGGGCTCGCCGTCTCAAGATTTGGCAACGCCGTCAGAACGGCCTGCTGGCGGTCGATCACGTTTGAGACGGAAGACAACTCGGTCGAAGTCGAACTGTTGCCGGATGCCGACTATCCTGCGCAACTGGCCGATGTCTCAGACGTAGGAAGCTTTATCGAGTGCTTGAGAGGTGTGAAGTGAGCGACGGAGACCGCCTGACCAGACCATTGACGGAACCGGGCAAGAAGACTGACGAGGGTGGGCCAAGTCGCCCAGACGTCCGTAAGCCCGGCGGCGACAATGAACTCTTGCGAAGAATGAAGAAGGTCGACCCGGAACAGGCTAAGAAATACCGGCAGCGGTCGGGACAATGATCGTAGCCAAGCCAAGCAGTTTTGGGGACCTCGTGGGCCTGCCACGTACCCACACCGCCGACGGAGGGTTGGAGGTCCATGGCACCACCGTCCTGTCTTTGCGGTTCAATAAAGGCATCCTGACGTTGGCGGATCGGCGTGCAACGGCCGGCAATCTGGTCATGTACGACCAAGCCGAGAAGATTTTCGCATTGGACGACTCAACGGTTGTGGCGATCAGCGGCGCTTTTGCCCGCTCGATAGAGGTCTGCCGATTCCTCAAACACTCGTTCAAGTACTACAGGCGCACCGTGCTCCATGAAATGTCGCTTGAAGGCAAGCTGATGGAGATTTCGCGCGCCTTGGCGGGAAATGCCCCGATGGCCATGCAAGGCATTGGCGTGTTCATCCCGATCGTCGCCGCTTACGATAAGAAGAAGGATGAGTTCGGCGTCTATTTCTTCGATGGCGCGGGAGCGAGATTTCAAAACGGTGCCTACGCTTGCGCAGGCTCGGGATCTGAACGCATCCGAGGAATCTTTGAGTATTTGGCCAGAACCAAGGGCCCTTGGCAAAACCGTTCGCTCGACGATGTGCTGATGGACGGGCTGGAAATGCTGGACATCGCGGCCGACTTGGACTCTGCGACGGGCGGTTTTTCTAAGACTTTGCCGGTCTCGAGAGTGTTGGACAGGGACGGCAACCGCGAAGTGGACATTCAGACAATGCGAGGCGCGGTGTCGAAAGTGCTTGCGGTGGGCGCAGGCAACCCGGATACGATCGCGTAAGAAAGCTCCTCCCCATGAGGGGGAGGAGCTTTAAGGCTCAGTGGAAACGATAGCCGATGTAGGCTCCGACAGCGGTTCCTGAGACGCCGTCGCTGTCCTTGCCGCTCAAGTAGCCGGCAACTTCCAAGATGACGCTGGGGCCGATCTCGGTGCCAACTCCGCCGCGCACACCGAGCTTATCGGTTGAATTGCCCACGTCGATAAACGTGACGCCCGCGCCAACGAAGTAATAGGATCTCCCGGTTCCATACCGGCTGCTTCCGGTGTAGAAGCGCTGGTTCAGGCAGACTGGGAATAAATTTCCCTTCTCTCCGCTCGATGACTTCCCAAACCAGTCAATCGAAAGGTAAGTCTCCGAATTGCTGAGGAACTGATGCGTGAACATATATTCAGCGCCCAAGCCGATGAAGAGGTTGCTGACGTCTCTCAGTTTGTTATCGACGGGCAACACTGCGCCGCCCCGAAAGGTGACTCCAGCAGGTTTAACGTCCAGCTTGGTCTGATTGTATTGGGCTCCGGCGACACCGCTGGTAGCCACAACGGTGAGAATGGCCATGCCATAGAACAGTTGCTTCATGCAATAACCTCCAATGCGGGGATGTGGAGTTGTGACCCAATCCCTTGAGCGTTTGTATTGTACTGATTTATACTCAAACCATCAAAAATAAAGTTGGCGGCTCGTGAACCATGGGCCAACCTTTTTCAAAAGACACCATAATCGAGCGCATGCGAACATTGCGGCCACGAGCAGATCAAAGCGTGCTAGTCGTGATCGACGTGCAGCCGCCTTTTCTCAACCCGATTCATTTACGGGACAAGCTCTTCCAGAGAGTTCAGTTCATGGTCGAGATGGCGACGCTGCTGAAAGTCCGCATGCTGGTGACCGAGCAAGTGCCCGACAAGATGGGTGGGACGGACGAAAGGCTCTTGCGGATGCTCCCAAACGGCGTCCATCCAATCGCCAAGGAATCATTCGGTTGCTGCGAGTGCCCAGATTTCATCGTGGAGTTCAAGAAACTCGGCCTTCGGCAGGCCATTCTGGTGGGCATTGAAACGCACATTTGCGTTTCACAAACGGCCCTTGGGCTCACCGACTTGGGCATTCAAACCGCAGTGTGTCCCGATGCGGTAAGCGCTCGATCGATTGAGATGCACAAGCTGGGAATGGAGCGGATGCGCGACGTGGGCGTCGCCCCGATCCACACCGAAGCGGTCGCCTACGAGTGGTTGGAATCCGCAAATCACGAGCAGTTTCGCGAGGCGGTGAAGCTCGTAAAGCGGTATGCGGGGTGAGGGATTTCGGTCTTCACCTTGAACCTTTGACCTGAGTCGGAGTCGGCCTATAAGCCGGATTCTGTATTTGTGTGGCGATTTATCTAAGCGGCCAACCCGGAGGGTCTGCGAGCAGCGTCAACCCCTCCCTATTTGGCCTTGCTTCCGATGGGGTTTACCCGGCCGCTTGGTTACCCAAAACGCCGGTGAGCTCTTACCTCACCATTTCACCCTTGCCTCGACGAGTCGAGGCGGTTTGTTTCTGTGGCACTTTCCGTCGGGTCGCCCCGCCCCGGCTTGCGCCGGGCATCGCGCTCTTTGAAGTCCGGACTTTCCTCCCCGATCACTCGGGGCCGCCACCCGGCCGACTCCGTGTGTATTAAACCTCACTCGGTTGACGGTAAGGAGTCAAGCCTCACAACACGTCACACCAACTGCTCCGCACGGACCGCCAACCTCGTCGCTCCCGCCAAGTCCCGCTCCCGGATGACTCCAATCAGCTCCGTGTCCGCGACCATCACTTCTGAACGGCTCGCCTCGAAAGCGACCCATTCGACCAACCCGTCCACGCTCGTAATGTCCGGCAATGAAAGCGTGAAGAGCAGTTGACACCGTCCGCGGCTTGGAAGGGGAAGGCCCAGCGCGCTCACGCCAAGAAAGCGCGGATCACCCGCCATACGAAGGTCGTGAACCTGGACGACAAGCTCTTTCACCAAAACGGCACTGTCCAACTTAAGATCGACGCCGAACGTGATGAAGAACTGCTTCACGCCAACCAAGGACATCCCCAATCTCGAATGGACTCTGCTCGGGCCGTAATCGGGCTTCAGTTCGCGGTCCAAGAGCCCGCCGTAGCCGCCTTCAATCATCGCATGGATTTCTGACTCGGCTCGGTTCCGCTCCGACTTCTCAAACATGATTACGGGCAAGTCATAACGGTCTGACAGTTCCTTCGCCATATCCTCCGCCAATGCCAATGCGGCGTTCAACGATTCATCGTCGGACTCAGACGGGATCTGGATGACGGGGCAAACATCCAGGGCACCCACTCGCGGATGAACACCGGTGTGGCGGTTGAGGTCGATGGAATCAAAGCATAGGTCTGCCAGCTCAAGCACTGCGCTCTTGAGCGCCGTAGGCTCGCCGCTGAAAGCGGTCACGGTGCGGTTGTGATCGACGTCACTCCGACAGAAATGAACCGAAAGCTCCGGAGAGTCGAGTGCCTCTCGGAAGCTCGCGAGCATTCGTTTGTCGCGCCCGAACGACCAGTTGGGAAGGGCTAGGAGCCGCATCTAGATGCCGACGATGTTGTATCCGTTGTCGATGTAGATGACCTGGCCGGTGACGCCCTTGCTCAGGTCGCTCATCAGGTACACCGCCGACCCCGCAACTTCCGCCTGGCCAAAGGGCCGCTTCAGCGGGGACTTCTCGTGAACGTAGTCGATCATCCCCGTGAGGCCCATGACGCCTCGCGCAGCCACCGTGTTGATGGGCCCGGGGCTTAGCGTGTTGACCCGTATTCCCCGCTCGCCGAGGTCCTGCGAGAGATAGCGAACGTTGGCTTCCAGGGCCGCCTTGGCGACTCCCATGACGTTGTAATTCTTAACCGCACGCACACTGCCCAGGTAGCTGAGGGCCATGACGCTGCCGTCGTCTGCCAGTACGGGCTCCAACGCCCTGCAAAGGGCGATCAGCGAGTAGGCCGAGACGTCCATGGCGAGCTTGAAACCATCACGCGAAGTGTCGATGAAGCGCCCGACGAGGTCATCTCGGTTGGCAAACGCGGCGCTGTGGACAAGGAAATCGATTTTTCCGTAGGTCTTAGCGACATCCCTTGCGAGACGCTCGAGGTCCTCTTCGATCTGAAAGTCGACCTGGTGGGTGTTGAAGCGCTCGCGACCGCCGATCAGCTTTAGAACGCCATCCATCATGCGCTCGTTTTGACCGCCGACGCCGACGGTGGCGCCGTGCTGGTTCGCCAAATCGGCAATCGCCCATCCGATGCTGTTCTTGTTCGTTACGTTGAGAACGAGGCCACACTTGCCTTCCAATAGCATGGAGGCATTATGCGCCATTCAAGCAGTTCGGTTCGAGCGGCTAAGCCAACCGGGTTGGCAGGATTCTCAGCCTTCGGTTGGGATCTTCGCCAACGCTCTCACTCGCAACGCGCCTAGCTTCGGTGACCTGATGTTGCAACTTGCGGATCGGTGCCGGTTGTGGGCTCAGTTCGAACGCCTTGCCCGTCTGCAGCACAGTGTCGATCGCAGCAAGCACTTCGTCCATCGCCGCCGCTTCGAACTCCTGACCGTCCTGTTTGATCTTGAGTATTTGGTCCAGGGCGTCGGCAATCTGAGCGAACGTGTTCGATTTGACGACGACCGTGTTCACGGGCTTACCGGCCATGTCCCGGATCTTCTTGGGCCTGCTCTGGTAGGTGGAACGAATGGCCATCACGGCGTCAGCTTGCCCCAAGTCATTCGTGACGAACGCCGGCGCACGCTTCTCGCGGATCGCCCTTTCGAGGCGAGTCCGGGCGATGCCGTACGGGTAGATGCGGATCATTGCGGGCATTTTGTCGTCATCGCCATTCGGCTTTCCATTGGGTGGGGGAGCGGCGGGCGCTTTTTGCCTGGGCTCGGGCTGTCTGGAAAGCGCCGGGAAGCGCTGATTAAAACCCGGCTCGTCCAAATCCGCGCTCTGCTCTTTTTGCACGACCTCCACATCGCCTGCGCCCGTTCGTACGCGCACTTCAGGGCGCGGCGGAATGCCGCGAAGGATCAAGTCGACCGTCTTCTGAACGTTGTTGTGGACGGCCAGCCGATCATAATCCAACAGTTCGATCACGACGTCGAACGTCGGCGGTGCCTTGCGTTCCAGCACCGTCTTCTGGGTGCCTCTGCGCGAGGCTTCTGCGTCGGAGAGGGTGACCGCTTGAATGCCTCCGATCAGGTCGCAGAGCGTCGGATTCAGCATGAGGTTCTCAAGCGTCTGGCCATGAGCGGTGCCCACCAGCTGAACGCCCCTTTCCGCAATCGTTCTTGCTGCTGAAGCTTCATGCTCCGTGCCGATCTCATCGATCACGATGACCTCAGGCATGTGGTTCTCCACAGCCTCGA
>CAZUCK010000076.1:0-10971 GCA_964619505.1 uncultured Fimbriimonas sp. | reverse complement strand
AAGCGATCGCGATGGCGGAGGATAGAGAACAGTTCGACGCCTTGCTCGAGCAGTTGGACATCCCGAGGCCCAGGGGAAAAGCCGTGCGCTCTCTCGAGGAGGCTGTCGATGTGGCTCATCGTGTGGGATTCCCTGTCCTGGTTCGACCCAGCTTTGTGCTTGGAGGCCGGGCGATGGAAATCGTTTACGACGAGCAGCAATTGCGCGAGTTTTACGGCGAAGCGGAAGATGCAAATCCTGGGCAGCCGGTCTTGGTCGACCAATACATTCTTGGTCAAGAAGCCGAGGTGGATGTCGTCTCTGATGGAGAGGAGACCTTGGTGCCCGGCATTATGGAGCACATCGAGCGGGCGGGTATTCACTCTGGCGACTCGATGGCCGTTTATCCACCGGTTTCTTTGACCGCAGACGTGCAATCCCAGATGGTGCTCAGTGCTTGCCAAATCGCAAGGTCTCTTGGAGTTCGCGGCCTGATGAACATTCAGTTCGTGATCTCAGACGGCAAGGCTTTTGTTCTGGAAGTGAATCCACGTGCGAGTCGCACCGTGCCTTATTTGAGCAAGGTGACCGGCGTTCGTATGGTGGACCTTGCCACGAAATGCATGATGGGGGAAAAGCTGAACGATAATGGCTATTCCAGTGGACTGTGGACCTTGTCCACGGCCGATGAATTGGCCTTGGCGGGCGCTTCGCTGCAGGGTGGCGAAGCCCCTTGCGCCTTGCCAAAATTGGCTGAGCAATTCGGCCTGCGGATACGCGGCTACGTGGTCCCCGAGCGCGACATAGCGGCCGGTCGATTCGTCCAATCCCAGCCGATCCTCTACGCCATCAAAGCTCCTGTATTCAGTTTCCAAAAGCTTGCTCGGGTTGAACCCAGCCTTGGTCCGGAAATGAAGTCGACAGGCGAGATATTGGGCATTGACAACAATTTTGAAGGCGCGCTTTATAAGGCGATGGTGGCAAGCAGTATCCATTTCAAGGGGGATGGAGTCGTTCTCTTGACCGTTAGAGACGAGGATAAGGCCGCTGCGATTCAATTGGCGAGGGGGCTCGTGGCGAGCGGAAGAAAGATCGTTGCCACTCGTGGGACGGCGCGGATTCTGGCGGAGGCAGGCATCAAAGCTACACCGATCAATAAGATCAGCCAGGGCCCACCGAACTTGTTGGAATTGATTCTGAGCGGCGAAGTTAGCCTCATGGTAAATACCCCGAGCGCGGACAAGGTCGCGGAGGCGGAGGCGGCGCGCATCCGGCGGGCGTGTATCGAAACAGGCATTCCGTGTGTCACGAGCATCGACACAGCGGCCGCCCTTCTGCGTGCCCTGGACGTGTTCGACAGGCCGCATCAGGCCCAATGTCTTCGATTGAACGAGTATTTCACGCCCGTTGTCGAATCCCTAGCCCATCAGTAGCCGGGCCTGAAGCGTTTCGAGCCGTTTTGAGCTGATCGGCAGCGTTGTTCCGTCCCGAAGAATCACCAGGTGCCCCGACGCGTCCAGGCGCAATTCGCGAATCCGCTCGACGTTCACGATGGCGGATCGATGAATTCGGGCGAATTTCGAGGGGTCCAACTCAATCTCAAGGTCCTTCAACGGCTTTCTGAGGAGGTGACCTTTGCCCTCGCGGAAAGCGTTGGAATAATAGTCAAAGGCCATGAAGTAGTCAACCTCGTCAACCGGCAAGATGAGAATGCCAGATTTTGTTCGAACCAGGAGGCGTTTTAGGAAAAGAGGCGCTTCTCGGCTTCCGGGCGATTCCTCAATGGCGCTCAGCAGCCTTGCAAATTTGGACTCAAGTCTCGTCTCGGTGCTTCTAAAGATTTGTTGTTTGGCTCGAGCCACAACTGTAAGGAATCGAACAGGATCAACTGGTTTTAGCAAGTAGTCGAACGCATTCACCTCGAAAGCCTTGACCGCATAGTGGTCGAAACCCGAGACGAACACGACCACGGGCAAGCGTGCGGACTCGAGTTGCTCAAGAACCTGAAAGCCGCCCATTTCGGGCATTTGCACATCAAGAAAGAGCAGATCGACCGGTTCGCGGTTGAGATGGGAAAGCGCCTCCTTTCCGTTTGAACACTCGGCGGCAATCCGAATCTCGGAGTCCTCCGAAAGAAGTGTGCGGAGTATGCGTCTTCCGAGCGGCTCATCATCGACGATAAGTGCGCTGAACCGATTTTGTCTCAAGGGCTAGCCTCCTTGGTTATCGCTTGAAGGGGCAGTCGTATGGTGACAAGGGTGCCCCCCTTTGGGGCGTTGCCAACCTCGAGCGATTGGTTGGAGCCGTACAAATATGCGAGTCGCTCCCTTGTCGCGCTGAGCCCCAAACCTGAGGACTCACGACGGTTCGCACAGTCTCGTAGGCCGATGCCATCGTCCTGAACCTCAACGATCAAGAGGTTAGATTCGCACCGCGCTCGAATCCAAATGTGGCCTGCCGCCGCCCTTGGCGCAATGCCGTGCTGGACGGCGTTCTCCACCAATGGCTGGAGGATTAGGGATGGCACAGTGACGCCAAGAAGGTCCTTAGGGACATCGTAGAGCACTGACAGTCGGTCACCAAAGCGTTGCTCTTCGATGCCCGTGTAGAGTTTCGTGAATTCCAACTCCGCGCTCAAAGTGGTCGTATGGTTCGGTGAATCAACCAACGAGCTTCGAAGCATGTTGCTGAGTCCAACCAACATTCGCCCTGCCGCCTCATTGTCGTTCGTGCGGATGAGAGCCATGATTCCGTTGAGGGTGTTGAACAGAAAGTGCGGGCGTAGCTGAGAGGTGATTGATCGCAGCCTCGCTTGCGTCAGCAAGCTTTCCAATTGGGCTGTGCGGATTTGCCGTTCTCGAAATTGCTGCCTAAAATCAAGTGCATACGCGGTGGCGATGACCGCCCCATAAACAAACAACCCGAATGGAACCATTCCGATGCATGCGTTGATGTAGTTGTCTGCGAAGGATGTATTCTTCGTCATGTCGTCGAATGGGCGTATTGCTCTCCCCAACGATACGATCAGAAGAACGTGAGTCGCCGATGAAGCGATCGCGGATGAGACGTGCAGCAAAAGGGATTTGACCGGTGCCCGATCGAGTGGAAAGACCCTTTCAAGCCAGAATATGAAGGGCGTCATGATCGCCCAAAAGTTCCATGACGTCATGGCCCACACCGCGATCCTCAGCCACGAGTGGTGCATACCTTGATTCAGCATCAGAAAATAGGTCTGATTCGCATCGAAGAAGCCCAGCAGGCTCCAGATGGCAAGGCCGACGAAGAAAACCCGCCTTAAGTCAAGCCGCTGAGTCGCTTGATTGAGGTGAATTAGGGCCTGATCGTCCATGGGCAACTTCCATCTTAACCGAGGAGAATTTCACTCGCTGACATGGCTCGTGTATTTTCGTTCCGCTGTAAGGCCCTTGGCTGCAATCTTGCAGACGTCAACTGCACCCCGGGCACCGTTCCCTGCAAACGGGTTTCATTTCGATCTGATCAAAGTTAATATTTCCGTGGGCAAAGGCTCGTTGATCCTACGGGCAGGCGCTCAAGTCCTTTGTGAGGTGGACCTTTTGTTCAATCATAGAAATCAGATTCGAAATAGAAAATCGCGCCACAGCCGTGGTCTGATTGGCCTTGCGCTAATACTTTTTGCGGCCGCGAGTCTGGCCCAGGCTCCGATATCCGACGATGGCAACGCGGCGAGAAAGTTACCCGGATATCCCAACTTTAGCCGTTTCGCGGGTAACAACCCGACCGCCGTCAAAGTGGCCATCCTTGTGTTCCCGGGCGTGCAGATCATCGACTTTGCTGGGCCCTTTGAAGTATTCGGCCAGGCTAGATATAACGTGTTTACGGTTGGTGAGAAGGCCGATGAATTTTCGTCCGGATTCGGTCTGGCCATGAAAGCCGATTACACGTTCGGCAACTGTCCAAAACCGGACATCATCGTAGTCCCTGGGGGCTCAGTTCCCCCTCAGATGCCTGTGAGTGAACCCAGGGTCAAGTGGGTTTTGGACCACCAGCAGGACGCACGCTACGTGATGTCGGTCTGCAACGGAGCTTTCATTCTTGGAAATGGCGGTCTCTTGGACGACAAAAATTCTGTGACCTTTTGGGGTTTGTTGGCTGAACTGCAGAAGCGATTTCCCAAGACCCACGTCCAGCGTGACCAGCGCTACACCGACAACGGACACATCATGTGCACGGCTGGGCTGTCATCCGGGATTGATGGTGCGCTCCACATGGTGGAGAAGATCGATGGTCATGAGAAGGCCGTCCGCGTAGCCAGAAACATGGAGTACAACTGGCGCCCTCAAGATGGGTATGCCAGAGGGGCACTGGCCGACTTCTACCTCGTATCGATGCTGCGAGCCAAAGGGTTTGGTTTCCCAGACGGTACGGCCCAAGAGGAGGTTGTTGACACTGGTGATCGCGATGGCTGGGATTACCATCTTAGGGTCTCAGGCGCCTCGTTGACCTTGGACGAGATCGTCGGAGACATTGACAAGATTCTCAGCACCTCATGGAAGCAGGTCTCCACCCATGGTGCGCAGAGAACTTGGTCGTTTGACGGCGACAATGGAAGAACTTGGACCGGCGAGAGCGTCGTCGAGCAGGAGGCGGGCTCGCCTGGGAAATTCATGGTCAAGATTAAGTACCAGACGACGCCCGGCTAGGCTGTGAAGCTGGGCTTCTAAGCGGGTCGATCCCTGGATTCCCGCCGGGACCGCCCCAGAGTCGCCAAGATGAGGAATGAGGCGGCACCGGCCATGTCAAGGCCTACGTCAAAAACGGAGCTGCCTCTTCCCAAGACAAGGCTTTGACGATACTCATCGAATGTTGCAAAGCAGAGTGCAGACAAGAGGGCGAAGATGACGGGTGACCTTGAGCCCAGTCGAGTCGCCCCACAGTAAGCGATCAAACTGACGGCTCCGTAGAACGAATAGTGGATGGTTTTGCGAAAGATGACCGTCAAAGTGTGGGTCACCTCGGGGTCGAGGGTTAAGAACCTGGTGAAGCTTGCCTCCATCGGGTCAATGCCCCCACGTGAACTGCTGAAGTAGGCGACGAGCCAAGCGCAGAATGTGAGGGCAAGCATCCAACCTACAGGGGCAGACCTTTTCGATCTTGTCTGGGCCACCATCCACCAAACCGCGGCCACTGTGCCAAGGCCGATAAAAGAATTTGGTGCATAACGCGCGATTCGATCCCAGCGTTCAATCGGCACATGTTCACGGGTCAAAAGCCATGCTTCAAGCACCCCAGCGGCGGTGAAGAGGCCATAAGGCAGCCTCTTTGATTCAATTCGAGGATTTAAACCCATGAGCAGATAAAGGGAAGCGGAAAAGGCAACGGGTAGCCAAATTCCGGGCAGCCTGCTCTCCAGGAAGATAAGAGCCGAGCTGGTTGTAAAGAGGGCGAGCAAGAAGAAAACCAGCCTTGCCAATCCGCTCAACATCACAAGATTAGACCTGACTACCCGGTAGGATGAATCTTGCATTCATGAGAATTCTTGTAACCAATGACGACGGCATCCGTGCCCCCGGCCTGCTCGCCCTTGTCGACGTCGCGCGCAAGTTCGGGGAAGTCAAAATCGTAGCTCCCGATCACGAGCGCTCTGCCTGTGGACACTCCATGACGATTCGCGATCCTCTGCGGGCTTGGCCGGTCGATTGGAACGGGGTTGAGGCGTATGAGGTTGACGGACTCCCAGTGGATTGCGTCAATGTCGGGCTAAGTCTCGCTTGGCCCGACGGCTGCGATCTCGTGCTCAGCGGCATCAACAATGGACCCAATCTCGGATTTGACATCACCTACTCTGGAACCTGCGCCGCCGCAATGGAAGGGGTGATCAACGGTATCAAATCAATATCCGTCAGCATGGCTCTGTTCGTTACCGGCGCGCCGATCCACTACGAAACGGGTCAACGCTGGCTAACCGAGAATTTCGAGATGCTGATAAACGCTCCCCACCAGACGCTGACGTTCCTGAACGTCAACATTCCCTCGATTGACTTCACGGAAGTGCGGGGTCACAAGATGGTCGCCATGGGGCAGAGAGTCTACGAAGACCGGTTGGAGTACCGTGAAGACCCTTGGGGAAGGCCCTATTATTGGCAGGGTGGCGTCGTGGTGATGGATACCACTCAAACGGGGACCGACGTGGCGGCGGTGAGTGAAGGGTTCGTCTCGATCACCCCTGTGCACCTGGACTGGACCAACCACGACCTCGTGAGCGAATTAGACGCCTACTCCCGCGGCTTGACCAAGCGTTGATCGCCTAGCCGCTCGAATGTCAGTCGGTCTTCTTCGGTCAAGAATGCATCGATTGGAACCAAGACAATGCCAAGCGTTCGGGTGAGAAGAACGTACAACGCACCTCGCATGTGGATTGAGCGTATCGAGGATTTCTTCAGCTTCATGCCGGAGTTTTCATCGGCGCGAAGAATTAGGGAATCGTCGCCCAGCAACAATGTCATGGGCCTTAGCAGACATCGTGAGGGCTTCGACGTGACAATAAAAGCCCTCGCGGGTATGGTCAATGGCCACAAAAGGCAGATTAGACCGCACAACTTGAGAGCCTGATCGTCAGAGAGGACTAAGCAGATGATGCCGAAGGTTGGAACGCTGATCAGCAGCCACCAGAAAGCTCGTACGTACTGCTGTGCGGTGGCGAAAGATATTTGGGCTCGCGTAAGCCGATACTGCCTAGTCAGCGGTTTTGGCTCACTCATGTGGATACGATATCTGGAATGGACTTGTCCTTTACGGCATTGGTCATGAGTTCTTTGAATTTGGACTCGTCGTCGGTGGTGGCCCAGACACCATCCGGGATGAAAAATGCCATCGCGTCGGTGATGTAAACCAGAGTGAATTCACCCATGCGGTCCACCTTATGGACGTTGCTCAACTTGACGACTGAAATGCTGCCGTCAGTCGATTCCTGTCGTAATTCATCGCCCGTGAATGTGATCGTCTTTGGCAGGAACAGCGACCTGTTTGCGGCTTTGCGAAAGCCCGCAGCGTATCGATTGTAGGCATTGAGAGAAGCGAGGGGGGTAGCCACGGCGGTAGCGGCCAACGTGATAAGTGCGGACACGTGCGCGCCGTAAATCATGGCGAGATCCACGCCGAAGATCAGCAGGACTAGGGGCGCGATTTTGGGCTTAATGAGCGGCAGATAAGTGGCTCGGGCCATTCGCCTGGGATCCAAGACAAATGATTGGCTTCTCACCTCTTCGATCATCGTGACAGTCTAGCCCACCAGACATTGCAGACGACCTCCGGGGCCTCGGAGGGAGTGCCATACTTTCTCAATGCTTCAAACAGAAGTGGATGGACCGATTCTGCGACTGACGTTGAATCGACCAGACGTCCGCAACGCCTTCAACGAGGAACTCATATCAGCTCTTTCGCATTCCTTTCTTGCCCTCCCGCAAGGCATGCGGGCGGTTGTGATCTCCGGGAATGGCCCTGGTTTCTGCGCAGGCGGTGACCTAGAATGGATGCGAAAGGCGGCCGGCTATACGCACGATGAGAACGTGCGGGACGCCATGCATCTCGCCCGCCTATTCAAGGCGATTGCCGAATGCCCCGTGCCTGTCATTTCGAGGATTCACGGTGCCGCTTTTGGTGGAGGCTGTGGCCTTGTGGCGGCCTCAGACATCGCTGTGAGCGCCGACGATGCCAAGTTTGCGTTCAGCGAGGTCAAACTTGGCCTGATCCCATCCACCATATCGCCATTTGTCATTTCAAAAATTGGCCGCGGAAATGCACGCGCTCTCTTCGCTACAGGTGAGGCTTTCGACGCCGCTTGCGCTCTTCGAATTGGCCTCGTCCACGAGATCGGCCCAATTGAATCCTTAGATTCGATTGTGGAAAGAAAGTTGAAGAACATTCTTGCTTCAGGGCCGGATGCAGTCAAGAACGCTAAGCACTTGGTTCTTGACGGTGAACTCAGCCTGGACGAGTGCGCCAAACGGCTTGCGCGCGTGAGGTCCTCGAAGGAAGGTAAGGAAGGAGTTAGCGCGTTCCTGGAGAAGCGCAAGGCTTCATTCGTTGCGGACTTAAATAAGGAGCATTCGGAACGCTCGTGATTAAGAAACTTCTAGTGGCGAATCGCGGCGAAATCGCGGTGCGAATCTTTCGAGCGGCGCGGGAAATGGGCGTTCGTACCGTCGCCGTTTTTTCAGAGGCCGATGCGGGTGCGCTTCACACTTCAATGGCCGACGAAGCGGTGGCGCTTGGCGGATCGGAGCCCTCTGCCAGCTACTTGGACATGGCAAAGGTCCTTGCTGCAGCACAAACAACTGGGGCTGACGGGATTCATCCGGGATATGGGTTTCTAAGCGAGCGCGCAGAGTTTGCCGCCGCGTGTGCAAACGCCGGCATCACCTTCGTAGGGCCCTCCGCTGCGGCGATGCAAAAATTAGGATCAAAGATCGAGGCTAAACAAATCGCGGTGGCTGCAGGGGTTCCGGTGACGCCCGGACACTTTGAAGCGGGCGCCACAACCGCCGAACTCAAAGAAGCCGCCGCCAGAATCGGTTATCCTGTCATGCTGAAGGCATCTGCGGGTGGGGGTGGGCGCGGCATGCGAGTGGTCCGCAGCGAGGACCAGTTTGACAGCGAAATTGCCATTGCGTCGGACGAAGCCCTCAAGGGATTCGGGGACGGTGCGATGATGGTCGAAAAATTGATCGAACGGCCCCGTCACATCGAGGTTCAAATCCTAGCGGATGGCCAAGGGAATGTAGCTTGTTTGTTTGAGCGCGAATGCTCGCTCCAACGACGGCACCAGAAGATCATAGAAGAAGCGCCATCACCTGTGGTTGACGAGGGCCTCTGGAAGCGAATGAGCCAGGCTGCCATGTCACTTGTCAGAGCTGCAGGCTACGTCGGCGCAGGCACCGTTGAGATGATGTACGACGAGGCGAGCGGTGAGTTTTACTTCTTGGAAGTGAACGCCCGACTGCAGGTCGAGCATCCTGTCACGGAAGCAGTCACTGGCCTAGATTTGGTTAAGTGGCAGCTTAATATAGCTTCAGGTAAGCCGCTTGAGATTCATCCAAAGTTGCTGGATGGGGACCGGTCGGCGATAGAGGGTCACGCTATTGAAGCCCGAATCGTTGCCGAAGACCCAGCCGAAGGTTTCATGCCGTCTCTGGGCCCAATCTTGGCGTGGGCCGAACCAAAGATGCCGGGTGTAAGAGTGGACACCGGCTTTGGTCCGGGCTCCTATGTTTCGCGATTTTATGATTCCCTGATCGCGAAGGTGATTGCTCATGCTCCGACGCGGGCAGAGGCGATACAAAAGCTTAGGCAGGCACTTCTGGACTTCCACGTTCTTGGCGTTAAGACGAATATCGCCTATCTCCTTGACATATTGGACCATGGGGACTTCAAAGAAGGGAAGATTGACACGGGATTCCTAGGTCGGCAGTTTATCGATTGGCATCCCGTTGCCGGTGTTCCCGCTGAGTTGGGCTTGATCGCCGAGGCGGCTTCTTCAGGTTTGGATGCTTCTGGTGAGAAAAGACCCGCCGTCAGCGGAGCTTGGTCAAGAGCTGACGGCTTTCGGAACGTCGAATCGCCACGCTCTTAAACGCGGCTCATGTCAAGGGACGGTTACAAAATCGCAAACGGTTGCGTTTGGCGAGAACGCTCTGCCTAAACGTGGGCAAACCACACCATTAGGTTCGGCAGCATTGTTCAAATGAGTTCACGCGACCATCGTGTCGTTGATGATGTAAAGCATAAAAGCGTAGACCACCGTTACGACAAAGTGAATGGTAGTGAATCGCATCCACAAGAGAGCCCAAAAGCAGTTTACAAGTACCAGGATGCAGATGCACTTGGCAATGAATTGAGCCCAGCTGTGCTGCGCGTATAAAGCCCAGCCAATGAAGGTGATGAACGCACCGAAGACGGCAAGACCGGGGCTCATGACGCCTGCGCCCAGTGCGATCAAGGCAATGCCGGTCACGAAGACGAGGCCCGAGCAGAAGATATAAGCCCACTCTTGCCATGTGAAGTCATATTTCTTGGCTTGGATGCCCTTCAGGACCTTGACGCCGGGAACCGTTTTCGGCACGTCAGCTGCGATGGGTTGACCACAGAACTGGCAGCGAACGGCGTTCAGAGGCAGACTCTGTTGGCACTTAGGACAAATGATAAAACGTGGCGATTCCACAGCCATGCCCTATCATTGTGCAACCGAATCCGTCAACAACTATTTCAAATTCTGATGTCGCAAGGTGTGAGGGTATGCGCTGCAAGCGGACACCAAATAGAGAGCGGCGATCAAAACGGCGACCTGTCCAGCCGACACAAGCAGATCTGCCCGTGAAAAGATTGGGCGGGGTGATGACCCCAAGCGTGCCTGTAATTCGCCCCAAATGATCAAAGCTATTCCCGCTGAGCAAAGCGCCTTCGTCAGCATTTGCGCCCAGAATTGCATCAAGAATAATCCGATCGCGGTACATGTCAGGGCCGCACCGATTGGGTACGCGAAGTATCCAAGCTGGTTGGTTTGAGGAAGAAAGCCCGATCCGATCAACACGACGAAGATGCCAGCCAAGGCGACAAGGGTGGCGTTGACGATGTATCCGTAGTCTTGCCACGTGAACACCCTCGTGATCCTTAAGGGCTTCGGCTCAGCGAGTTCGGAGACTGCAAGTCGCAGTTTGCGCTCAGGAGCGAATTGAGAGTGGCAGAAATTGCAGTGAGTAGCTCTCGCCGGAAGTTGCTCGTGGCACGTAGGGCAAGAAACGACCTTGGTCTCGACGGCAGGCATTGACATTGCCATGATTAACTTTAGGGACGTTGCACTTTGCGACTTAGCACCGCGTAGGATTCTTGTATGGGGTTTCACATTCGCTCCGGGGTGGCCGAGATGGACTTAGACAAGGTTCATGGCTGGCTTTCCGCAGCATATTGGAGTCTGGGGGTCGGACGTGAGAAAGTTGAGCGTGCGGCTGCGAACTC
>CAZUCK010000075.1:0-11229 GCA_964619505.1 uncultured Fimbriimonas sp. | reverse complement strand
CCGAACTATGGCTGGATGATTTCATGCTGAGTCAATATCGCGAACAGTAGCGAGCAGGTAAACTCTTCAAGCCGCTCGCGGTACTACTCAGATTTCAGCAATGAGAGCAGGCAGTTCAAAACTCGAAAGCTTCATCACAAGCGCTTCGAGGATGTCCGGAATGACGGCATTCTCCGTGAGATCCGCCGTGGTTTCTAAAAGAATGTGTGGCATTCGGGTTTGGGCTTGGAAGTTGTGATCGGGCCGGGGCGATGGGATCTCATTGGGCTCTGGAGTCTCCCGTTACTGGATTCTATCGCCGCCCGTTGGGTTCCGTTGCCAAAAAAGTTCGCCCGGACTGCCACATGCGTTCTCGAACGGAGGCTAACGAAACCCTCAACTGCGAATTTGCAGACTAACGGTTCCTAGCTTGGCAGGCCCTCGGAAAACCAGAGCTTCAGTTCCCGATCCGCCGCTTCCGCGTCGCTGCTGCTGTGCGTCAAATTGTCGTCGATCGTCAACGCAAGGTCGCCGCGCACGGTGCCAGGAGCCGCCTCCACCGGGTTCGTGGCGCCCATCATGGCCCTAATCGCCTTAACCGCATTGTCTCCCCGAACCGCCATCGCGACCACGGGACCGCTCGTGAGGTAGTCCACAACGCTGTCAAAGAATCCCTTTCCGCGATGCTCGCCGTAATGCTCTTCAACGAGTGAGCGAGGAGCTTTCATCAATTTGAGGCCGACGACGGCAAGGTTTCGGGCTTCGATTCGTCGGGTGATTTCGCCGATGAGCATGCGCTGCACGCCACCGGGCTTAATGAGTACGAGAGTGGTTTCCATAGAAGGCAAAAAGGTTACCCGCCAACCATCACTAAACCCTCTCCTGCGGGAGAGGGTCGGTGAGTCCGCGAACCGGGGTGAGGGTTGATCAGACTACGACGTGAATCCCTCGTCTGCCCCCCTGGACGAGGCTCCCTCCGAAGCAACTCCATGAACCGCAGCGGCACAGCTACGCGTACCCACAAATGTGTGAAAAGCAGCCGATCCTTTACAAGGGTAGGGACTGTCATTATCATTAGTCATGCGCCAACGTCTCACTCGAACCGTTGACGCCGCCTCTTCCGATCGAATCACCTTCATCGAAGGCATGCGCGGCATTGCCGCCCTCTATGTCGTCCTCTGCCACTTTGCGTCGATGGCCGATCCTCGCGCTTTTCTCCACAAGCCAAGCAATGCCCCTGAATGGCTTCAAACCCTGATGGCCCCTCTTTGGAACGGACACCTCGCCGTGGCCGCATTCATCGCCATCTCTGGCTTCTGCCTTCAAATGTCGCTCTTCAATGGGCGCGATGGCAAAGTGGACAACCTCGCCCGCTTCTTTGTCCGCCGAGCTCGCCGCATCCTACCGCCCTATTACGCCTGTCTCATCCTATCCCTCGTCGTGTGCGCCACGGTGACCACAAAACAGGTTGGGATGCCGTTTGAACAGTACGTCCCCGTGACGTCCGAGAGCCTGTGGGCACACCTTCTTCTCATCCATAACTTATCCCCGGCCTGGATGTATAAAATCAACGGCGTCCTCTGGAGCATCTCCGCCGAGGCACAGCTTTACCTGCTTTTTCCGATTCTCGTGTGGATGGTGGCAAGGCTCGGTCGAAACCTCTCCGTATTGCTGACCGGCGCCGCCGCCTACGCCGTGCTTCAAATGTTCCCGACGAGCATGAAGCTTTATCCTTGGTATCTGGCTCTTTTCACCCTCGGCATCGCGGCCGCTCACTTTGCCTACCGCCCGAACCTCCAAATAGGCGTCAAGCCAGGCCCCGCCCTCTTCCTGGGCGTCATGACCTTCACGGCCTGCATCGCCAGCATCGGCGCCGACCAGCCCATGCCCCTTGCCGACGGCCTCATCGGCTTCTCATGCGCATGTTTCATGTACGCCGGCACCGTCGATCCCAGGAATCCCTTCGCGGTTGTGATGGGTTTGAAGCCGGTGGCTTGGCTCGGCGCCATTTCGTACAGTCTCTACCTGATGCACCACCCGATCGAGCAGATCGTCTATGTGCTTCGACCGTCTGGTGTCCAGGGCGAAGTCGCCGTCTTCGAGTATCTATTCTTCGTTGGCTTGCCTGTGATCCTCGCGGGCTGCGCCGCGTTCTGGTATTGCTTTGAGCGTCCATTCATCAGGGGCTTGAGATCGACTTCAAAAGTCCCCCGCCATCGACTCCAAACGAGGCCAATCGGCGCTTACGTTGAGGAACCCCGAATGGACGTCTTCGCTTAGCCGCTCTCCGTTCGAAAACCCTTCGGGCCCTCGCCCAAGTAAAGTAAGTCGATGGCGGACGGCGGCGCGTTGGCGCGAATAACCACGAATCACGAGCGCTTGACTTGTATCCCATTCCTCCTAGGGGCGGCTCTTTGCTTCACCCGCTGGGGTTCGCCGCCAATCGCCCTGTCCGTCGGAATCGCACTGGCACTCCTTGTTACCAACCCCCTCGCATCTGAAGCCAAAAAACTCTCCGGTCCCCTGTTGCGAATCGCCGTCGTACTGCTCGGCTTCACAATGAACCTCAACGTTGTGATCAGGGCGGGCGCGAGCGGAGCGATTTTCGCCGCCGTCACCATCGTCGCGACCCTCGTTCTTGGCTATGCGGTTGGCAAGTTGCTGAAGATAGCCCAGCGCACTTCATTGCTTATCTCCAGCGGCACTGCCATCTGCGGCGGCTCCGCCATTGCCGCCGTCGGTTCGGTCCTCGGCGCCGCTCAAGGGGAGATGTCCGTCGCCCTTGGCACGGTCTTCATCCTCAACGCATTGGCCCTTTATCTCTTCCCCGTCATCGGACACGCCCTAAACCTCACCCAAGAACAATTCGGCACTTGGGCGGGCGTAGCCATCCACGACATTTCCTCCGTCGTCGGTGCCTCCACCGCCTACGGACCCTTAGCCCTTGCCACCGCCACCGCCGTGAAGCTCTCTCGCGCCTTATGGATCGTTCCCCTCACCTTCGGAGCCACGGCCCTTCGCGAGAAAGGCGAAACCGAGAGGGCCAAAGTCCAGATCCCCTGGTTCATCGGCTTCTTCCTGCTGGCCGCGCTGGTTCGATCTCAAATGCCGTCGTTGGAACCCGCCATTCCGAGCCTCGGTCTCGCCGCCAAAATCGGTATGACTCTGACCCTGTTTCTCATAGGTTCCAGTCTCTCGAAATCCATGCTCAAGGCGGTCGGCTGGAAGCCGCTTCTTCAAGGCGTCGTGCTCTGGCTTTTCATCAGCGTGGCGTCTCTCATCGTTGTGACAAGGATCCTGTGACCAGCGTCAGTTGCCAGCCTTGCCCAAAAGCTTCTCGACGTACTTTGCGATGACGTCGAATTCCAGATTCACGCGAGCACCAGCCTTTATCGAATGAAGGTTCGTGGCTTCCCACGTGTGCGGAACAATCCAAGCTTCGAAAACGCCATCCCGGGGACTCACAACCGTAAGGCTGATTCCATCTACCGTCACCGAGCCCTTGTCGATGAGGTAGCGGTCGAACGCAACTGGCGCCTCAATCCGCAACGCCTTCGAATTTACGCGTGACTCCACCGACAGCAGGACGCCGGTCGCATCCACATGCCCCTGAACGATGTGGCCGCCAAACCGTGCTCCCACTGGCATCGCACGTTCCAAATTGACCCGATCACCGGCCGCAAGGCTGCCGAGCGACGTCCTGGCTAAGGTCTCCGGGCTTACGTCAAATCGCAATCCTTCCGCGTATGACACCACCGTTAGGCAACAACCGTTGACCGACACGCTCTCCCCCTGCACCCAATCTTTTGGATCGTGCATGGGGAACACGACAATCGAAGTGGAGGCCAGGGAAATCACCTCGCCAAGTCGCTCAACAATGCCCGTGAACATCAGCCGCTCATACCCAAGTTGAGGCCCGCCTGAAGATCTTCGCCGAAACGGGTCGCTGAACGTGACCCAAAACAAAGTCGGGCCATCCCGCCATGAAGTCCAACTCATAGTCTGTTGGCGGAGCAATCAAAACCAGAGGCACCGCTCCGGCTCGATCGTGTGACATCTTAGCCTCGGCAAATCGTTCGTACCCCGCGATCTTATGAGGCTCGTCCAAAGTTGCGAGCAGATCGACGAACAGCAGGTCTGCGTCATGACAGTCCTCTAGGGCTTTAGTCCAGTCACCGTAGGAAAAAAAGTGGTCGGCCGGATGAAATCCTTCTTCGGCTGCGGCTTCGATTTCGGGGTCTCTTGTGATCAAGACGAACTTCATTTGGGACCTTTTGCGAATTCGTTGATGGAAAGGTACCCGGAAGGAACTACGGTTGCGTCTAAAGGGTTCTAATGAACAGACGGAATGCTTTCGTCATTCCGTATACTGGACGTAAAAGTACAGTTTCATTTCGTTGATGGATCAGGGACCGCCGAAAGGCAATTGCGGGAGCAAACGGATGATCGCGCTGGACAGCAAGGACGTAGTTTTCGACCGGACCGAGCGAGAGCTGGAGAGTTTCCAGGCCATGATGAGCGGCACGAAGCGTCGTGCCTATTCCATGGCTCTGCAACTCACGCGGAACCCTGCCGACGCCGAAGATTTGGTTCAAGACACTTACGTTAAAGCATGGCGTGGCTTCGACAGCTACGTGCCTGGACGACCGTTCCTCAACTGGTTGCTCCGCATCATGCAGCGTGCGTATCTGGATTCCCGTCGTCGCGACAATCCGATCCGGAAGGCGGAGTCACTCAACTCGATGATCAGCCCCGCCGATGGCGAAGTGCAAGAACTCCCCATCGCGGACAAGGGCCCAGGGCCTGACGACGAGATCATCCATCAGGAATTTAGCCGAGAACTGCGTAAGGCCCTGGAAGAACTGCCCGAGGTCTACCGTTCTGCCATTGTGCTCTGCGACCTCGAAGCGATGAGCTACTCGGAAATCGCGGATTTGCAAGACACCACGATTGGAACAGTTCGGTCGCGCATCCACCGCGGTCGCAAGCTGCTTCGAGAGATCATCCAAAAGAAAGGCGTCGGCTTCCCTCGCGGCGTCTGAATCCTGGATTCCTCGGCGTATGGACTCCTTGTGCACCGTTGCAGGTGAACTTATCGGCGTTCGCGAACGTCCGAATGCCGAACGGTGCGTAAGGTAATTTCAAGTGCGCGAGCCCTCGCGCCAAATCCAGGAGAATCTTTGAGAAAGCTCGTTCTAACTGCGCTCACAGCGAGCTTGGCCACCATCGCCTTCAACCAAAGCTCCACACTTCACGTTGAGGCGTCCAGTACAGGCGACATCGGCCTCCAAATGGACAATGCGGCGCGCAATTTCGCTCGAGTCACATCGCGCCTGACGGAACACGCCCGCGCCGTACGTCATCAAACCCGTGCCTTCGGCAATCAGACCCCGTTCAGCCTCCCAATGAGGGTGATTGTCACGAAAAACGGTGTCGCCCTCCCTTCAGCCCTCACCCCCAACGCGGTGGTCACGAACTCGATCACACTCGCGTTCGATTCGACGGGAACACGCGCTTTCCCCACCGCCTATCAAGCAGCCCTTCAATCGACCTTCGACACCGCCGTTTCCACGATCAACGCGGTATTCGGCCCTCCCTCCGCTTCAGGCACCGTCTTCGTCCGAAACTACGACGCGGACATCGGTGACCGCGACGCCCTCGCAGGCGGGTACTTCACACCCAACAATGGCTCTGGCCAAGCCGAAATTCGGTTCCCCGTCTACCTGACCGACTCTGCCACAGAAGTCAACTTTCTCCATACGATCCTTCTCGCCTACCTGGGAACCGATGCCTACGGATGGGATGGCTTTCAAGAGGGACTCGTCCGTGCAGCCGTCATGAAGATCGCCAGGGCCCCAGGCGCCCTCCCGCCAACGACCGACGGCACCCTATTCGGAGACGTGCTCGATTCCACCTACGACGTCGGCGCAACGTATGACTGGTACAACCAGCGCGCGCTTGGAGGCCCCGTCTTCATTGCCCCCAACCTGCGTTCCACACCCCTCCCACCAGGGGGCAGCCTCGGCGGTCTCTACCTCCTACGCTATCAAATGTCCGGCTCTGCGTGGCAAAAGGTGCTCGTCCAATACCCGGCTTTCATCTCAACCCTAAACCAGGCCGTCATCGCCAACCCTTCGCTTGCTCAGGACCTGCCCAGCCTCCTCACCGAGTGCCAGCAGGCTATGGACACTCTCGCGGGATCAAGTGGATCCACGGTCGAGGGCCTTTCGTTTGCACAATGGTTCAGGCGACAATTCATCCTTGAAACCCATCAGACCAACGGAAGCAAAATCCTCGTCGAACCCGTCGCCATCACGGGCGGGCTAAGTTCCTCTGATTACGGCGTTTTCATCGTCCAAGCCAACTACTTCCAAACGCTCGCAAACGGCAACGAAACACTTCTCAGCGGAACTTGCTTCCCGATCTTCTGGGATCATTTCTTCGACCGACTCTTCCCGACCGTCCAGGAAAGCCAAATGGACATCGCGGGCGGCTATGGATCAGTCGTCCCCAACTTTCCCGACCTTGGCGTGGGAATCTACCGTGCCACCGTTGACCTCCCCGTCCTCGACCAAAACGCTCGCGCTTTCCTCCCTGCCGGTTCCATCGCCACCGGTTCCAGCGGCACTGTCAACAACCTCTTTGGGACCGTCGAAAACGTCCAACTTCAAGCCGGAGACACCCTCAGCCTCCAAGTCACGTGGCCCGGTTCCACCGTCGCACCCATCACGGTGTCGAATGGAGCCTTCGGAACCTCCATTGCAGACGCGAACTTCAACAGCGCCACCGCAGGACTTTCCGTAACGGCGACCCTTACGTTGACCCACGCTTCCGCGCCCAACGTCATCTTCACCAGGGTCATCAACAAGGGTCCAGGACCCTTGGCGCTTGACCTCAGGGTGAACGGTGAAGGAACCTACGCCTTTTCGGGCGGCGTCCCCTCCGGCATCTCGATGCTCGGCTTGCCCATCGATCCATTCGCCTCCAGCGCACCCGACGAATTCGGAATCGCCGCCGGGCAGTTGCTGCTGGGACGCTATAACCAGGCCAGGGCTCAGTACGATCTCTACCCAGACACGGAAGCCCTGACCATCGGTCACGGCTACTTTGTGCGACTGGACACGGTACAACCCAGCTTCTCGATCGATGGACGCCTGAATCCGAATATGCCAACCTCTGTCGCGCTTAGGCCCGGTTGGAACATGATCGCCTCGCCTCTCCCGGAATCGGTCCCGACCACAAGCGTCAAGATCGTCCGCTCGACATCGATCCCTTCCGACTACGCCGTCTCCGCCGGTACGGACATCGGCCTGGACTTTTTCAAATTTGTCCCCGGCGCAAACGATCCAATTTCGGGAGTCCCTGAAACTGGCAGCATGGTCTCTGCGACCTCATTTGAACCCGGACAGGCCTACTTCGTTCGGGTCCTCGCCGCCGAAGGAGTTTCGATGGTGTTCTTCCCCAGCGTGCCGGCCACCGGCCCCTACGTTCGCCAACCGGCACCCTCAATAACCGCCGACGACGGCTGGGCGATGCGCTTCGACCTCCGTGGCCCGGATCGAATCGTCAGCGCCTTCATTGGAGCTTCCACCAAGGCCACCGGCGGCTTTGACGCCAAGTTGGACAGCCTCATGCCCCCCGGCTTTGGCGGATTCCAACTCACCTCGGTTGGCGCCCAGCCGCTCTTCCGCGACATCCGGGAACTGAACCAGAACCAAACCTACACGCTGAGAATGACCGGCCTCACTAAGGGCCGGCGCTATTCGCTCGACACGAGCGTCGTGAAAGGCACCGCGTTCCGCTTCACCCTTATCGGCACCGACGGCAAGGCCCAACTTATGAAACCCGGAGCGTCCTACCAATTCGTAGCGACTGCCCCGACCCAGACTGTCAAAGTCCTCGAACGCAGGGGCGGCTATTGAGGCCCTTCACCCCGCTGATCGTCGTTCTCCTCGCTGCAGTTGGTTGCGGCGGCGGTGGCGGAGGAGGCTCCGTACCGGCGACCCTAGTGGGTCGAGTCATTGACGTTCAAACGGGCGGTCCTCCCAACCCGGCCGCAAATGTCGGCGTGCCCGGCGCGCCGTCGGTCGCAACCTCGCTGGCCGACGGCTCCTTCGTGGTCTCAACGAATGCAGGCGCGAGCCAACTTCTTGTGACGTCCCAGATTGGATACCCTTCTTTCACCTTCACAACGTCCCCCGCATCTGGGATCACCGACGTCGGCGACCTGTGGGTTGGACCCTCCAAGGTGTCCGTGCATGGACGGGCCCTGGATTCGTCCACGTCCTTGCCCATCACGGCCGCCTCCGTCACCTTTGGAGGAGGACGGACAACCTCCGCCGCTGACGGCACTTTCAATGTGCCCAATGTGGCCTACTCCGCCACAACTCAGGCGGCGTTTTGGGGCATCCTTGGCAACGTTCAAGCCACCAACTACTTCGACCAAGGCTTCACCGCCGCCCCGAACTTGGCCGTCGGAGGAGTCGTCAGCGTTGGAGACATCCTTGTCACCCCGTCGAACAATTCAAATCCGCCTCCGTCACCCTTTGACATCGTCGGGCGAGTTCTCCCCGTCGGGACGTCGTCCGGCACGGTCGTCACACTTTCCCTGAATGGAACTCCCGTTCGGCAGTTCGACGTCGGTGCCGATGGCGTTTACACCTTCTGGGTGGCCCCAAACGCCACCGCCTATGTGGTTACGTTCTCGCATCCAACGACGCCAACGTCTCAAAATGCATCCGTTTCCGCTCAGAATGTTGTCGTACACGTTCCAGATGTCACGCTCAACTAAGAAATACAGAAAGATCGTCCGGGCTGTCGCAACCTTTGCGGGGGCCATTCTTGGTCTTGTGTGGCTTAGGACCCTCGCGACCGTCGACCCGTTCGCAAACCTTCGCAAACAACCTGAGATATCTTCCACCGTCGGCATTCGATTAATGGATGTCGACATCTGGCACTACTCGGACAACACGCTCAAAACCAAAGCGAGAGTGGCCCGAGTGGACGTGCGTCAGGATCGCCAGTATCTGGATCTTTACGACCTCACCGACGGCGTCTACAACAGTGACAAGGGCAGCTTTAACTTCGCGGCCGCGCATGCCGCCTGGAACGCCGCCACGCGCAGAATCGAAGTCGACAGCGGTGGCCGCGTCTTCGCCAAGGACTTCGATCTCAAGGTCTCCAGCTTTTTCCTGGAAGGTGAAAGTGCCATTTTACGCGTCCCCGGCCCCATCACGGGCAGGCTCTACGATGGCAACGTTAGGGCGGTCAACCTCACCTACATGCTCGCCAACGGCAACTACTCGGTTGGACCCGCGTCTTGGGAAGGCATGCTCGCAATGCCGCTGCAAGACCAAGATCCGAACCCCAAGCGTACGCGCTGGAAAATAAAGTCCGATGGCGTCGTGACTCACGTGGGCGACATCGACAGGTGGCCGGACGGCGAAGCCACCGACGAGGAAGTTCTTGTGAAAGCCGACATGGTCGAGCGCAACACCAAAACCGACGTCATCACGGCCACCGGCAAGGTCCGTTATTTCTCCGGCAAAACCAACATGACTTGCGAGAAGGCCGTCATCTACCGCAAGGAGAAGAGGGCCGTCTTCACCGGGGACGTCCACATGTACTTCAAGCCCAAGGATGAGCAGGACAAGCCCTTGATGGTCGTTGAAATCCCGCCCTTCCGACCCATGGTCCCCGAAGAAGTCTCGAAGGAGCGCCCACCCGCTCCGCCTATCAACGATGAGGAAAAGAAGCAGGATGACGAGCTTCGATCCGCCGACCTCAAGAAATACCCCGTGACCGCTCTCTCCAGCAAAGTCGAATATTGGTACGGCAAAGGGCAGCGGCACGGCATCATCACCGGCAATCCACAGGCCAACCAGGTTCTGCCCGGCGGTCGCTGGCGGCACATGTGGACCGTCAAAGGCCTTTATGACGGCGAAAAGGAACTCCTTCGTCTCGTCAGCACCGAGGGCAAGAAAGACACGCGCGTGAAGACTTCGCTGGGGGACGACCTCGTCTGCACCTGGTTCGAGATCTCGACCAAGGATGACGATGACAACTGGAAGGCATCGGGCATCTCGGGTGACGTCTTTCCAGACGAGGACGAAATTCCCAAGGCCGACACAAAGAAGGGTGCCAAACCCACTCCCAAACCCGCCCCCAGCACCACACCTCCAACCCAAGCCACCAAACCCTCCGGCCCCGGGCCAACCTAGGTGGCCCTGAATCGAAGGAAGGAACTTGTGCGGGCCAGCAGGGAAGCGTGCCCCGAGGGAGCGAAGCGGACGGCAAAGCATGTTGGTCGACTCTGACCCCGCGAGATCATCCGGATCTGAAGGGTTTCCCGGAGGCAGCCGAATCGAGCGATTCGGCGTAACTCCGTCGCCTTGTGCCAGTCAGATCCTGTGTGACACCTTGGAGCCAACCATGAAGAAATTTGTTTCGCTGATCGTTCTCTCGTCATTTGCCGCAACCGCTTTCTGCCAGGTCAGAACGGTCTCCCCTCTGGCCAAGGCGGGACCCCTTAGCCTCGAAGTCGTGTGCACGCCCGAGACGGGAAACCCCCTTAACTTTGCCGTGAGCCAGATGTCGTTCGACATCGAGCAGACGCTCAACATCGGATCTCAATCTTCTGGAGCAGGCGCCGGCAAAGTGACTTTCAATCCATTCTCGATCACGAGGAAGGTCGACGCCAGCTCTCCCTCCCTCTTCCAGATGGCCTGCTCAGGCAGACCGTTCAAATCGGTGGCCGTTCGCGTGGGCAAGGCCACCTATACGTTCAAGCTCGTCGCCGTGAAGGCCATCAACTACTCGGCAAGCTCTGACGCCCCCAATGAAACAATCGAGACCGTACAGTTCTTGTATGGAGGCGTGAATATCTCGACCGGCGCAGCCGCGGGCGAAACTTTGGGCTGGAACCGAGTGATGAACGCAGCCTGGAACGACGTCACAAAACCCTAACCAAAGGGTTCACGACTCGGCAGTTCGCAAAGGGCCCGGAGTTCCGCACCGGCCTTTTTCTGCGTCCGCCGATGGGGATTACCCCCAAACCACCCTCCGACTTCGCCCTGAACCGCATCCATTCCGCCGAGGCACCTCCGAGACACCCTCCAGCTTCGCCTTGAACCGCATCCATTCCGCCGAGCGCCCTCCGACAAGCACCCCTCCAGCTTCGCCTTGAACCGCATCCATTCCGCTGAGACGCCGAAGACGGGAAGGGTGACAAGAGGGATGATCCCGATAGGC
>CAZUCK010000074.1:0-11246 GCA_964619505.1 uncultured Fimbriimonas sp. | reverse complement strand
CCGTATTCATAGCCTTGGGGGAAGCGGCTGGAAATGCAGCCGCACTGGTTGCCCGTGATGGCCTCAAGTCTTCGGAGCTACCTTACGAGGCGCTTAGGGAGCGAGTCGATCTGACGGTCCCAGAGTAAAGGTCTTAAGATAAGGGCTGAAGCGCGAACTCGGAACATGCGTGAGTTCGGCGATTCTTGCGATGAAAAGCCCAACGGCATCACCAAAGGGTGAGACTTGCATAGTGCTTCCTTCGCCTGCGACCATCGGAGCAAAACGTCCGATGCAACCCCAGTCCACCAGCTTGTTGGCCTCGATTTTGGCGGTTTTATCGTGCAAAGTAAACACGCTTGGGTCGAACGTTACGGGCGTGGTTTTCAGGGTGAATTTGGGCCGGACCAAGTCGAACAGGCGCCCCATCTCAATGACGGTTTGATCTCTTGTCACGGGGGTGTTTGCATGCGTCAGCTTTGTAGCAGGTCCCTTTTCATTTACCTCGTTGACGGCCCTGAAAGCCTTTTCGACCTTCTGAAACATTTCGTAGGCTTCGGCCTGTGTGACAGGTGTACTGGACACATGCGGCTTTACCTTCGGTTGCTTGTTGAGAGATTCTTGAGACCCCTGACAAAATCCGAAGGTGGGAATAAGGCCCAGAGCAACCAAAGTTATGAGTCGGTTCATAGTGTCGTCACCGCTCCGCTCAGCCTTATTGCATCGAGTTGTTCGAGTGCACGTCCGGTTCCAACGGCCACGCAGTTCAATGCGTTGTCGGCGACTCTAACGGGAATATCGGTCATATTATTAAGAAGCTGATCGAGCCCCCGAAGTAACGCTCCCCCTCCGGTGAGCGTGATTCCACGTTCAATCACGTCGCTCGCGAGTTCGGGCGGTGTTTCCTCGAGTACTGAACACAGCTTCTCAGCAATCTGACGGACTGGTTCTCCTAGGGCTTCTCTGATTTCTTCGCTCGTGATCTCTACGCTCTTGGGCAATCCAGCCACAAGATCCCTACCCCTTATCTCCATTCGGAGTTCTTGGGGAAGCTCCCAACCTGAACCGATTTTGATCTTGATCTCTTCAGCCGTCGGCTCACCGATCATGAGGTTATACGCGTTTCGTATGTGTCGGATGATTGCCTCGTCCAACTTGTTACCCCCTACGCGGAGGCTCTGGGACAGCACGGGCCCCCCTAAGGAGATGACAGCGATATCGGTCGTGCCGCCGCCGATGTCGACGACCATGTTTCCACCTGGCAGGTCAATGGGCAATCCGGCGCCGATTGCGGCCGCCATCGGCTCCTCGATCGTCATGGCCTGGCAAGCACCCGCTTCACGAGCGGCTTGTATGACTGCGCGACGCTCAACGTTTGTGACGCCGCTTGGAACACAGATAAGGCAGGTAGGCTTGAAGCCAATTGGAAAGCGCCGGCCACAAGTCTTGTCGAGGATGTACTCGATCAATTTCAGGGTTGTGGTGTAGTCTGCGATGACTCCGTCTTTTAGGGGTCGGATCGCCGCGATGTTGCCGGGCGTGCGACCCAACATTTCGCGCGCCTCGTTTCCGACGGCGAGCACTTTGCCGTTTTGGACGTTTATGGCGACCACGGTGGGTTCGTTCATCACGATCCCGCGACCCCTGCGATACACAAGGATGTTCGCGGTGCCCAGGTCGACGCCGATCTCGGGAACGAGTCTCAAGTTCCGATGGATGGTTCCCCGCTGGAAACATCCGTCTCCACGCGTTCGATGCGAGCACCCAGCGAACTGAGATTGGCTTCGAACGCCTGATAGCCGCGGTCTATGAAATGAATGTTCTTGACGATGGTGTCACCAGCGGCGGCAAGACCTGCCAAGCACAGTGCGGCTCCCGCTCGCAAGTCACTGGCCTCCACGATTGCACCCTTCAAATTTTCGACTCCACAAATGATCGCTGAACTGCCCTGCATGCGTATGTTGGCGCCCATTCGATTAAGTTCCTGAACATGGCCGCTCCGGCTCTCATAAATGGTCTCTTCAACAACGCTAGTTCCTTGGGCGAGCGCCAAAAGTGCCGCCATTGGTTGTTGAATATCAGTCGGAAACCCTGGATACGGCATCGTCTTGACCTTGATCGCTTTCAACCTGCTTTGTGCGCCCACGGTGACCCAGTCCGGGCCCTCTTCAATTTCAGCTCCCGCTTCTCGCAGCTTGTTCACGAGCGCCGTCTGGTGATCGGGCATGATTCCTTTGACCGTCACTCGCCCGCGCGTTATGGCTCCGGCCAGCAGATAGGTGCCTGCCTGCAGCCGATCCGCAGGAATCCGGTACTCGCACGGCTCGAGACGGTCGACGCCGATGATGCTGACGGTGCTGGTACCTTGCCCTTCTATGCGTGCACCCATTCTATTGAGAAACTCCGCAAGGGCGATGACTTCAGGCTCAGCGGCGGCGTTTTGAATGACGGTTATGCCTCGAGCCAACGTTGCGGTGGCCATGAGATGCTGTGTGGCTCCAGCGCTTGGAAAGTCCAAATAAATCTCGGCGCCGTTCAACTGCCGAACCTTGGCGTTGTATACGCCGCCTTCCAGTTCAACCTCGGCTCCGAGGAGTGCCAGCCCTTTCAGATGGAAATCAACTGGCCGCGCACCGATTTTGCAGCCGCCAGGGGCAGGCATCGAGACTCTACCCACACGGGCAAGCAACGGCCCAAGCAGATAGAAAGAGGTCCTGATGGCCCTCACCGTTTCTTCGTCGGCCTCACCGGCCACAACGTTGGAACAATCCAAATATAAGGATCGCTCAAGCCACTGAACCTTGACCCCAAACCGCTCGAGGAGCGTGGCCTTGATCCGTGTGTCTGAAACATCGGGAACGTTGTGAAGAACTGTGACGCCGTCCGCCAATACGACAGCAGACATAATTGCGAGAGCGGTGTTCTTGCTTCCCGCGACATCAATTTCGCCGCAAAGCTTCTCCCCGCCTATGATGTGAAACGTACTCATGATGACCCTCCGTCCGTGGCTGGTTCAAATGGATTTTCTATGCTGGATGAGACGCCAAACAAGTGTCTAGTCTACACGATTCCACCCTGGACTCGCGTCAAACCCAGGCACTTCTTACACGGTCTTTCAACCTAAGCCATCAGGCCGTTCGCTCCTGTGTGGTTTCGGTCGAAAACTCTTCAAAGAACGGCAAGTACATGCGCCACTCGTCCTTGCTCTGGGCCTTCAAGTATAGAGGCAACGACAGATATGGTACGAAATGTGGCCGCTTGGGTTTTCTTGCCAACTTCATGTGGGCTTGGTTCGGGGTCTTGTCCCCCTTCTTGAGGTTGCACCGGCGACAGCACGCGACAAGATTGTCCCACGAGTGAGGCCCCCCGGCCCATCTGGGTATGACGTGGTCAATGGTTAGGTCTTTGCCCTTTACTGCGCAGTACTGACACGTGTAGGTGTCGCGGGCCAGAATAGAGTGCCTTGACAGGCGAAGCTGAGGCATCGGCCTTCGAACCATATATCGCATCTTTAGGACAGACGGCGCCGTCATGCTTCCTTTCACCGTGGCGACGGGCGCCTCCCGGTCCAAAATGATTTCCGCTTTGCCGAGAAGAAGCAACGAAACCGCTCGCCTCATGTTGCACACATTCAGAGGCTCGTAATTGCTGTTCAGCACAAGCACGTCGTGGATGGACACCCTTAACTCCCCAGTCCCCTTCGGCCGGCCCTCGGACGAGCGCTCAAGCAAGAAGGGCCCGTGTGCTCACGCACACGAGCCCCATCGGCGGGCGGCATTGTGCGGCGTATGAGCGTATCCCGCCAGGCAGGAGGTCGGCACGTTAGACTTGTACGTATCGCGTGGTTTGTGACCATGACACTTGATGCTTAGAGACGTTCAAAAACGATTCTGCGCTTCATTGATCGTACAGCACATTTTCCAATCACCAAAGTTTTTGCATGAGGGGCGTGCCGCAGCCATCTCGCGCAATCCAAGAAACGTAGTCGATCCGCGGTGTTCAAAGAGGCAGCACTTGGGTGCCCTGCCGGCCGCCCACGACCACGCCCTGATCCTTCTCGGCGTGTTCTAAAAGCTTTTGCAGGCGAGCCAAGTAATTCGGTGTTTCGAATGGATGGCCACATATTTGATGATGCCCGGTGAGCCATGGTCCAAAGGAAATCAACGTAAGATCGGGGGCACCATTTACAACCGAGGGAAGAGGTTGTACAAAGGCATCCGGTGGTGCTGAACTCCCAATAGCCTTGAGGCGGTCGATCTCGCGCTGTTCCAGGTAGAGCCGACAAGTTCCCCCAATTGCACGGCCAAGTCCGGATTCATAACCAAGCATCTCAATCCTCATGATGTGGAAGTTGGTGATGAACGTTGCGGCCGCAACGGCCATACCAAGGGCCAGACGTTGCCAGGAGGCCGAATGCGCAAACACGATTCTCGCCAGAGCCATCACGCCGATGGCGGCCAGTATGGCCAGCGGCACATGCATGCCGAGAATCAAACGTCTCGCGAACCAGGAGCCCGAGAGGACATACATCCCAATCACCGTTGCGAAAGCCCAGGTGTAGAGAAAGCCGAGCAACTTGGCTCCAGCGATCAACTCTAGATCCGCACCCAAGTTCGTGCGAAGGGCCGCTAACCTGCCTACCAGGGGAACCAGAGCCAGAATGCCCACCAGACCGAAACCACTCAGCAGTTCCCCCAGCTTGGGCACCGCCTCAACGTTTATCGAAGACCGATACACGAGCAGAGGATTATGGGAGTACTGAAGATACATGTAGCCCACGAAAGGACTGGCGACCAACGCAGTGATGGCCAAATGCCTTATCATGGGCAGTGCGTCGGCCCGGCTCCCGGCGATCCGCACCACGGCGTACGCGCCGTACACAAGGGCGATCCCGTACAAATCGAAAGGATGATCGAACGCCAGGAAGGCGCAACTAAGCCCGGCGACGATTGCGCATCGATCATCTTTGCGATCCAATGCGGCAAAGAGGCTGAATATTGCGAGCGACTTCAACGCGAGGGCGTATGTGATGTGGGGCCAGAAATACAGGGTCGTGAACGTAGTCATATCGTTCAACCATAAGTCCGCCGAGTTTGCCGCTTGTCCAAATCCGGTCCATCCGAATCCGCTGGAGAAACACACCATAAGGAGAGCAAGAATTTGGCTTTGCCTGTCCAGACGCCTTGCTATGAAGCCCCATAGAATCACGATGAATGATCCTATGGCTAGAATCCTGGCAACTTGATACATGGCGGGGATTGAGATCGCCATCAGGCTTGCAAGGTGACCGGAGACGACGTAGAACAGGTGGTTGATATCTGACGTCTGCTGGTCAATAACCGACAGGTTTTGCACACGCCACAACCCATCCGCCCCCTGTCTCATGTAAGAAAGGTAGTAGCTGTAATCGAAAGTGTTCGACGCCGGTGACCAAGTGAAGACCCTGCCATGGGACAGGGAGGCACCGTAGATTAAGGGCACGAAGGTGACGGCGGACAGAAATAGGAAGACAAAACTTACAAGGAGATGATCTTTTGTCAGCCGAAATGGACTGCGAACATCTTTTCGCGCCTCGGCTGCAGGCTCCATCTGACGGACTCTAGCATTTTTCTATCTTCGACGCTGAACTATGGTTGCAGGGGCACGACTTGTCCTCCACGAGAATCTCCGACAAAGACACCTTGTTGCTGCTCAGCGATCTTCTCAAGGTTGTGAAGCCTCTGTGGCGCATGAGGCGTCTCGAAAGGATGGCTGCAAACTTGATGCCTTGCGGTAAGCCAGGGACCGAAATAGACGAGGGTCAGGTCGGCAACGCCGTTGGTGACGGTCGGCAGCGGCTGAACGATTGTTTCAGGCGACGTTTGAGCGCCAATGGATCTCAACCTATCGACTTCGAAAGGTTGCAGATACAGCCTACATACGCCATCGATTGCCCTGCCGATGCCGCTTTGATAGCCCTTGATTTGGGATTGAATGATCATGAGGTTGCTGATTGAGCTGAGCATCACGATCAGACATCCGAGAGCGGTGAGTTGGGGCCGCGAAGCTCGGGCGCCCAGCCGGTTCAGAATGATCGCCACGCCGATTGCGGCCAAGATTGCAAGCGGGACGTGGGCCCCCAAGATCAATCTTCGACCAAACCAGGTGCTTGCAAACAAGTACATGGACCCCAAATTCACTGTCGCCCAAACGTAAAGGAAAAGGAGGGTTTTGTAGCTCACCATTTCCTCCAGATTCCGATGCCAGGTGCTGCGCACGTTCGGCATAGACGTCACGAGCGGGACTAGAGCCAGCAGTCCGACGAGGCCATAGCCACTGATGACGGCTTCGATCGGCGGCACGATTTCCACGTTGATCGTGGATCGATATTGCATCAAGGGGTTATTCTGGAACTGGCGGAGCATGAATACGGTGAACGGCAAGGCGGCCAGCGCCATGGCTCCCAATTGCACGGCCCAAGCGCCAAGTTCCATGGGCTTTCCTTTAAGTCGCTCGGCGCACAACCGGACGATGGCGTAGACCACGCAAAACATTGCGATCCCGTAGAGGTCGAAGGTGTGATCGAACGTAAGGAGTCCGCAACACAGCCCTCCGATCAGTCCGAAACGCGCTTTTCGGGTCTCCAACCCTACGTAGAGGCAAATCACGGCGGCGGTTTTCAATGCTAAGGACCAGAGCATGTGCGGCCAGAAGTAGAAAGTGGTGAATGTGGTCGCATCGGCAAACCAGAGGTCTATCGAATCGTTAGACTGCAGCAAGGGGAGCCATCCGAGGCCGCTTGAGAAGAAGACAAAGAGGAGTGCCATCAACCTTGCCCTTTCGCCGATGTATTTCGAAAGGTATCCCCAGATCAAGAATACGAATCCGGCGCCGACCAACAACCGAGAGACCTGATACATGATGGGAATGGGGAGGTTGAGTAGGCGCGCGGCGTGTCCGGAAGCGACATAAAAAAGATGGATCACATCCGCCGTTTGTTTATCGGTGGTTGAGAGGTTCTCGACTTGCCACAGGCCGTCGTACCCTTGACGCATGTACGAGAGGTAGTAACTGTAATCGAAGGTGTTGTTTGTGGGGGACCATGTGAAAACTCGGCCGTCTGAGAGCGAGAGGCCATACAATAGGGGCGCCATCGACACGCAGGTGAGGATGAGGATCACGAGCGCTACGATCCACAGGTTGCGTTTGCCTTCGTTCGTTTCCGTTTGGCCCGGCGCTTCGGACTCTCCCGTCATAGAGCAGAGTTAAGCACATTCCCTGCCCAAAGCTTTTTGGGGCACGGTGTGGATTGGTTACGAGGCGCAAACTTCGAAGATGTTACGGGCGGTTTCGTGCAAGCGGACCCTCAGAAGTTTGGCGGGCAATCCGTCTTCCAATCGCTTGAATATCTCTGCGACCACGAGCTCGCTTGTAGCGGGGCGGTCTTTGAATTCCGGCACGTCCTCGCTCAAATTCTTGTGGTCATATCGATCGACGACAAGTTCGTTGATACATTCGTCGAGCTTCGGCAAGTCCACGATCATCCCGGTTCGCGGATCGGGCTCTCCGGTCACGGTGACCTCGAGGATGTAATTGTGCCCGTGGCCGGCGGGGTTGTTGCACTTACCGAACAGTTCTTGGTTGACGGAGTCGGAAAGGCTCGGCGCATGCAGGCGGTGGGAAGCGGCGAACTCATAAACCCTGGTGAGTGAATTCAATTTCATATCCATTTCTCCATAAAACGTTGGCATTTCCTCAAGTCGGACCTTGTTCAGTTGGCATTCTGGTGGCAGCACCTTCGGTTGGGTGAGATCTCGCCACACAAAGGCCATCAGGTTTTCCAAGCAAGGCGTCGTTGAGGCAAGTTCTGGAACTTCGTCGTTTAGGCTCTTACCGTCCATTCGGGCGACCAATCGATCACGCAGAATTTCGTCGATGGTTTTGATGTTCACGACCATGCCGGTGGTAAGGTCAACCCTGCCCGCGACTGTGACGTCCAACACGTAGTTGTGGCCGTGATTGTAGGGGGATGCGAGGGGGCCGTACAGCTTGTGATTTTCGTCTGCATCGAGGGAGTCTTGCCAAAATCGATGCCCGCTTGCAAAGGTGACTCTTCGCGTCATCTGGATGGGTGGGGCGTTTTTTGGCATACCATTCTTCTACGATTGCACGTGTCGATTCTAGCTTACGAGGCGTCTTGCCTTAGACCACCTACGGCATGTTTTGAGGCTATATGCCAAAATCAGGTCTGTTCCGCCGCGCCAATTTTCCCATGACGAAGGACTCACTCGTTTCAACGCTTGTTTGCGCGCGATCGTCAGGTGCGACCGGATGGTAGAAGGAGCGGCCGAGGGTGTTGCCAGGGCTGCATTTTTGTTCACCCAGAAGTCACTGGCGACGGCCCCCACCACGGAGGGCAGCGGCAAATTGATTCGCAAGATCAACTTGTTGTTGGATCGAGAGATTCAACAGGCTCTCACAAACGTTCATCCTCCTTTGCACTGCAAGCCAGGATGCGACCATTGTTGCCATCGTGCGGTGCAGGTTACGGCGACGGAAGCGCTGGCTTTGGCCGATGACATCAAGAGTCGGTTTTCAGATGCGGAATTTGAGCAATTGCGCGGGCGATTGAGTGATTTTGCTTTGGAATTCGAGACTTTCCGAGAGGGGTGCGCGGTCGCTTATCGCGGCGCCTGCCCGCTCTTAGTGGATGGACGTTGCTCGGCTTATGAACTCAGGCCCTTGGCTTGTAAGCAGATGACGTCCATTGATGTCCAGGATTGCATTCGGACAGTGAAATATCCCCGCGAGACGGTGGCCATTCCGGGCAATGAGTACGTGCGTGAGGTTACGATGCTGACGCGTAGAGCCATTCGCGAAGGTGCGTTGGCGGCCGGCTTCTCGAATCGACTTTATCCGTTGGGCCAGGCTCTTCACTGCTTGCTCAACGAAAAGGGTAAGGATTCCGACATGTTGCTGGGAACAGCTCTTCCCATTGAAACGGCAGGCTGGGACCTCAACTTCCCACCGCGTGCGGGCGAGACCAGCGGCGCTTTCGACGAGAGCAAGTTTGCGACTGTATCCCTCCTTCACAACACGAACAACATCCCTGCTTTGATCAGAGCGCTTAATGGCAAGAGTACGATCGAAATGATCATGCGCATGCAGATGCCGCATGCGTACGAGTCGGAGGACGACATTCAGCCCGCCCTCGATGCCTTTGATCGTATGGTGCAGGAGGCTTGGGACGCCAACCTTAACCCTTCGGAGGCGTTCTCTGCCTTGCGGCGGTACAACTGTTTCGGCCTCGCCTACGCGGCAGTAAGCGTTCGAAAGCACCTAGAGCCATTGGGCCGGTTGATGACGGAGAAAATCGCTTCCAAGGCGTTGCCTGATTTGACGACGCCGGTGGAGGCGCGGAAATCAGAAGGCAAGCTGCGGGTTGGTTACCTTAGCTGCAACATCAAATATAACAACGGGTCCATGTGGGCCATCGGTTGGATCAAGAACCACGGTGAGGACATTGAGAGTTTCGTCTTCAATGTCGGTGACTCCGAGGATTCCACGTCCGCCGAATTCCACATGACGGCCGATCATTATTTTCACCTTCGCGGGAGCGTCCCTGAGATGGCCCGGTTCGTGAAATCCCAGAACCTGGACGTTCTCATCATCACGGACATCGGCATGGACGGACGCAACTACCAGTTTGCCAGTCTTCGCCTTGCACCTGTCCAGTGCACGGCTTGGGGCCATCCGATCACAAGCGGCCTTCCGACCATTGACACCTATCCCCGTTCGGACATTATGGAGCCTGAAGGCGCCGAAAACGAGTACTGCGAGAGATTGGTCCGTTTGCCGAGATCCGGCCTGTGCATGGTGCCGCGTGAGTTTGAGCCGACGACCAAGTCAAGGATGGAATTTGGGCTGGAAGAAGGCACGCTGGTCTTCATGGGCCAAAACCCGATCAAGTGGCACCCAAAATGGGACTACCTCCTGAAACGAATCGCCGAGAAGACGGGCAAACCGGTTGCCTTTTTGGGCTCAGCAAATTACCCAAAGGAAGTCATTGAAAAGAGGGCCAAGGCGCGGGATTTGCCGATCAAGTTGCTCCCATTCTGCAACCAGTTCGACTACCGAAGGCTCGTCCAACTTGCCGACGTTTCGATCGATCCGCCCGACTGGAGCGGCGGCAACTCGACGTTGGAAGCCCTCGCGTTGCGCGTGCCCGTTGTCACTCTACCGGGCGCTTTCATGCGTGGGCGACACAGTTATGCGTTTCTGAAGCTTGCAAACTGCGAGGGCTTGATCGCGAAGGACGAAGACGATTACGTTGATTTGGCGACCAGCCCAGGGAGACGGGCGACGGCTATGAAACAGCTGGACCTCGGAGCTGTTTACAACGACGTCGGCGTTGTCGAAGCCCTGGATGCCTTCCTTCGGGACGCGAGCGGGCGCTAATTACTTCTCGCGCACATAAGGCTGCCCCAGGGCGCGCGGCGCGGCCGAACCCTTGCCCACGGCCACCAATACGATCAGGGCCACAGCATAGGGTAGCGCGATCAACAATTCATAGGGGATCTTGCTGGAGCCACCTTGCAATGCATATTGCAGAGATTCCATGTAGCCGATGAGGAGAGCCGCAAGAAAGACAGGCAAAGGCTTCCAGCGTCCGAATGTCACCATGGCAATGGCGACGAATCCACGGCCAGCCGTCATATTTTCGGCGAAGGACCCGGCTATTCCCAGCGATAGATAGGCTCCGGCGAGCCCACCAAAAGCGCCGCCGACGGAAACAGCTGCGAGTCGCAAATTGTCGACAGAAAATCCCGCCGCTTCCGCCCCCTTCGGGCCCTCACCTGCCGCTCGCACCGCAAGCCCCCAGCCAGTTCTGTTCAGGAGCAGCCACACCGCAGGCAGGCTTGCAACCATAAAGAGCACAACAGGGTCCGTTCCAAGAAATGCGGGCACCTTTTCCACGCTGAGCAGTTGGCCGCTCGAGCCAAATTTTGCTCGAAACAAGGTGCTCGTGACGCCAAGAGCCAAGAGGTTTGCAGCGGCCCCGACAACCACTTGGTCAACGGCGAGCTTGACGCAGAACCATGCGCACAGGCTGGACAACAAGAGCCCTGCCACAATGCCACTCCCAAGTCCCACCCAAGCTGAGTGAGTCACAAAACTCGCCAACATGCCGAAGTAACCCCCAAACCACCTGGTTCCTTCCAACCAAAATTTGATGACGCCCGATTTTTAACCAACCGTTCCCCCCAATTGCCCAACTGCCCCCGGGG
>CAZUCK010000073.1:0-11458 GCA_964619505.1 uncultured Fimbriimonas sp. | reverse complement strand
GGACAATGGGGTAACCGTCAAACATAAGACTGTGGTTGGTCAATTATTCGTCGCTTGGGTTCAAATAGACCTTCGCTGCGCGACCCCGGTCTACGGGCTGAGGAATGGTGGTTGGTGACGTCATTGTCTTTTCCTAACTAAGGGCGACAAGTCATGCCTATGGCAAGGAGGGTTCGCCGGTTCCGTCATATTACCCCGCGTATTTCTGACCACCCTAGTCGCCTACTCACGCTTGTGGCTGCTGCGCAGCAGCAGTTTGATGGGCGTCCCAAGGAGGGGGTATTTCTCTCGAATCTTGTTCTGCAGGTACCGCTGGTAGCTGAAATGCATGATTTCTGGATCGTTGCAAAACAACGCGAAAGTGGGCGGCCTCGTGGCGACCTGCGTCGAGTAATAAATCTTCAGTGCCCGACCTTTGGTCGAGTACGGCCTGCTGAACGCGGCTTCGCCAACCAACTTGTTCAATTGGCCCGTCGATAGGCGGAAGCTGTAACTCTCCAGGGCCTCAAGCACCGTATCCAACACCGGCTGAAGTCCGGCGCTTTCCTTAGCCGACGTAAAGCAAACCGCGGCGTAAGAGAGCTCGGGAATCTGATCACGCAAGATTCGAATGAAGTCTTTCTTCAGAATCGACTTGGTGCGCGGTTGCCCGTCCGGTGGCTCCTTGAGGTCCCACTTGTTGATGGCGAAAATGCAGGCCTTTCCCGCGTCGTGGGCGATCTTCGCAATGCGCTTGTCCCCGTCCGTCAATCCCTCATTTCCATCCACAACCACTAGGGCGCAATCCGCCCGTTCGATCGCCTTTGTGGCGCGATCCACCATGTAGTATTCGACCGTGCCCTGAATCTTGCCGCGACGTCGAATGCCCGCCGTGTCAATCAAACGAAACTTTTCGTCCTTGTACTCAAGCACGGTGTCGATCGCATCGCGGGTCGTGCCGGCGATGTCGGAAACAATCATCCGTTGTTCGCCCGTGAAGGCATTGACCATCGATGACTTGCCCACGTTCGGGCGGCCCACAATGGCGACGCGCACCTCTTCGCGCTCGTCTTCTTCTGCCCGCCCATCGGGCAGAAGTCCGGTGATGTGGTCGAGCATGTCGGCCACGCCACGCCCGTGCAACCCAGAAACAGGCCACACGTCGGCGCCAAGGCCCAATGCGTAAAAATCGTAAGCGAGATCATCGCGGCCCGGGTGGTCTGCTTTGTTGACGACGATGAGAACGGGCTTCTCAAAGCCTCGCAACCGATTCGCCAAATCCATATCGTCTGGGTTGACCCCAGAAGTCGCATCAGTCATGAAGAGAACGACGTCGGCTTCGGCGAGGGCAATGTTCGCCTGGACACGGATTTGCTCTGCCAAAGGATCCGATTCTGAAAAAACGATGCCACCGGTATCGACAATGGTGAACCGCTTGTTATTCCACTCGCCTTCCGCATACAGTCGGTCACGCGTGTTGCCCGTAGCGTCTTCAACCCCCTCGACGCGTCTTTTGATGACTCGGTTGAAAAGCGTGCTTTTCCCCACATTTGGGCGACCAACAATCACGACTACGGGCAACTTTGACGCCATGGGGGTTGCTCTGAAGATACCTTATGCCTCAGAATCGGCAGACGGTCAGGAGGGTTGCGAGTGAGGGTTCGAACGATGGCCGCCATAGTGCTGGTGGCGGTTTGTGGCGTTAGTGTTGCGGGGGCTCAAGACGGCAGCGGTGTTTCGCCGAAAGCGCACTATTTGGGAGTCGACAGCGTTCGCTCCGTGCTCATTTTGGGCTCGGACGACAGCAGGTCCGGCTACGGTATCTCCTACGGCTACGGCAAGCCAGATCGGGGCCTGAAATGCGTTTTCGGCAAAGGTGAGCGGGTTTCCGAGGTCTATCTGGAAAGGACGCACAGCCGAGGCGTCAATACGGACAAGGCAAACGACACCTACGCCCTCGGCGGTATGGTCATAGCCCGCTATTGGCACCGGCACACGTATTTCGATGCCGGCTTCGGAATTCAACTTGAAAACAAGACCACCAACGACCTGACCAACAATCTGAACAGCACGCCGATGCTGGGCGGCGGCATGGTGTTCAACAGCGGTGGGCGGAGTTACCTTCTCGGTTTTCGTTTCCTCCACATTTCAAACGGTGGAACCCGTCAGCCTAACCCGGGCCAAAATCAACTCGTGATCAACTTCAACTTGCGTTACTAGTGGCGCCCTGACAGGCAGTCGTCCAGGTACGCCTTTGGATTGGGACCGGCGGGGTTGTCTAAGACGTGGCGCAACCAGGACTCACGCTCGAAGCATTGGACCTTGAGATCCCAAATGCAGACGGAGTTGAAGTCTTCGGGCGTTTCAAAAACATCTTCTGGATGATCCACCGGCGAAGCCCAAACCTTGTGCAACAGCTCATTTTCATTGATCCAGCGATCGACGAAGATTTGGTTTTCGCCCCTCCCATCGTGGATGCCAATGAAGCCGACGCCGTGGGTGCGGTTGCGCGTCGGTTTGGCCAAGTACAGTTCGGCAACGCGGCGCGCCGCTTCCACAAGTTCGGTCCGAGGCTCTTGTCGTTGGTAGGCGATTCCGTAAATTTTCATCTGGAACCCGGAAATGGTCCAAATTCCCATCGGGCAAATGGGCCTCAGTTCATGGCGAGTGAGGTTCTCAAACATTTCAAACGCTCTACGGCTGCCGCTTTCAACGCGGTTCCCACCCATTCTGACGCGAAACCCAGCCAACTGAGGTAAACCTCCCCCGACATGGCCCGATTTGAGATCAACCTCGACTACCTGACTAAAACCCTGATCGACCTATTGAACACGCCGAGCCCCACAGGGGACACCGAATGGGCCATTTCATTCGTTCAACAGGAGTTTGAGGCGATGCAGGTACCCACCCGGCGAACGAGAAAGGGAGCACTCCTTGCGGATCTCAAAGGCATCTCACCCGACCGCCCAAGGGCGATCACGGCTCATGTGGACACTCTTGGGGCGATGGTGTCAAAAATCAAGTCCAGCGGAAGGCTGCAAATGACGGCTCTGAACGGAGTGATGTGGCCGACGGTTGAAAGTGAAGGGGTGACCATCGCCACCCGATCGGGCCGCAGAATCAGAGGATCGATCGTGTTTGTAAACGGTGCCGCCCATGTCAACAAGGATGCTCAGACCGCTGGCAGAACGGCCGACAATTTGGAGATTCGCCTCGACGAGCGTACGTCGTCAGCGGAGGAGTCGAGGCTGCTGGGCATCGAAGTCGGCGACTTCGTCTATTTCGACACCCGAACCGAGCACAGCCAGTCCGGATTCATCAAGTCCCGATTTCTCGATGACAAGGCAAGTGTCGCTTGCGTCCTAGCCGCGGTTAAGGCGATCAAGGATGGCGGAGTCACGGCGGCCAAAGACACCACCCTCCTCATCAGCAACTACGAAGAAGTGGGGCATGGGGGCATGGACGGCCTTCCACAGGACGTGGCAGAGCTTGTGGTGGTTGATATGGCGTGCATCGGAGAAGGCCTTTCCGGCCGAGAGTTCAACTGCACTCTATGCGTCAAAGATTCTTCGGGTCCCTACAGCAAAGAGCTCTCTGATCGCATCCGCGTCATGGCTGAAAATCGTGGCATCGATCTTAAAACGGACGTCTATCCGTTTTACGGCTCAGACGGGAGCGCATACTGGCGTGCTGGGGGCCAAGCGCAAGTGACCCTCATCGGCCCCGGAGTGGACACCAGCCACGGCTACGAACGCACGCACACCGACGCGCTCCACGACACTGCGCAGCTCATCGCTGAATACCTCGTTGAGGACTAGGCGTTTTAGAGATCGGTCCAAGGCGGGATCCAGGAAATGATGAGAGGTTCGACCCTGGTCAAACGGGCTTGCCGGGTCGCTACGCCGCGAGCAAGACATTCGCGGTGACCGGCTTCCGATAGAAGCACGGCAAGGTGTTTTCGAATTCGAAATCAAGCGAGTTGTGAACCCTCTCCGTGCTGCCCGTGAACAAAATTCCTCCCGGCCTTAAGGCGGCGAAAAACTTTCGGAGCAAATCTCGTTGAGCGGCGTCAGTGAGATAGATCATCACGTTGCGACACAGAATCAAATCAAAGCCGTCTTCGAAGGTATCCAGAAGCAAGTTCTGTTCTTGAAACCGCATATAATGCGAGAGTTCGCGTTTTGCCGTCCAGCACTCCAGGATTGGGTTCCAATCGAAGTAGGCCTTTCTCACTTCGGGCGGGACCTTACGCATGTCATGTTCCGTGAATTCACCCGCCCAAGCCAGATCCAAAGCCGACTTGTCGAGATCGGTGCAAAGAATCGAATGGGGACCTGGAAAGTGAACGTCTAGCACGATCGCCAGGGTGTGAGCCTCCGCCCCGAAACTGCAGCCTGCACTCCAGCATTTTAGGCGGGGGTTCTCCCGCACGAGGCCCGGCAAGACCCTGCTCCTCAACTCCTGCCATTTGCCCGCATCCCGATAGAATTCGCTCACATTGAGTGCAAGTCTCTCCATGAACCACTTGAATCCGTGCGGGTCACAGGTGACCCTCTCAAGCAGCGCATCAACCGTTTTCAGGTTCTCCAGCTTCACGAGGTCCATGATTCGCTTGCGCAGTTGCTCTGGCTTGTAGAGCCACAAGTCCAATCCCGACAACTGCCGAATGGACTCGTAGAATCTGTTCCATTCGGCCTTGTCGGGATGCGCTGTCCTTTGCATGGGGGTTATCTCACTAGGCCGCTTTGGTCTCGGCTACGCTCTCGAACAGTTTTTGATGCTTGTCGTAACCCTCGATGATGGTTCCTGCAAATTCCTCCAGCGAATCCACGCTCAGTCCCAGGCGATGAAGGGATGCCTCTTGGAAGTCGTATTGGAGTCCATCGCCGCCGAGTCCGTAACCGAGACTCATCGCCATGAAGTCTGCGATGTGCACGGCGTCCGTGATCGGGTTGACGTTCTCGCAAGCGGCCGGATTGTGGTGATACCGAATCGCCTGAACCATGACCTTCGGCAAGTTCCATGACTCCGAAAGGTGCGCTCCGATCTCGGCATGATCGTGGCCGAAGACTTTTTTCTCGACTTCGTCGAACGCCAGGCAGTCGCGTTCCGCCAGAAGTTGCATCGCCTGGATCTTATTTTCCAGCCATACGCTCATGGCCACCTTGCCGATGTTGTGGAGCAGCCCCGCCGTGAAGGCGTCGTCCCGTTGCATTTTGTCCGTCTGGTCGGCGATGGCTTGCGATCCGACGGCGACCGCAAGCGAATGCTTGAACAGCTGCTCCGGGCCCAACTCGTAGCCCGGCAACGCCCGGGAAAGCCACGGATAGGACGAGGCCACGAGGCACAAGTGCCGAATCGTCCTCGTGCCAAGCACCACGACCGCTTCCTGCGAACTCATGACCTGGCGGGCCAAGCCGTAATAGGCGCTGTTGGCCAGCCTCAGCACGCGAACGGTCAATGCCTGATCGCGCATCAAGTGCTCGGAAATCGAATGTGCGGACGCCGTCGCCGAGTCCGATTCCTTCATGACCGCGATGGCCGCTGCGGGCATCGACGGCAAGTCCGGTGTCTTCCTCAGAATGTCCTCTATCGTCAGTTTTAAGCTCATGCCGCCTCCTTCAATGAGCACAGGTTGTGCTCGCCCTTGTTGACTGTGCGCACTCTGATCACGCCCGAATTCGTTTCGAACACCACGGAGCGCCCCATGTTGCCACCCGTCGCCGAGTCGACCACCGCCAACCCCAATTTCTCCACTTCTTGTTTCACGACCTCGACGTTGCGCTCGCCAAATTGCGCGGCCTTGCTTGGTTGCGAACCAAATTTGGCCACTTGCGCTCCGCCTATGTAGGCGACCTTGATGCGTTCGACTGTCGCGCCCAGCAAAGCCATCCTGGCGATCAACTCGTTTACGCCCGTGTCCGCATAGGTGCCAGGATTGTCGAGACTTCCCTTTGGGGCTTCGGGCAGTAGCACGTTCACCATCCCGCTTACACCCGATACGGGGTCGAGAGCGCACACGCCAACGCAACTTCCGAGACCCACGCACCAGAATTGGGCAGGAACGCGCACGGCGTGTATCTCTGCCATCCCAACCATGATCAATCTTTCGGCCATATTCCCTCGCCCTCGTGAGTCAAGTCGCTGTCAAAGAAACTTGTGTTTGTAACAGTCGAGGTGTTCCATGCGGGCGGGCATGCCAGTGCAGGCAATTCTGCTGATATCAGTTGCGTTTCCGTTACTGTGTGGAACGATGCGCTGACCCCAAGAGTTGAAAAGAACAGCAACGAAGAGCCGCACAGAAGCGGCCGATTAAGCGCCCGCGAGGCGCAAACTCTCCTCTCCCTCTAGGGGTGCCCGAGCCAGCGAAACACCGGGCACCCGCTTTTTGTATCTTCCGACAGATCTTTCACTCTGATCCGGGCTTCTCGGGTCGTCAGGGCGATCATGTTATAATCGTCGTGCGGAGAGATGGCTGAGTGGACGAAAGCGCCCGCCTGCTAAGTGGGTAAGGGACTAATATCCCTTCTCGGGTTCGAATCCCGATCTCTCCGCCATAACTGGCCATTCACGGCCGGTCGGCGCACACAATCCGGAATGAGGCCACGCGCGATTTTAGGCCCATCTTCGTGACTCAGCCGCTGTAACATACGATCGCATTGTCGTACATTCAACTGACGACGATCGGGGTGAGGCAACCCAATGCGAATACTGATCTTTTCCGACATGCACGGCAACCGCCTCGGTTTGGACGCGGTTTTGGACGATGTTCAAGGCGAACGGTTCGATGCGACCGTGTGTCTCGGTGACGCCATCCAAGGCGGTCCCCAACCATCGGAAACGGCCGATCGACTCGCGGACTTGGGTTGCCCGGTCGTGATGGGCAATGCGGACGACTTTCTGTTGACCGGCGACGAAACCGGGGCGGAAGAGATCACAGACGAGCGAAAAATGCGGCTGGACACGGTGCGTAAATGGTCGCTGGAGCAGCTGACTTCTGCCCAGAAGGAGTTCATTCGAACGTTCAAGCCGACCATAACGGTGCCGCTTTCCGCCGAAAGGAACCTTATTGGGTTTCACGGCTCGCCCCACTCCTATGACGATGTCATCCTTCCACAAACCCCGGCGGAAGAGGTCAAAAAACTCCTTGGAGAGTTCGAACCGCACATCCTTGCCGGCGGACACACACACGTGCAACAAATCCACCAGTTTCACCGGGGGTTCTACATCGGGGTGGGGAGCGCCGGGTTCGCGTATCGACACGATCAGGACTTTGCCCACATGAAGCTGGACCCGTTCGCGGAATATGCCGTGTTAACGAACGACTCTGGCCGAATTCGAGTGGAATTTCGCCGGGTGCAGTTCGACGTCGACAAACTCAAGGACATCTACCGGCGCAGTGGAAGGCCATACGCTCACGAATCCATCGAACAATACAGCTGATCGAATCCCAACTCGCCAAAGGCAAGCCCTCAAACCGGCCTTCAAGGTGCAAGAATGGGGGAAATGCCAACGCCTCATTCCATTTCGTCTCGGCTGGCAGGGACAGATGTTAATTGGACCCGATAATATGTCCCAGGTCAGCCAATCATGATGCGCACGATCTGGATGTTAGCCCTACTCCTCGCTGGAGCGCCCATCGTTCACGCGCAATCTCTGGGCGAATACATGAGATTGCGCCGACACTACGGCATTCGTGAAGCCGCTGGTGTGGAAGCGCTGGACGCCTTCGTTGGTTCCCGCGTCCTGGAAGTCAAAGGCGTCGTCAAAGGGTCGTTCAAGATCGGCAGCATTTACACACTCCTGCTGGAGCGGGAAGACGGTTCCGCCCTCGACATCGACACGAACACCCCTCCTGGTTGGCTTGGAGGCGGTGACGTGCATGCTCGCCTACTCGTCCAAGCGGTCCGCAGAGCCGAGAACTCCGAACCCAAAATCAAGCTCCTTGGCGCCGCGCCGGAGCAAAGCGTCTCCCCCAGCGACGCCCATCGCCAAAGCAAGAGAGCCACAGCTCCAGGCAAGAAGCCCAGCGCGGCCCAAAAGCACGTCGATTGGAATTTGCCGGAAACGCAGGTGATGCCGATTTACGCAAAGTTCATCCGAAAGCAGAATCGACGGCTGACTGAGCAAGATGCAAACCTCATCGCGCGCGGCATCATTGGCTTCAGCCTGAAGTACGGCGTCGACGCCCGCCTCATCATGGCCATGGTCATGGTTGAGAGCGGATTCGACCCCAACTCAACCAGTAAGACGGGGGCAAGGGGGCTGGGCCAGCTGATGCCGGGCACGGCGAAGTGGATGGGCGTATCGGATTCTTATGACACGGTGGACAACCTGTATGGCACCGTCAAACTCATCCGCGGCCACTTAGACAAGTATCAGCACCAAACCGGTGGCAACAGTTACGAATCGCTTGTTCTCGCTCTCGCGGCTTACAATGCGGGTGAAGGAGCAGTTTCCAAGCACCGCGGGGTGCCTCCTTATCGCGAGACACAGGCTTATGTCAGAAGGGTGGTTGGCTTATATGCCCAATTTGCCGGAGTCCGTTAGCTCGGCCGGGTGTAAAGCAATTCGGAGCTGAGTCGCTCAGAAACCCATTTTGTGGACGTCGGAGCGTTTGCAAAGGCGAATCCGCGGTCCAAACAGGCCCGCTCTGGATTCTGGCTGTAGTGGGCTCTGAAGACGGAGTCCTCTTGAAGCAGGGCTGCCACAAGATCGGCCTGCCAATCTTGCAGCTCGGCCAAGGATTGGCCGCCGTCGGACCCGTTGCCACGCACCATCGCCCGAACTGCGTCTCCGTAGCGACCCATCGCCTGATAGGCGGCGCCTCTCAAAGAGTGGTACCCAGGCTCATAGGGGTTCAACTCCATCAGCCGGTCGATCACGACCATCAACTCCGAGAATTCGCAAGTCTGCCATAGGGCCTTCGCCAACACTTCTAGGGCGCCGACATGGTCTTTGTCCTGCGCCAGGATTTCGCGGGCTTGGTCGGCGCAACTCGAGGCGTCGCCCATCGTTAGGCTTAAATCGGCTCGGGCAAGACGACGGGCCAAAGTGGCCGCTTGACAGGTCATCTGACTCCCTGAAATGCCGCCATCAAGGCAACCGCCCAAACCGTGGGTGGCACTTTTCTTCCTCATCGATTTTGATCCCTATCCTCAGTCCCACTACAGCGTATCAAGAGAATCGCGCCAACCATACGCGCAAATGTGCCAGGACGTCAATTTTAGGATGCTTCCATCGCTAAAATCTCGTCTTCTTGCTTGCCAAATTCGGCGACTTTTGCACGCAGGCCCAGCGGAATCCGCGAAGAGCCGTCCGGCGTCTTGAGCCCAATCATGGAAGCCATCGCCGTCGCATCGTTGGCCCAGAGAGCGGCGACGTCTCTGGTGGCGTGCGGCAGATAAGCCACGAAAGAACCCTCCGGTTTTCGGCAAAGCGCTCCGCCCGCAGGCAACTTTGACCTCAAGCGGCCCGCAAGCTGCCGTATCGCGTGCGAAAGTTCGGGCCTGCCAAAGGTCTCCTCCAGGCGGTCCAACTTGATCGGTTCCAACAAAATGATGCACCCCGCCGGATGATCGCTTACGAAACCTAAGAACTCTGAGGAAGTCAAAAGCCCCTCTGTCGCCTCTTCCTTTGTCATGAGTCGATTTAAGGCACGGCCAAGCTCAACCGCCACCGTCCTCAGCGTCTCGACCTCCGCCGAGTCGACGCCGCCCGCACGATGAGTCGCCATCGCCAGATATCCCACGCAACCGAGGTTGTTCGACACCGGGGCGATACACATCGAACCTATGCGCTGCTTCAAACAGTCCGCCGAAGAACATCTGGCGTCGGAACGTAAGTCGAAGACGGCTAGCTCAGGGGACCCCAACTCACGCCATGCCTCCGAGCCCGTCCCAGTCGTGAAATTCATCGTCTCGAGAATTTGGAAGCCTGCGCCCCGGGAAATTAAGGTCTCCGTTCGATCATCGTCGCAAAGCGTGAATCCAACGTGATCCACATCAGAAAGGTCCCACAACTGCTGCACTACTCTTTCCGCAAGCGCCTGAACGGTCGTCGCACCCTGCGTCACGCAAGCGGTTTCGTACAGAAGCTCGGCTTGGTTCGCTCTGCGAAGCAACGCCTCACGTCGGCTGTAATCCACGAGTATCTGCGCCAGGGAGGGTGCCAATTCCTCGAGCCGGGAGCGTGCTTCTTCCAGGGCGTCCTCATCTTGCGACATCAAGCAGAGCATCCCCACGATGCGCCCCGTGGTCTCAGTCAGCAGAATGTTGGCGACCTTTCGTGCGTCCGCGGAATCCTTCAAAGCCTCCAGGGCTTGGTGGGTCTGATTCCGTACCAAACTCAGCGCGGCATGCACTTTCACAGTAAGCGCAGAGTTCGCCAATTTTTGTCCGTAGTCACCTGCCGCGCCGCGGATGACCATGGAGCTTTCAAACTGCGCATACGAGTACACGCCCACGCTCTCGATCTCCCCGATCACGGCGAGCTTCTTGGCCAAATTCAAGAAGAATTCTTCACGTCGATGGGGCCGCACCTCTTCGAGTTCTGCCAAACGCACCGGCTTCCGGGTCCGACTTTCAAGGTCCTGATAAGCCTTCTTCAGGGTCCTATAGCTCTCGCGGATCTCGATGAGGCCGTCTGTGGTCTGAACCAACGCGAACTCAGGTCTTTCCGCCTCGTAGGTCGTGCTCTGGGATCGCAAGGCGCCGAAAAGCAAGCCCGTTGCCATGACTGCCGCGGCTTGCGCCAGCACGATGTCTTGAGCCATCGGGTTGCCGGGGAACATCGCGTAGCTGGCGAAGAGCGAAGCGGCCGCAATGGGAGCCATAGTGGTCGCCTGCGCCCCATGCCGCAACGCAGCGTTGATCATTGGAATCAGAACCAAGAATCCAAGAGTGTTCAGGTGCCCGACGGATCCGATCAACGTGGCGATGACAAAACTGTCGGCGGATGCGATCAGCGCGGCAAAGCCGCCGCTCAGGGCATTCTTTGATTCCAGGCGAAAGCCGACCAAACCGAACACCACGGTCGCCACGCTCACCTTCCAGGCAATGTCTTGAGGCGGCGTTCCGAACACAGCGGAAACGGTGAAAATGACGGCGGCGATGACGAGGCGTAGACCGAATTCAAACATAAAGCGTTACTTTAGGTTTCGGGTCGGTCCCGCGCATCCTTAGATTTACCGGCTCTAAAAAATGCTGGTTTTCGTCAATTTTCGAGGAAACCCAGTTGTTCTACTTGTGGTAAGTCTCGGAATCCATTTCGCGAAGCTCAAGTGTCAGCCCCACCTCATGTGCGGCAAGCGACTCGCGAAATTGCTCCTTCAGCACCGCATACATGCCTTCCGCAATCCTCTTACGAAGGTCGAGGGGGCGCCCTTTGAGGATGGACACCATGCAATGGGCGAAGCCCGTGGGGGCACCTTCACCCATCACCCACACCGATCGCAAAGTGTGATACGACTTCACCGCCT
>CAZUCK010000072.1:0-11821 GCA_964619505.1 uncultured Fimbriimonas sp. | reverse complement strand
CACCCTCCTGCCCGGCTCAGAAGCCTGAGCCGGACGTGTCAGGTTTGGCTGTCAGCGTGGCGAGGTATCCTCATGCACGTGGCCCATTCCAGCCACTCTTGAAGGTCCTATTTGGCGCCGTTTGCCGGGGCTGCCGGGCTGATGCCCAACTGATGGCGGCGGCAATCTGATCACCCTGGCGGGCAGGGTCGGCGCGATCTGAAGCAAGCTGACCGGGAGGGTTGGGTTATAAAGGCACTGGAAGACCATGACGGACGTGCAGGCGTTATCCAAGTTGCGAAACACATTTGGACGCACCACGAGGACGCCCTCAGGGCTGACGAGACGATGTTCTATAAATGGCAATACGTTATGCGATGGGCAGCCAACCACCTGCAGGACTCGCATGATCATCAAGAGTCCGGACGAATTGCCGAAAGGAGTCTGGGAGCTAGTAAGTCGGCAGTAGGTGACGCCTACAGCTGCGCCGTATCGACCCAGGAGTCCAGCTTCGCCCGATAGGCTTCGTCTTCGTACCGATCCAGCCGGAAAGCGCCCGCGTAGCTGGGCAGTTCCAACCCCAGAACAAACTGCGCCAGAAGCTCACCGCTTGCCGCCGCCGCCATGATTCCGTAGCCCGAGTACCCACACGACAAGAAGTAGCCCGTCACCGATGTCGGGCCGATGAGGGGACGGTTTTCGCGCGTCTTCGTGTAGTAGCCGCCGTCCAAGATGGGCCGGTCGAAATGGTCCTGGTAAACCCTGAAGGCGGGGATGACGGTGGACATGCCGCGAACGACCGACTCTGCCAGAAACGGCGGCTCAACGATGGGCCACGACGGCTTCACTGCGTCCAAGTGATACGTCCACAGAAGCAACACGGCATCCGAATTGGGCCCGCCCTCCGGGCGGCCATGGACCCCCTTCGGAAAGCTCTCGGAAAGAAAATGAATGGCTGGATCTGCCGACAACGCCTCCCGCTCCTCCACACGCCAAGGCAATTCGATCGGATCGTCCCCGATGACGAGCGGAGCGTTGCGCGGCATCGCCCGCTCTTTGTCGCGGAAGTTCAGCTTCAGGTGCAGTTCGGAGAACACAGGCATCTCCAACCCGACGAGCGCCGCCACGTCCGCGCAGAGCGGCCCCGCTGCGTTCACCAACACTCCACATTTCACTCCCGACACTGCCTCGCCCACCCTGATGGCGACGCCGGACACGCGACCAGCGGTGAGTTCAATGCCGATCACCTCGCCCCGCACCAGCCGAACGCCCATTTCAAGCGCCTTGTCCAGCCAGAGCCGACCCAAGAGGTCACTCTTCAGCCATCCCGCCCGACGAATGTGCATCGCGGAAGCGCCGGGTTTCAAGTAAGGAAACAACGGATTCGCATCGTGGACGATGTCCACACCGTCGATCGATTGCAATCCCTCGGGCGCCGAAGCGCGATAAGTGCCAACAGCCTCATGAACCCGGACTTCGCCTCCTCCATAGGAATTCGCTTGATCGGCGGCCACGATCCATTCGCCGACCCGCTCAGCTCGATCGGTCACGAACAAATAGCCACGCCGGTTCATCCGAATGGCTTCAGCGGATTCCTCCAGCAAGTCGATGCTGCGGCTCATCAAAGCCGCCATCGCCCCGTCCGGGCCCGGCCAGAAGTTGCGGTAGCACTCGGTGGACTTATCACTTGTGAGGCTGAGTGGCGGCAGAGGGTCGACAATCAACACATCTTTCTGGCCGGCAAGCGCAAGGCGGTACGCGGCGCTGATGCCGGCGATTCCGGCGCCCACCACCACAACTTCCGCCCGCACAGGCAACAACCCCACCGCCGCAGGTTACTCCTCGAGCTCCGACGCTGTGTCGTGCCCGAGATCTTTCCTCGGAACTTGTAAAATGCAGATCAGGGAACCAAACCCGCCGGCAAATTAAAATCTCGAAATTCCCAAAGTCCCCCTAAAGATGCTGGGACGCGATCCGAGAATCCTATTGGGCCGCCATTGGCCCGGAGGAAAAACCTAAAGTAGGTTATTAGAGATGTCAGTTAAGAGCATTGAGTGTCAAATAGCGACGTCGCAAATCGGCCGATACCTGTCGGGTGACGCCTTCTCACCGGAAGCCCTCAAGCAACTGGAAGCGCATATCGGCGAATGCCCAGAGTGCAAGGCCTCCCTCGTTCAGCGAAGAGCCATCCTGCAAGCAATGCTCAACGGGTCGTCCGCCGTCGCTGAAGTGACGATCGCAGAAGATGCCCCCAAAAACGTCTCCGGTGCGCTCCACGAGCTCTTCGGCGCGAAAAATCCCCGCCCAACGCCGACACCCGCCCCCGCCGAGACCGCAACCAAGGCCAGCGCCTCCCACTTTTGGAAGCCGTTCGCAATGTGCCTCGCACTTGCCGGCGTGCTGATGTTGGTCCGCGTTTATGGCAACTCCCTCGGAAACACCGTCATCCCTGCACAGCCGCCGACCACCTCAGATTCCAAGCCAACGGAATTGGCCAAAACAGCCCCCGTCACCGCTCCCCCCGCCGCCGTGACGACCACAACGACGACCACCGCGATCGATCCAACCGCAACCACAACGACCCCGGCCACGACGTCCACCGCCCCAACACAGACGGCTGCGGTCACACCGACACCGGTCACGACCCCGAACTTAAAGCCGGCTCCCACCTCGGCTTCGACGCAAAAAATCGATTACGTGAAGCCCGTGCCGCCTGACTCAGCTCAAGCGGCCGGAAACGATGATGCAACGGCAGATGAGGCGTCGCCAAGCCCCGCCCATACGACCACTCCCAAGACCCACAAACGTGTCAAGCACGCCAAGAAGGCGAAATCCGCCAGGGCCAAAGCTAAGCACCGGGCACGCCGCGCCAAGGCAGCCCCTGTCGCCGCCGAATCGACCGCAATCCGAGTCTATGACTCCGCCGGCCACCTAATCAGCAAGTGAACATCATGAGAAAATCATTCATCCTCGCCGCACTCGTCCTGATCCCATTTGTCGCCGGCGCACAAACCGTCGCACCGCCAACGTCGAATCTGTCGACCGTGTCCATCACCGCCAATGGCGTTGACGTGAAGGGCGTGCTCCACGACATGTTCACGCAGGCGAAAAAGAGCTACGTCGTCCAGCCGAACACCCATTTCTCGTTGAACCTCGTGCTCGACAACGTCGATTTCGACGAAGCACTTTCGATCGTTTGCCAGACAGCAGAGCTTCATTGCGACATTCAGAACGGAATCTATTTCATCTCCCGGGGGCTCGCGAAAAAGCAAGCCGCGCAACAGATCGTCCAGGCACCGGAACCTGTCAAACCCAAGCGCCTTCCGGAATCGGTTCTCAACAAGAAGATCATAACCCGAATGGCCCGCGCCAGCCTCATCTCAGTCTTCGCCACGCTCGGCGCACAAACCGACGTCCTGATCGAAGTCGACAAGTCCGTTCCCGCTTATAAGATGGACGCCTTCCTCATCAACACCTCACTCCGCTACGCATTGGAGCAAGTGACCAAGGCGGCCAGCCTCCAATTTGAATTCACGGATCACAACACGATCCGAATCTTCAAGGCAACGCCGGTGGATCCCAACCGTGTGAGCCTGACCACCAATTAGATCCCACCTCACCCTCCTGGATAACTGGGCGGCCTCAACGTTGAGACCGCCCGTTTTCCTTTCCGAAGCAGCCGAACCGGGCCTCCGTGCCAAAATGAGCGTATGGCAGGCCATTCGAAATGGAAGAACATCCGCATACGCAAGGGAAAGCAGGACGCGGTTCGCGGCAAGATCTTCACCAAGCTGAGTCGTGAGATCATCGTCGCTGCGAAGATGGGCGGCGGAGACATCGACATGAACCCCAGGCTCCGGGTGGCTGTTCAAAAGGCCCGGGACAACTCTGTCCCGGCGGAGAACATCAAGCGCTCGATTCAACGAGGAACAGGTGAAATCGAGGGTGCCGACTACGAAGAAATCACCTATGAAGGCTACGGCCCAGGCGGTTCCGCCATCCTCCTCGAATGCTACTCCGAGAACCGAAACCGCACCGTTGCGGACATCCGCTTTGCCTTCACAAAATGCGGCGGCAACCTCGCCGAGAACGGGTCCGTCAGTTGGCAATTCAAACACCTTGGTGAGATCATTGTCGACCGCGCCAGCCACGATGAAGACGAATTCACGCTCCTTGCCCTTGACGCCGGAGCCGAAGACATCGAAGCAGATGAAGAAGAGTTCACCGTCTATACCGCCATCGAAGATCTCCACAAGGTCAACGGGGCGCTCGAACAGGCGGGAGTCAAGGCTCGCGAGGTGGGTTTGACCTACGTCGCCACCAACAAAGTGGAACCCGCTGCAGATGAGGTTCCCAAGCTGTTGCGATTGTTGGACATGCTCGAAGATCTCGACGACGTTCAGGAGACCTATGTAACCGTGGACATTACGGAGGACATGCTGCAGGAAGCTTGACCGCCAAATCATCCCGCATTCCCATAACGACGCTCCTTCTGATCGCAGCGAACATCGCCGCTGCGTTCATTGTCGTGCTGCAACCCGACCTCATCGAACAATTTGCCTTTCGAGCCGACGCTCCATCGGTCCAAACCGCGTTCACCAGCCTATTCATGCACCAGAACGTGATCCACCTCCTGGGAAACATGGTGTTCTTGGCGGCGGTTGGAGCCTCAGTCGAACTCGCCACGGGCTCCCTACGCTTCGCCATTGTCTACTTCGCGTCTGGCCTTTTGGGAGTGCTTGCGCACTCACTCATGGCCGGCCCCTCCGGCGTCGAGCTCCTCGGAGCAAGCGGTTGCGTCGCCGGTTGTGCCGCCTATTACAGCGCACGCTACTACGGCTTGCGTGTGCCTCTTGCCCCCCACGTCTCAATTTCTGTCGCTTCAGTCACGGGCGTTTGGGTCGCATTGCAGGCTCTTGGCGCTGTCGTGCATATCGGCGCCGAAGCGTCCGCCGTCTCTTACTGGTCGCACTTGGGCGGGTTCATTGCAGGGCTGCTCCTTTCCTTGGTCTTCAGAGCCCCCGACCTCGGGCAGCGGGCACTCGGGCATGCGGTTTTGGACGAGATGAACCTGAGGGGACCCGCGGCGACCATCGCCGCCGCCCAACATCATCTCAAGAAGCACCCGAACGACCCCATAGCCCTTTGGGAAATCGCCAAAGCGGCAGCGACAATGGACGATAGAGAGCTTGAGACGGAAACCCTTTTTCAGCTCTTTGAAACCGCCCCTGAAGGTGAGCACAACCCTGTCCTGATGCGTCTGGCTGCCCTTGGGCGACTAAACAAGTTGCCCACCATTCAAAGAACGATGCTCGCAGAACGCTCAAAGTCGAGTGATCCGCAGCTCTGCGAAGCGCTGCTTCTCAGCGTCGTCGGCGAAGACATCGAAGATCCCCAAAGGCCGGAAGCGATGCTTGCCCTCGCAGGCCTCAAGTGGGAATCGGACAACACACAGGCTAAGAAGATCATCGAACAGTTGTCGAAAACCTACCCCCTCCATGCCGCCGTTGAACTGGCCCGAGTGCGCGGGTGGATGGCTTGAGAGTCTGGTGGAGGAGGGTCCGCCCAAAAGTCGCGGGAGGCTTGATCTACAACCTCGTCAGCTCGATTGGTCGCACCCTTCGAACAGAAGTTGTTGGCTACGAGAAGATCCTTGATCTCGACTGCGGCAGGATCATCTGCGGATGGCACGGCAAATCCTTCGTCGCTGCCTCCTTTTGGCGTCGACAAGGAGTCTGGGTCATTATCAGCCAATCCCGAGACGGCGAGATTCAGAACACGGTATTCACAAGACTCGGGTTTCAGGTCATCAGGGGAAGCACAGGCAGAGGCGGCGTCCGTGCAGCCGTAGAAGCCATTCGAGTCTTGAAGCACAAGGCACTGATGGCGATAACACCCGATGGGCCCCGCGGTCCCTCGGGCGTGGTGCAAGGCGGCGTCATGCTGATGGCGCAAAAGTCAGGCGCGGCGTTGGTACCCATTGGCATCTCCGCAAAGCCGCGATTGCTCGCCAAGTCTTGGGACCATTATATGGTTCCCGCCCCCTTCGCCAGAGCCATCATGATTCTCGGCGATCCCCTCTACGTTCCTCCGGAAGCGACGGTGGAGGAAGTTGAAGCGATCCGCCAAAAGCTGGAGGCGGAAATTCATGATCTCGAAAAAGAAGCGGAGAGGCGTATGGACTGCGCTGCACTCCGCTGACCTCGTCCCCACAATCCTCGGTCCCATAACGCGCGCTTCGCTAGGTTGAAGCGGTTCACGGCTTCGACAACATATCTGGTTTGCCAGTCTCCAAATCCACCGGAATAGAATTGTGTTCGAGCACTATCAACCACTTGCCCTTGATCTTTCGGAAAACGTCCGTGGTTCGGTCGACCAGGCGCACTTTTGAACCGTCGCTCCCCGTAACGACCATGTCTGTGATGCAATGCGCATAACCCGCAGACCCAACCACAGTGATGTCCAACTCCTCGATCTTGCAAGTAATTGGGCCCGGAAAGGCCTTGAAGAGCTCGGCATAATTCTTCATGTAGCTGTTCCGGTCGCGGAATTCGCGGGGCGGAACCACATCAAAGGCGAAAACACCTTTGCCTGGGGCATAAACGGACTCGACGCCCTTAAGATCATGGGCGATGAAGGACCTCTTCCACTGGGCATAGAGTTCCTCGATTTGCGCCTTATCGGACTTGGCTCCCGCTGTGTAAGCGGTCGTCGTTGCGGCGAGCGCCAACACGATTAGCGCAATGGCGTGATTCTTCAGATTAAACATACTTCCTCCAACCCAAGGGGCAGCATGCGAATTGTACAGAAGGGTGAATGACTTGTCAACGACGATTTCCGGACTAAGCAGCTACTTTCCTTCAGCCCGGGCTTTGATTGCGTCGCTAACGCCCGCCAAGTTCTTCACGACGATCGTGTAGATCACCTTCTTAAGCAAGGGTCCCAGCGTCGGAACGTTGTACTCATAATCTAAATGCTGGTCAAAGCGGGTGCCGCCGTCTTCTTCCTTAAAAGTCCAAGTGCCTTCCAGCGAATCGTAATCGCCGTTCAACTGTTTGAACGTCGAACTGTGGGTGGTGTCGTCCCAAGTCTCTTCCTGCCGCCAGCGCACTTTCAGACGGAATTGCGGAATGAGGCCCACCCAATCGGAAACGAACCGATTGCCGTCGGTTTCCACGGGGGTCACCGATTCCACATCCTTCATAAACTCGGGAAACGAGCGGCTGTCTTTGGCGATCTCGTACACTTTGTCGAGAGGCGCGGAAATCCAAACGGTTGTGTCAACGGTGGGCATCGTGCTTCAATGGAGGGGTTGTCCCGTCGGCTGAGAGTACCTTCTCGCTCTCCGGCGCGCCAACCGGCACAGTGAGCGAAGGGACCATTCTTGAAATCCAGCGCACAGACGATTCACCAATCCGCCAAATCCATTCCCGCCGAGATGCGCGGGTTGGTTCTGGATAAGCCGGGAACGCTGGAATTGCGCAACGTGCCTGTCCCGTTGCCCAATGCCGGTGAAGTGCTGGTTAAAGTGGTTGCAGCCACCACCTGCGGCACAGACCTCAAGGCGTATCTCCGGGGCCACCCCCAGATTCCAATGCCCGGCCTCTTCGGCCACGAATACAGCGGCGTTGCGGCAGCCGTCGGAGAAGGCGCGCCATTCGCCGTAGGCGATGCCGTGATGGGAGTCCACTCCGCTCCGTGTCGCAAGTGTCGATGGTGCGTTCTTGGTCAAGAGAACCTGTGCGAAAGCATCATGTCCACCAAGGTCCTCGGCTCCTATGCCGAATACCTTCTCATTCCTGCCCACATCGCCAGAATCAACCTGTTTCCTAAGCCGGAACACCTTTCCTTTGAATCGGCCAGCCTCCTGGAGCCCCTCTCATGCGTGGCGCAAGCTCTGGAGTTCGTGCCGAATCATGTCGGTGATCGAGTGCTCATCATTGGACCCGGCGCCATCGGCCTCCTGTTCGTTGCCGCCCTGAGACTTCGGGGAACCCAAGAGATCGTCCTCGCTGGGCGAAACAAGGAACGCCTCGAAGTCGGTGAAGCCTTTGGAGCAAAGATCGCACACCCTGAAGATCAAGGCTTGGAACGACAATTCGACATCGTCATCGAATGCACGGGCACTGTGGAAGTCTGGGAGCGCAGCGTCGGCTACGCCCGACGAGGCGGCAACGTCGTCCTCTTTGGCGGTTGCCCCTCCGGCAGTTCTGCGACGTTCCACACCGGAAGACTCCACTATGACCAAATCTCCCTCGTCAGCCCGTTCCATTTCGGCACCTCGGCCGTTCGCGCGGCACGCGAGTGGTTGCTCGATCCGAACTTCGATATGAAACCGCTCCTGAGCGCATCCCGGACTTTGGAGGAGGGCCCCCAGACCTTCGAGGATCTCAAGGCGGGCCGCGGCTTGAAGTACGTTTTCCACCCATGAAACTCGCCCGATATGTCGGCGAAGGCCGTTTAGAAATTCGCGAAGAGCCCTCGCCGCAATGCCCGGAGGGCGGACTCCTTGTGAAGACATTGGCCAGCGGCCTATGTTCCGGAGAACTCATGGCGTGGTACATGGACCGAAAGATCCCACACGTCCTGGGCCACGAAGTTTGCGGAAAAGTTCTCGAGAGCCAAAATGCCGAGTTTCCCGTGGGCAGCCTCGTCTGCCCCCACCACCACGCACCGTGCTTGAAATGTGATCTCTGCACGAGGGGCTTGTACGTTCATTGCGACCAATGGAAGAGCACGAAACTGGTCCCTGGTGGCATGGCGGAAGCCTTCGCCGTTCCGTCCGAAAACCTCAACGACACCCACATTGTCGACGATTTGCGTCCCATCGACGCCGCCCTTATCGAGCCGTTGGCTTGCGTGGCAAAGAGCATCCGTCTGGGCGGCCCAGAAGGAAGGCGCTGCGCCGTTCTGGGCCTAGGCACGATGGGCCTCATGCACATGTTTATCCTATCGGGCGCCGTGGGCTATGAGCCGAACCCAGCGCGGCTAAGATGGGCCCTGGATCACGGGCTTGAAGCCAGAACAGCTGAAAACGTGGCAGAAGCGGACGTGGTCTTTGTCTGTCCAGGATCGCCGGAGGCTGTCAATCAGGCCATCTCAATGGCCTCACCCGGCGGCACGGTCGTCCTTTTCGCACCCATGCCCCCCAACGGCCACGCTCCGATCGATCTGAACCAAGCCTATTTCAAAGACCTAAGCTTGGTTAGCAGCTACTCGTGTGGCCCCAACGACACCCAATCCGCCGCCGCACTCATCCGGTCCGGACTGTTGCGTGCTGAGCAGGTTGTAAGCGATTTCACAGGGATCGATGATCTCCCAAAGGCGTATCTTGCCATGAGGGCAGGGGACATACTCAAAGCAATGGTGATCTTCGATTGATTCGCGAAAGCGCCGACTTCACATACCCGGACGTTGAGCTGAAGGCTTACAAAGACCGACCCGGCACGTTTGAGTTCGTCACGAGGCGAGAGTTTTTTCCCGAGGCGAGTACCGCCTTTGAAACCCGATATTTTGAGGTTTCAGCGGGAGGATATACCTCTTTCGAGATGCACGCCCACGAACACTGCGTTGTCGTCCTGCGGGGTCAGGGCCGAGTCCGCCTCGGAGACGAGTGGCAACACATCTCCCTCGGCGACACCATTCATGTCAAACCCATGACGCCCCACCAGTTTGAGAACACAGCCGAAGAGCCCTTCGGTTTCCTGTGCATGGTCGACAAAGACCGCGACCGTCCCGTATTGCTCGACCCGGACGGAAGCCCTCGGCCGTCAAACCCTTGAAACTATGCTGAACCTTTTGCTCGTGGCCACCGCGATCCTTGCGCAGGGCAGTTCACAGGCCAAACCTCAGACGCCCATCGACAAGGACGAAACACCCGCCACGACACAACCGCCCCTGGTCGCCCCCGACCACGATCCCAAGCACCTGGCCGACCTCGAACACGACGATTCTCTCGGCAGAAAATACGCCTCGGAAGTGGCCAAGGAATACAAAGTCTCCAAGAACAAAGAGTACGTCGCCAGGGTCCAGCGAATCGGCGACGAAATGGCCGCGATCGCCCGGGTCACACCCGTGCATGTCCAATGGGGAGACAAGCGACTCAATCCCTTCAACTACTCGTTTACGGTCGTCAAGGGCGACGATGTCAATGCGTTCTCTTTGCCGGGCGGCCGCATCTACGTTCTCGAAGGACTCGTCAAATATGTCGAGACCGACGACGAGTTGGCGGGCGTCCTTGCCCACGAAATCTCTCACGCGGAATCCCGCCACGTTGCCACCCTCCAACACGAGCAAACCAAACTCGAAAGGGTCACCCTGCCGCTTGTCCTCCTCTCGGTGCTCGCCGGCGGTGCGGCAGGCGGAGTTCAGGCACTTGAAATGGGACAACTCGTAGGAATGGCGAAGGGCAGTGGCTGGAGCCTAAAAGCGGAACTCTCGGCCGACGCCGGCGGTTTCCAGTACCTCACCAAGAGCAAATACAACCCGACAGGTCTTCTCACAGTTATGGAACGACTTGCGATCGACGAGCGTAACTCGCCCAAAATCAGCCTCGGCATCTTCCAAAGCCACCCGCCGTCACGAGAGCGCGCGGACGCCGTGCAAGCCATGATGGCCGAAGCGCACATTCCCTTGGAACGATCCAAAGTCACTACGACCTTCCGCGCCATGGAAAAGCCAGTGGATAAGGGCGTCGTGGAAATCTGGTTTGCCAACAGAAAGATCTACGCCTTCGCCGGGCCCGAGGCCAAAAAACGGGCGGACGAAGCGCTGCCAAAATTGAACAAACTCTTCGACAGAGCACCCGACCTTTTCGAGGTGGCCAAAGACGGCGACGACATTGTTTACAAACATGAATCGCTGATCGAAATCACCGACACGGATGCGGACGCAGCGAAGACAAAAGTCGATGACCTCACCAGCAAGACCCTCAAGGCCATCCAGGGGTCACTCTATGTCATCGCCTTCCGAATTTGGGACGATCGCTGATCCATCCATCACGAAATCCACTGCGGCTGCTTCCCTGACGCCTAGGCACAATGACCCCAATTGCAACGGCCCAGTCAGGATTGCCGTCATCCCCAACGTGGAGAGTGTAAAGTAACCCCAGTGAACGTTGCGTCCATCGCGAATCTGACCGTAAAGTACGGGAACTTCACGGCCCTCAGCGACTTGACGGTGGACGTTCCCGAAGGCTGCATTGGGTTGCTGGGACCTAACGGCGCTGGCAAAACCACCCTTCTTAAGACCCTCCTCGGCTTTGTACAGCCCTTCTGTGGCGGCGGAAAAGTACTGGAGCATGACGTTCAAACGGGTGGGCGATACATAAGGCAGCGCGTTGGACTGATGCCTGAACAGGATTGCCATATTCCTGGAATGAGTGCCGTCAGCTTTGTCGCTTACGCTGGGGAACTGGCCGGAATGCCGGCCGAACAAGCGCTGCGCCGTGCTCACGAAGTCTTGGAGTACTGCGGCTTGGGCGAAGCGCGGTACCGCAACGTGGAGACCTACTCGACCGGTATGCGCCAGCGCATCAAACTCGCTCAAGCTCTCGTCCATGGCCCGAAGTTGCTCTTGCTGGACGAACCCACCAACGGCCTAGACCCCGCCGGCCGAGTGGACATGTTGGAACTCATCCGTTCGATCTCCCATGGCAAACAGGTCAATGTTCTCGTCAGCAGCCATCTTCTCCCCGACATTGAAAAGGTCTGCGATCAGGTGATCGTGCTCATGGGGGGATACCTAAGGGCGACCGGGCTTATCAAGGACATGAAGAAGATCGCCGGACACCAGGTGGACGTCGAACTGCGCGAGCCCTCCAGCGCCTTCGGAGATGCCGTCG
>CAZUCK010000071.1:0-11987 GCA_964619505.1 uncultured Fimbriimonas sp. | reverse complement strand
CAAGAGGAAACGACGTTTTTCTCATTCAACCCACTTGCAGCCCAACAAACGATTCCATCATGGAATTGCTGATCATGTTGGATGCCTTCCGACGGGCTTCGGCGCGACACATGACCGTGGTGATGCCTTACTACGGTTATGCGAGACAGGACAAGAAGATCAAACCCCGTGAGCCGATCACAGCGCGCTTGGTGGCCGATTTGATAACCCAGGCGGGCGCGCAACGGATCGTAACCATCGATCTGCATGCCGAGCAAATCCAAGGATTTTTCAACATGCCGGTCGACCACCTTTACGGCGGTCCCATCCTAGGTGACCATATGATCGAAATCGGCTATGCCGAAGAAGATGTGGTCGTCGTGAGCCCGGATGTGGCTGGGGTCGGCCGCGCTAAATCCCTCGCGGAGATGCTTGGAAAGCCGTTTGTCGTCATTGCCAAACGTCGCCCGGAGCCAAACAAGGTAGAAGTGGTTGAGATCATCGGTAACTTCAAGGGCAAAAAGTGCGTGATCATCGACGATATGATCGACACGGGCGGTTCGATCATCAGTGGCGCTGAGGCGCTGTTGGAGCGTGGTGCCAAAGAGGTGGTCGCGAGTTGCACGCATCCCGTGTTCAGTGGCAACGCTCCCCAACGACTTCAAGACAGCGTGATCAGCAAGGTGATCTGTTTGGACACCATCCCGATTCCCAAGGCGAAGCTCATGGACAAGCTGACGGTCCTTGAATCCGCGCCACTCATCGGTGAGGCGATACGACGCATTCACTTGAACGAGTCGGTCAGTGAATTGTTTCACCGCTGGCGTTGAGGAAACATTGACGTTGGCCGGTGTCGGAATCTGAGAATGAACCACAATTCGACGGGGGTGAAGTCCGAATTGACGGGAGAGCTCGTAAACCGGCGAGACTCTTTGACGTGGTCCGTACGTCTTTCCTCCAACGAGCCTGCAAAGGTGGTCGCTGTGTATGCCGTGGCTGTACTGGCATTCCTGTTCGGCCTTGTGCTCCTAAAGAGCCTTTTGCTGGGGATCGCTGGATTGGCGATAGTCATCGGGGCAACAATGGAGTACCTCGTCGGGGCGACATACAAGGTTGATCAAAGGGGTGCATCGAGCCGATGCGGACTGAGCGTGACCTCTATGGAGTGGACCGAAGTTAAACGCATCATAGAGTCACCCGAGGGCGTACGTTTGTCGCCTTTTCAAAATGCGGGAACTCGGGATGCCTTTCGAGGCGTGTTCCTGCGGTATGGTGCTGAGAACCGAGAAACGGTTATGAAGTTCATTCGGGGGTTTTTGCCGGCAAATGTTCGACTACATGAGTGAAGATCTGACCGATCAGGAGACTGACAACCTGATTGAAAAGGCAGCCGAACAAATCATGAAACGCAAGATGGAGGTGCCGGCCATTCTGGTGCTCGAAATGCACAAACCCCTGGCATTTGTGACGAGCCAGGCCTCCATCGCCCTGGCCCCTTTCATCGTGCCCTTTGTCGGGTACGACAATGCGCAGAATTATTCGCGGCTTCTGACCAAACGTGAGAACGTCGAGAAGCTGATCCAAAGACTGGAATCCAATGCGGCTGTTCCGGCCGCCAAGAATAGGGAGGCCCAACTTGGGTGACCAATATCAAGACACGGGATGGTTTAGCGTTGCTTTCACCGCGCTCCTTGTCTTTTTCGTTCTGTTTAACATCCATAGAGCTAAAAACTCGTCAAAGAAGGGTTCAGATCTCTTCATAAGGCGAATTCCCGGCTTGAACGCGATTGACGAAGCTGTTGGACGCGCAACAGAGATGGGGAGACCCGTGCTGATGGTGCCGGGTCTGAGCGACCCAATCAATGCCAAGGCCATGCAGGCTCTGAACATCTTCTCCTATGTGAGCCGTACGGCCGCACGTTTCAGTAATCCAATTCTGCTCTGCGCGTTTAGTGCGTCCCTTTACACGGTCGCCCAGGAGATCATTCGGGACGTTTACAACCAGGAAGGTCTGAGTGACAAGTTCGATACCGACTCGGTTCGGTTCATATCCGACAGGCAATTTGCATTCGCCGCAGGTGTATCGGGTTTGGTCCTGCGCGAGAAAGTCGCCGCCGCTTTTTTGATGGGCGAGTTCTACGCCGAGTCACTGATCTTCGCCGAGACGGCAAACTCGGTCGGTGCCATCCAAGTGGCAAGTTCGACGGAGGTTACGCAAACACCGTTCTTCATCGCCGCTTGTGACTACGTCCTCATCGGTGACGAGTTCTACGCAGCAAGCGCCTACCTTACGAGGGCTCCTGTGCTTGTGGGAAGCTTGATCGGCCAGGACTGGTCAAAGGTGGCCATTGCTGCGACGGTGTTCTTTGGAATGCTCACCACCTCTGTTCAGATGCTCGGCACAACGACGCGCGAGAAGAAGGACGGAAAGTTTGTCGATATACGGTCAAGGCCAGTTAAAAAGTCGGACACGTTCCTCTCGCAATACTTGAATCCTCAGAAGGATCCAACGTTGAAAATTGAGCGTCCCAAACTTCCGAAGGACCAACTTCCTGGCGGAGGCGACGCGGCCGGAGGCGCGCAGTGAACAACCTTTTCCTTCAACTTGACCCGCCTTCGATGTGGAATGCGCCGCCCGGCAGTCCAAGACTCATGATCATGCTGCTTTTTGGCCTGATCGTCGGCGCTGCAATGGTCGCGGGCCTTATGTTTGCGCCGTCTCGACTGCGGAGGCCCATCGTTTCCGGAGTCGTATTTGTGTCGGGCTTGGTATACGTCCTTTGGTACATTTGGCCCGCGCCGATTGGAAGAGCACCGGATGACGCCCCGAGGAACACCGCCGAAGCGGTGTCTTTCTGGCTGACGGACGCGATTCCAGTCGTCGGAAACATCTCCAACGTCTTGGCCGGTTTCCTGCTGGGCTTGGGCATATACTCGCTGCTGCGAATACACCTTCGTAAGGTTGCCAAACAACAGAAGGACTGGGGCTTCAGCATCGTGCTCCTGCTCTCACTCATTTCGATGGCGGTCTACGGGCTCTGGGACTGGAAGATCCATCAAGACCCCGCGGCAAACATCCTCCTGGCAGACGCAAAGAACTGGACCTTCGTGAACGAAGCGAGTGATCTGCTTTTCGATGGGTTGCTTCAACAGATGGACAGCGCCATGTTCTCGTTGATCGCTTTCTACATTCTGTCTGCGGCCTACCGAGCCTTTAGAATGCGATCGATCGAAGCGTCGATCCTTCTAGGAACTGCACTTCTGGTGATGCTGAGCCTTATGGGAGCCATTGAGTACAAGGTGGATGCCTGGGTGGCCGCATCGCTCGCCCACAGCGATCCGAACAGCTTCTGGATGAATTTCCAGCTGACGTCAATCGCCGACTGGCTGAAGAACACGGTTCAAAACTCAAGCATTCGAGGCATCGAGTTCGGAGTGGGCATCGGTCTTCTGGCAATGGGTTTGCGCATCTGGCTTAGTCTCGAGCGCACAGGGGAGGCAATGTAATGCAACCGGAAACCAATGCACCTAAGAGCATGGGCGAAAAGATGCAGTCGGTACCCAAATGGGTGCTTTATCTGATTCTGTTCGTGGCAACGACCGTCCCCCTGTTCTTCGAGATCCCGGTACCAAACAAGCCGGTCCCAGCCTCAATCGACTTGTTTGCCGGCCTTATGAAGCTTCCCGACGGATGCTCGATCATCATCGGCTCGGACTGGACCAACTCGACGCGTGGCGAGAGCATGGGCGAGATGGACTCTCTGTTGCGAATTCTGATGCGCAAGAACATCAAATTCGCCATCTACTCGACGGCTGACCCCCAGGCTCCCCAAGTTGCCATCGACTCCATGGACCGTTTGAATGCCGAGAGGAAGAAATCTGGTGAGAAAGAATATGTGCGGTTTCGCGACTGGGTGAGTTTGGGTTACTTCTCAAACTCCGAAGGTGAGAACCAGGCCATCGGCTCTGACGTACGAAAGGCGTTTGCCGGCAGAAAGGATGTCGAACCCGGTCATCCGCCGCAGGACGTTTTCGATTCACCCGTGTTGAAGAACATTCACAAGACGGCTGATTTTCCGGCGCTAGTCCTGATCTCAGCTTCCTCGACCGATACGATCACGATCGAAAGAATTTATGGCAAGGGGGTTCCCATCGCGATGATGGTGACGGGCGTTATGGTTCCCCAGGAGCAAGTCTATTACCAGTCCGGGCAACTGTTTGGGATGTGCGGTGGGTTGAAAGGCGTTTATGACTTGGAGACGATGATGGAATACGGCGTGAACGTTCCCGGGCCGGACGGCAAGATCGTTGTGGAGGATGACCGTTACGGACAGATACCCGGCTTCAAAGGTGCTGTGAACAAAGGCAAGGCAACCCTGTACTACCCGACGCTGCACGCCGCCTTGACCTTGTTGATCCTCGCGGTATTTGTCGGAAACCTTGGAATGTTCCTATCGCGAAAGAGGGCAAGCTAGATGGAATACATTGTCGTTAAAACAACGGTCGCGGTGTTGGCGACGCTGGGTTTGTACTCGATCTTATACAGGGAGAACAAGTTCTATCGTCTTTTCGAACACATCTTCTTGGGCCTCGCTTCAGGCTGGGCACTGAAGACCCTTTGGACGGATGTCTTGGGCCCCATCTGGTGGGACAAGATGCTGGGAGTCGAAAAGGTGGCCGGAGGCACGGCGGGCCAAGTGGGTTACTGGCCCTACGTCTTTCTTCTGCCGCTTGGACTTATGGGTTACTTCGTCTTCAACAAGAAGTACAACTGGATCAGCCGCATCCCCATCGGAATCATTTTGGGTCTGTATTCTGGCCAACAGGTTCAAGTTTGGTGGAACCGTTTTGGACCGCAGATCGACGGCTCGTTGAAGCCTGTTATTCCAACGACGAGGGCATCGTTTACGAAACCTGGAGTGGCCGCTTTCGGTGACTACCACCCAACGGCAGATCAAATAGCGACGATCAATTTATCGGTTTACCCGTCGCAAGCAATTACGAACATCATCTTCATCGTGACGCTACTGAGCGTGCTCGCCTATTTCCTGTTCAGCTTCAGGCAAGAGGGCAAGATCGCGCAAAAGGTGACGCAAACCGGTCGCTGGTTGCTTATGATCGGCTTTGGGGCGATCTTTGGCTCTACGGTCATGATGCGATTCACCCTCTTGATCGACCGCATGTATTTCATCTGGATCGAGTGGTTCCGCCAGATGGTCCTTCACAAGTAGGGTTTCCGAATAGCCTGATGGCCCCCATGTTTGCTGCTTGGGGGCCATTTTACATGCGTACAACCCGACATCCCATGTGGATTTGAAGTTTCATCACTCACACTGAAATCAATGGCTGAGCGAACGGTGCACGGCGTGGTCCTGAGGCGGCGCGATTCCGGCGAGAACGACCGGAAGTTGACTCTCTTCACGTTGGAAGCCGGCAAGATAGACGCCATCGCCAAGGGCGCAAGGAAGGCTGCATCCCGCTTGGCCGGTTCCTCTGATCCATTGACGGCGTCAGTCCTTACACTCGCTTTCGGAAAGCGAAATGAGTACGTGACCCAGGCACAGCCACTGAGCTCCTTTCGGGGCATGAGGTCAGATTACAGTCGTCTCAGCTATGGTTTAGCTCTTGTTGAGCTGTATGACGCCCTAATGCCCGCTGAACAACCGTTGCCCGAGGCCTATGAATTGTTGCTTGTTTCTCTGGCGACTCTGGAGACCCACCCCAAGGCGACGGTTGCGATGGCTTGGTGCGAATTGAGACTGCTTGAACTCAGCGGTTTCATGCCGTCATTTGATCGCTGCACTGTTTGCGGGAAGCCGGTCGCCGAGGCCAATGCCTTCCTTTCGCCCCATGCAGGCGGCTACGTGTGTGACGGTGAGGCAGGGCCCTTCACGGACCGCTTCAGGACAAGGGCAGAAATTCTGTACGGTCTTGCGAGAACCGCTGAGCTAGAGGAACCTCCGACCACCTTGAAGTTCGCTGAACAGGCACTGATTGCATTGTTGCCCTTTTGGCGGCAAATTGCAGGATTGCCACTACCCGCAGGCGAAGCATGTGTAGGAGAATTAAGGCACCCTACCACAGAGACTAGTGATCATTTTTGATTATTTGGTTGAGGCCTATTTAGGCCGTGAGTAGACTGACCCTATGAAACGGCTGTTACCGCTCACTTTTGTCGTGCCTTTCGCCCTTGCTGTTGGGTGTGGCAAAGGCAATTTCTCCCAACAGGCCAGCGCCGGTAAGACCAACGTGTTCAGGTACCCCATCGTCACGAACCCAACATCGTTGGATCCGGACATCGTCCAGGACGGCGACACCATTGACCTCGTGCAGCAGGTGTTTGAGGGGCTCGTGGCTTGGGGCACGGACAACCAGCCGGTGGCAAACCTCGCTGAGAGCTGGGATGTGAGCGACGGGGGCAAGACCTACACATTCCACATCAAGAAGGGCGTCAAGTTTCACAACGGGCGCGAACTGGAGGCAATGGATTTTAAGTTCGGAATGGAACGTGCCTGTGACCCGTCGTTCAACTCACAAGTGGCAGAGAACTATTTGGGGGACATCGTTGGCGCCGTCGACAAGTTACACAAGAAGGCGAAGGAAATATCCGGAGTGCAGGTAGTTGACAAATACACCTTGAAGATCACCATCGATAAGCCGAGAGCCTATTTCCTAGGCAAGCTGACTTACCCCTGTGCCTATGCGATAGCGAAGGAGACCGTCACTCCAGGCAAAGAGATTGGATCAGTCGCCGAAATGGTGGGCACGGGGCCCTACAAAGCGGACACCTTCACACCCAACCAACTCTTCGTGCTCACTGCGTTTAAGGATTATCACGGCGGCACCCCTGCCATTGACAAGATCGAACGACCCGTTATCACCGACGCGGCAACGCGGTTGAGCAAGTTCAAGGCGGGTGAGATTGACCTTGTTCCGCTGGAGCGTCAAGACGTCAAGAGCCTTCAACAAGACCCAAAGTTCAAGGACCAGCTCCACTTTTATGATCGCCCAGCCATCTGGTACATCGGCATGAATCTCAAGGAGTACCCTGCCTTTGCCAATGTGAAAGTTCGCCAAGCCATCACCATGGCCGTTGATCGAGAGAAGATCGTAAATGAAACTCTGGACGGCATTAATACAGTGGCGAACGGGATCTTGCCGCCCGGCGTAATGGGCTACCGCAAAGACGCTGGGGCTTCCAAGTTCAACCCAGCGAGGGCCAAGGATTTGCTTGCTGAAGCGGGCTATCCGGGCGGAAAAGGGTTGCCTGCGGTTGAAATGACATTTAGGGAGCAGCGGCCCGACATTCGCGTCGTGGCCGAGGCCGTCGCGTCTCAACTTCACGATAACTTGGGCATGAACGTCTCATTGCGGACGATGGAATGGCGTAGTTATCTGGAGAAGCATAATGCCAAGAAGCAAGTGTTTTTCCATATGCGTTGGATGGCGGACTACCTGGATCCGCAGAACTTTCTAAGTCTTCTCCTAAGCAGCGACGGGAACGAGAACAAGACCTATTACAGCAATCCAAAGGTGGATCAGCTGTGTGCGCTCGCGGATGCGGATATGAAGCCTGACGAGCGCGTAAAGCTGTATCAACAGGCAGAGGATTTGATCCTGCAGGATGCCGCTTGGGTTCCCATCTACTTCCAGAAGGACGCGGAGCTTATCAGCCCTCGAGTTTCTGGCCTTCGAGAATCACTCTTCGGACACTTGCCTCACACGACGGTTAAGTTGCAGCAATAGGCGCATCTCATCTATGGATTGAAGCAATAACAAATGCAGTCAATGGAGCGTAAGCAACGTCGGCACAGTTCGACGGGAGGCGGGATGTCCCCTCTCCTGACTCAGGTTGCCGCCAAGTTGCCGAGACCGGTGGACGGTATTCGATGGGCGCCCAGGGATTCACCTCAAGGGCTTTCTCTGGAAGGCAAGCCGGCGTGGCAAGGAAACGGTGGACCCAGTAGGAATCATCCGGCACGATCGTTGCCCTTTTCCTTCGACACACCCATTCCGGACGTCGAGGGGGAATTGTGCCGGTTGACGTTGGTTGGCGTTTTGGCGTTATATGCGGGCCGAGAGAATCAGGCTGCAGGAGCCGTTGGGGCAGCAGTTCAGTTCATCTCAGGGGGAGAGGTCGTGTTTCGGCAAGACCTCTTGAATGGGCACCATTATCGGGATGCGAATGATCTCGCTCCTTGGATCACCCAGCCCGGAGACGATACGCATTTGGCCACGATCGGCACGTGCAACATTCATGGACAGGCGTGTCGAGTTGACCGCCTCACCGTAAACGTGCCGCAAGGGCTGATCGCCGATACACTTCGGTTTAAGTCTTTGGGTACGTCGGCGTCGTTCGTCGTTTTTGACGCCCTTTATGAGTTCGAGAGTGCGTCGGGCTGTCCGTTCAAGGCAGCGAGTGGTGGAATTGCGCTCGGCGATTTAGCAGCCATTGTCCGCGTGGGCGATCGCGTGCGTTTTGCAAAGGCGCAGGAACAACTCATGACCGCGATTGAGAGCGGTACCGATCTGGACGAAGCTCGCGGCCAGGCGCTCACCTTTCTTGCGATCGTTACCGCCGGCACGCTTGAAATGGGCGGTTCACGTGAGATGCATCTCGTTCAGTTGGAGGCAGCTCGGACACTGGACAAGATGAACTCCATCGAAGAGGTGGCAAACGCAACCCGGCAGGTGATCAATCAAGTGGCGACACCGCTTTTCGGGCCGAAGATGGGTCCCTCCGCGAGGCTCGTGGATCGCGCCCTCAACCTTGTTGAGCGTCACTATGCAAAGGGTCTGTCTGACACCACAGTAGCTGAGCAGTTGGGTTTGAGCACCTCACACTTCAGATATCTCTTTAAGCAGGCCACCGGCCAGCCGTTTCACAAGTACGTTGTGGCGGTGAGGTTGGAAAAGGCTCGAAGACTGTTGATGGACGACAGCCTTGCCGTTTCGGCCGTAGCTTCCGCCGTAGGTTTTTCCGGCTTGGCTCACTTCAGTCGCGCATTCAGCCAGAGGTTTCAGGTGAGCCCAACGACCATTCGCCGTTCAACCATGGACCCAGATGAATAAGCAATCGCAAGGTAAGGCGGTGTCGATTTCCGACCTTCGATGTTCTTTTGGCCACAAGTTGGTGTTGGACGGCATCTCCCTTGATATAGAGCATGGGGAGATCGTTGCCATCATGGGTAGCAGCGGCGGCGGCAAGACGACCTTGCTTCGTTGCGTGAGCGGGTTGGTTTCGCCATCTTCGGGAACCATTGTTGTTGAAGGCGTGGATTCCCTGCGAGATCCTGAACTGGCTCGGAGATCCTTGGGAATGGTGTTTCAGTCGGCGGCCCTCTTCGATTTCATGAGCGTCGAAGACAATGTCCATTTTGGCTTGAAGCGATGGAGCAAGGAGAAGCCGTTGGCCCAAGAGGCACGGGTGAGATTGGCCCTTGGATTGGTCGGCTTAGGGGACTCAGGCGATCTGATGCCGAGCGAATTGAGCGGAGGAATGAAGAAGCGGGTCGGCATTGCTCGCGCGCTTGCGATTGAGCCCAAAGTTATGCTGTACGACGAACCGACGACAGGTTTGGACCCCATCACGACGTACGCGATCGACAAGCTGATCGTCGATCTGCGGAATACGCTTGGCATGACAAGCATTGTGGTGAGCCACGACGTCAGTTCGGTCTTCCGCGTCGCGGATCGGATTGCGTTTCTCCATGAAGGGAAGCTGACCTTTGTGGGCAGTACGAAGGAGTTCGAACAGTCTCGCGACGCAGCCATTCGTGAACTCGTGCAGAAGGCTGAGGCCACCACCCTCAACGCTTGAAACTGAACATTTTCTAACACGGCTCGTTTCTGCTTTTCGTGCATTCGACGGAGTAAAGAGAGCATATGAACAACCTCACGAAAGTCTTGAGCGTCATCGGATTGGGAGCGGCACTTACTGTTGCGTCATTCGCGCAAAGTGCGGGGCCAAGCGGCGGAGCGGTGATTCCGCAGGGGCAGTCGCCTCAACATGATGCCCGGAAGGGCGGCGGAAATAAGTGGATGTTTGAGACCGAGCGAAAGATTCTCAAACAGCTCGGTCTGAGTCCAGATCAGGAATCCAAGTTGAAGGATCTGGATAAGAAAACCATGGATGAGCTGAAGGAACTTCGCGAGAAGAACAGGGCCGCTGGCAAGCCGGCGGATAAAGATGCCGCCAGGTCGAGAGCCGAGGCGATGAAAGCGATCATGAAGGAGCACAGGGATGGTTTGCTTGCCGTCTTAACGCCCGATCAAAAGAAGAAGTTCAAGGAACTTTGGAAGCAAGCCATCAAGGAACATCGCGAAGCGATGATCTCGCATGGCGGCGGCAGGGTGCCTTAGTTTTTATCATTCCAGGCGTGTGTAAGGCCAGCCATACTGGGCTGGCCCTATCATTGCCCCATTAGGGGTAGCAACATGCCCCATTCTGGACTGTTATCGGGGTCGTGGCAGATTCTCTCTCCAACGACAACCGCTCCGAGGCTTTGATAGAGTCTGTGAGCGCTGAGGAGCTTTTTGTCGCTCCAGAGTTCCATGTTCTTTCGGCCCCGCTTCTTAGCCTCATCGATGCAATGGAGACTAAGGTTGGTGCCAATGCCCTGTCTTCGGGCTCTTGGATGGACGTAGAGCCGCTCGAGGGAGCAATCACAGGCGCAAACTCTGATTCGCCCGTCGATGAGCTCGGTTTGACCGGCCTTGCCGTGAACGGTGGGGAAGAGGTCGAGCCCAACGGTTCCGTTGATGCCTCCACTGTCGTCCTGGGACACCCAGAAGAAGTTGCCCAACTTTAGGTAGCGGCTTTCGACGTCGTAGATGTCCGCCATGTATTCTTCTCCATCCCAGGAGAAGCCGTATTCGTCGTAAACCGTGCGCAGGACGTTGACGATCCCTTCTGTGTCTTGATTGGATGCAATGCGAATCAGGTTCGCCACGCCTTCGATTCTACCGGGGCAGTTCACATGTCCGCGGTTTGAATCCGTTGCCGTTGGTTGGTATACTCTTGGGGTTATGGATCGTTAGCTCAGTTGGTAGAGCAGCTGACTCTTAATCAGCGGGTCGTAGGTTCGAGCCCTACACGGTCCACCAAGATTTGAACCTGAATCGAGCCGCTTCTTGGCGGCTCGCGGTACTTTTTGAAGGAATCAGCTCCTTTCGTGGCAAAAGGAAAGCCACCAACAGCCTGCCGAAGCACAAAGGGAGCGATTTTGTACAGGAGCAGCAACGGTTGGCACTCCGTTTGCAATCAGCGGGTCGAAGGTTAATCGACGCTCTTAGAGCGACGAATGGCGGCTTGAAGGTCAGCCCAATGTCCGATTGAGCCATCATCGAGTGCGTAAGCGAAATCCGACCGCGGGCCAAACAACCACCTTCGGGATCTACGTCCAGTCAGTAGATTGATCTGAGCGACGTGCTCCTCGGTGACGTTTGGGACGTTTGCTTGGGAGCCTTTATACCAGGAAACGAGGACTCGATCCTTGCTAATCGGCAACGTGACCAAAGAACCCGGACCGAAAGGCGGAGCTTGCCAAAACCCCTCGCGCTCTTCAAGGTTGTCGATGCCCACCGGGTTGTCAGAGCAGATGAACTCAGGAGCCGAAGGATGGCGAGTCCAAACGCACCAGGGTCTTCGTCTTAGCAACGGATAAATGTCCTTCGACCACTCCCAAGCTGCCGGGACGCGAAGATTAGGGTGCGCTTCAAACAATACTCCGGTAGCCAACGCTCGCTGAAGCTCCTCTCTTGTCGGTGTTGGCTCAGACGGGTGCCGCTCCCGTTGGTTGGAGTTCCATTCTTCGTAGTGGTGGATAAGGAGTTCGATGCTGAACCGGGACATGTCATTTACAAGCTTGTCCAAGACCGCCTTCGTGCCTAACCCCCGACGGTCCAAGAAAGCGATGAAGCCGATCAAGGTGTCCAAACCCGAATCCGCTGGTATCTGGCCAGTCTCGCGCATCCTCTCGATGATGGGTTCTGCCTTGTGCTCGCGT
>CAZUCK010000070.1:0-12068 GCA_964619505.1 uncultured Fimbriimonas sp. | reverse complement strand
GCGCCTACACGAATAACCCGCCGACGGGCGCGATGCGCGGGTTCGGGGGGATGCAGATGGTCTTGGGATACGAGTCTCAGATGGACCGGCTGGCGCGCCTGCTGGGCCTCGATCCGGTCGAGCTGCGGGTCCGGAACGCGCTGGTGAAGGGGGATCGCCTGCCGGTAGGGCAGGAGCTCGACACGCACGTCGCCGTTGCGGAGGCGGAGCACAATTCGCAACCTGACGGCGCGCCTATTCGGGTGCCTCTTGTCCTCGATGGCGTCTTCCCATGCGTGGCAAACGTCTGCGAGAAACCCTTCGCCTGCTCTCGCGCTTTCATCCACTTCCCTATCGCCCGTGTCTCCGTAATAGCCGACGGCGGACGCGTTGACCCACATTCTGGGCGGATCCTTGCAGACGCCTATGGCGGCCCCGAGGACTCGGGTGGAATCGACGCGAGAGTCGAGTATTCGCCTTCGGTTCTCAGTGGTCCATTGAAGGATTGCAGATTCTCCCGAGAGGTTGATCACCGCGGCGGCGCCCTCCAGCTCTTTACTCCAAGAACCCAGAATCATCCCGTCCCATCGGACGGCTCCATCCTTTCCCGAACGGGAGAGGATCACGACGTTGTGCCCGCTGGCCCTGAATCGCTCGGCAAGAGCTTGCCCAATGAAGCCTGAGCCGCCGGCGATGACCACTTTTTTCACTTCAGACAATCTGACTCCGCCCTTCGGTAAGAGTTCACTCGTCGAGCATCCACTGTTTCTGGCCCGTCTGGACTCCGAGGTTCTGGAGGATGCGGCTGACCACCGTATCCGACAACTCTTCAAGCGTCTTGGGGTTCTGGTACCAGGCGGGGCAAGCTGGGAGGATGGTTGCCCCAGCCTCGGCAAGTTGGGTGAGATTGCGAAGCATGATGAGGTTCCAAGGCATCTCCCTCGGCACCAGGATGAGCTTGCGTCCTTCCTTGAGACAAACGTCCGCAGCCCGCGTCAGAAGATCGTCGCTGATGCCGTTCGCGATGCGGCCAGCGGTGCCCATGGAGCACGGCACGACAACCATGCCGTCGTGAAGAAACGATCCGCTGGCGGGAGGCGTGAAGTAATCCTTTGAGTTCAGCACCTGAACGTTCCTAAATTCCTGGCCGAGCCAATCGGAAAGGGAGAGCTCGTGCCGAGAAAGGTGGAGGCCAAGCTCCAGATTTGCGACCTGAACCGCTTGCTCGCTCAGGATTAAGAACACTTCGTCAAAGCGTGCAGCCGCCGCGATGAGGAGGCGCTGCGCATAGATTGCCCCGCTTGCACCCGTAACCGCAACGACCAATTTGCCTGCCGCCATATCAATACTCTACACAAGCTGCGACACATCGTCGCGGAGTCCCTGAGTCAATGGAATCGCAAAGGTGCGGCGACGCGGCGATTTACCCGGTGCGGGCGCGCCAAATTTCCAGGATTTGCGCTTGCCGCTCCAGCGACATGCCGGTCACCAATTCTTGCGGATTGGGACGGGCCTCTTTCCAGGCTACGAGGTCCCGGACCGTCTCCTCCATGGGCCGCAACCTCATCCCTCTGGCAAGCGACCGGTCGATGTTGGCAATCATGGGGTTGGGACCCTCCGAACGCCAGAGAACGAACGGGAGGTCACTCCACTGTTCGATGCCCTGTTCCTTGAGAAATTCCTCGCTCACGAGCACCGTTCTGGCCCCACCGTTGGCCGTCTTGCGCACCGTTTCAAGCACTTCCGCCATGGTGGCCTTTTTCGCAGGGCCGACGCCGTTGTACACGCCGGTTGCGCCGTACTCAACCAATTTCACGGTGAATTCGCCCAAGTCGCGGGCGTCGATCCATTGCCATTCCAATTCAAGGTGGTCAGGGATTAGGACATCCGCTCCAGCCCTCATGCGCATCGGCCAGTACGTGAAACGATCGGTGTGGTCTCCTGGGCCGACGACCAGACCTGGCCTCACAACGACCGAGGCGTCGCCAAAGACGCGCTGCACCTCTCGCTCGCACAAAACCTTTAGGGGACCATATGATTCCGGGGTGATTCCGGTCAGTGGCATCCCTTCAGGGGCTTCCATTACCTCGGAGTCCTCGCGGTGCGGCTCCACTTTCGGCGGGTATACGCTGATCGTTGAAACGAAGGCGTATCGTCCGACGCTTCCCTTCAGCGCCTCAGCCGATGCGGCTACTGTGGCAGGTTCGTATCCTGATGAGTCAATCACGGCGTCCCACGTGCGGCCCTTGAGCAGGTCCAGATTTTTTGTTCGGTCACCTAATATTTTATCGGACCCTGGAAAGGCGTCGACGCCGGTCGTGCCTCGATGGAAGAGGGTGATTTCGTGTCCGCCGCGGAGGGCTGCTTCCGCCATGTGCCGCCCGACAAATTTGGTCCCGCCAAGGAAGAGAATCCTCATGAGATAGAACTACGAAGCATAAGGTGCATGGAGTTACGAGTTGCTCAAGAACCGCGTCTGGCAAGTGCCATTTTGAATCCGAACGCGACAAAGGTTAGACCCGTGATTCTCCGTTGCCACGACCAGAACCTCTCCGAGCCGGTCAGCAGCATGCGTGCTCGTCCAGCCGCAAAAGACAGTCCGCACAGCCACACCATGGCCAATGCGATGTGGACTGCGCCCAATGAAATGGCCTGAGCGGCAAGGTGGCCCAATTTGGGATTCATGAAGTGCGGGATCACGGTCAGGTAAAAAGCCGCCACCTTCGGGTTGGCGATATGGGTGATGAACCCCTGCCAGAAGTCGCCTCTGCCATTAGTCACGGGCGCTGGATTAAAGGCGCCATCGCGCTTCGAAAGGGATAGGAAGCCCAGATACAACAAGTAGAGGGCGCCCACGAACTTGATGGTGTCGAAGGCGGCAGCCGAGGTCACTACAATCGCGGATAGCCCCAGGGCCGCCGCAGCGATATGGACCACCGAACTCGTGGCATGCCCAGCGATGGAGCGAAGACCGGCCGCCCTGCCTTTTCGCAGGCTAAGGGTCAAGACGCTCATCGTGTCCGCTCCCGGCGTGATCACCAGCAGCAGTGCCAGCGGCAGGAAGAGAAGTAGGAGGTCATGATCAATCATCTTTGGCCATCCAAGTTCAATTCGGTTGCCTTGCAAAGGCAAGCCTTAAGCCGAAAGCGACAAAAACGGCTCCTGTGACCTTGCCCTGCCATTTCCAAAAGCTTTCAGAGGCAGTGGCCCAATTCCGCAGGCGTCCCGCCGTCAGGGCAACAACAAAGAGCCACGCTCCACCCATGGTCGCGTGCATGATCCCCAAGAGTGCAGCTTGGAGCCCAACGGACCCCAAGGCGGGATTGATGAATTGGGGCAAGGCGGTCAAGTAAAAGACGGCCACCTTAGGATTGGTGACGCTGGTGACGAACCCGCGCCAGAAGGCGTCTTGCACGGCGTCACCCTCCGTGATCAAGGGAGGGGCCGACTTGCTCAACAGCGCTTTGACTCCCAGGTAGACCAGGTAACCGGCACCGACAAGTTTCACAGCTCCGAAGGCGACGGCCGAAGTGGCGATGATGGCCGAAATGCCGAGCGCGGCCGCCGCGATGTGGATGGTGGCGCCTGCTACGGTGCCAAAGAGAGACGTGATGCCCGCCCGCTTGCCTCTTCCCAAGCTGAGGGTCAAGACGTTGATCGTATCTGGTCCAGGCGACAAAGCCAGGACGAGCGCAAATGGCAGATACAACATCAAGAGGTTGTGATCGAGCATAGGATTACTACGGTAGCGTCAAAGCGGGTTTCGGCGCCTATCGGCGACGCGGCTCAGCAATTTTCTACCATTCGGCCAAAGTAGCTTTCCACTGCAATCCCTAAGCGCAAGACACAAAGAGCGAGAATTTCAAAATTCGGGCTCGGTTCGCGCATGGTCTTCCAGCCAGCCTGGTTAAAGCGGTCGCGACGCGAATATCCTTCAGTTCCTCCTGGTGCATCGGAATCTTTCAGTTTCGTTCGGGAGCGTGCCCATCGTACAGCCAACTCGCAGGGGTTCCAGAAGGTATAATTTGAGGCAGAATCCACCCTTTTCCCCGGCTCCGTTTCACCCTGCCGGGACGTCAGGAATTTAGAACAACTGTGGCCGACAACGATACACACATACAGATAGTCAACGTTGACGAAGAGCTGGGGCGCTCCTATGTCAACTATGCGATGTCCGTCATCATCGCGCGAGCCCTTCCGGACGTCCGTGACGGGCTCAAACCGGTGCAACGGCGAATTCTGTACGCGATGCGGGAGCTTAACCTCTCCCCTGACAGCGGCTACACCAAGTGCGCCAAAGTCTGCGGACAAACCAGCGGCGACTACCACCCCCATGGCGAGGCCGTCATTTACCCGACCCTAGTTCGCATGGCGCAACCTTGGTCGCTGCGTTACCCTTTGATTCAAGGACAGGGCAACTTCGGCAGCGTGGACGGCGATTCACCGGCTGCCATGCGATACACGGAAGCACGCCTCACGCCCCTTGCAATGGAGCTGATGGAAGATCTCGACCGGGAGACGGTGGATTGGATCCAGAACTATTCGCAAACTCTTCTTGAACCGACCGTCTTCCCGGGCAAGTTCCCGAACCTGATCTGCAATGGCAGTCAAGGCATCGCGGTCGGAATGGCGACCAACTTGCCGCCTCACAATTTGACCGAGGTCGCGAACGCGATTCTCATGCGCATTGACAGTCCCGATTGCAACTTGGACGACATCATGACCGTTTTGCCGGGACCAGACTTTCCCACCTACGGCATCATCATGGGTTCCAAGGGCATCCGCAGCGCATTTGAAACTGGCCGAGGGTCGATCGTGCTTCAAGGCAAGACGATGATCGAGCCAGGCGATGCTGGAAAGTCCCTCATCGTCATCACCGAACTGCCCTATCAGGTCAATAAGGAGAACCTCGTCAAGAGCATCGCCGTCATCGCCAAAGAGCGTAAGTTTGACGGCATCCTCAACGTTCAGGATTATTCGGACAAGCGCGGCATGCGCGTCGAGGTCGAACTGCGACGCGACGTGAATCCCAACAAGGCCCTCAACTATCTGCTGAAGCACACGAACCTGAGGACATCCTTCGGCTGCATCATGCTCAGCTTGGTCGACGGCGCTCCTCGCACCAGCCCAATCATCGTGATGCTGGATGAGTACATCCGACATCGCCGCGAAGTCATCGACCGCAGGACTCGCTACGAGCTCTACCGGGCCCTGGAAGAAGTCCATCTCAACGAGGGCTACCAAATCGCCCGTCGGTTCCTGGACGAGATCATCGCCCTCATCCGCAAGAGCGCAGATGTGGGCACGGCAAGAGCCGAGATGGTTCGCGAATTCGATATGTCCCCCTACCAGGCAAACGCGATCCTGGCCATGCCCCTACGCCGACTGACCCAGCTTGCCCAACAAGAACTGGAAAACGACTACAAGGATGCGTTGCGACGAGTGCAGAACCTCATGGACATCCTCAACGACCCGATCCGCTTGACCAAGGTCTTGCGCGACGAAGTTGAGACCATGCGTGACAAACATGGCGACGAAAGGCGAACGAGGATTCAGACACGAGAAGTCGGAGACTTCACGGATGAGGACCTGATTCCCGACGAGGATGCCATCATCTCGATTTCGAGGGACGGATACATCAAACGCGTTTCCATCGACGCCTATCGCCAACAGAGACGGGGCGGCAAAGGCGTCAACAATACGCTGAAGGCGGACGATGAACCCGCCCATCTGTTCCAAATCAGCACCCACCACACAATCCTGTTCTTTACAGATCGCGGGCGCGTTTACCGGCTGAAGGGATACGAAATCCCCGAGAGCGGCCGGTACGCCAAGGGCATGCCGGTCATCAACTACATCAACATCGTGGGCGGAGAGCGCGTGACGGCGACGGTCAGCGTGAAGAACGTGCAAGGTGGCGAAGGCTTCCTCACGATGATTACCAACCGTGGCGAAATCAAGCGCACGCCGCTGGCCGCTTTTGCGAACATCCGCAACAACGGCCTCATCGCCTTCGACATCGAAGAAGGGGACGAGCTGAACTGGTCTCTCAAGACCCGTGGCAACGATGACGTGATCTTGGTCACCCACAACGGCCAGTCAATCCGCTTCAACGAGAAACAGGCGACCTCGCGGTCGCGCGCCGCCGGCGGGGTAAGGGCGATGACCCTGAAACCGGGCGACGTGATTGTATCCGCTGACGTTGTTCGGGATGACGCCACCCTGTTGGTCGTTGGAGATAAGGGCTACGGCAAGCGCACACCGCTTTCGGACTATCGCGTGCAGGGCAGGGGCGGCTCAGGCATCCTCACGATGAACTGCACGGAGAAGACAGGCAAAATCGTAGGGGCGGAAGTCGTTGAAGACGATGACCGACTCTTGGTCATGACGGTCAACGGCAAAGGCATCCGGCTTCGAGTGAAAGACATCCGCCTGGTCGGACGAATCGCCCAAGGCGTGAAGCTGATCAACCTGGCACCGAGCGACCAAGTTCGCTCCATCGCCCGCATCGTCCAAGACGAGGATGATGGCGAGCTCGAAGGGAGCGAAGATCAGGAAGCCGAAGTCGAGGCAACGGTCGAAGAGTGAGCCGGTCAAAACATCGCCTTAAGCTTTCCAGCCCGAACCAGCGCGTCGTGGAGATCGGCGGGGAGCGGCGGTTCGAAGTGAATCACTCGCGCATCCTTCAAGGCGATGTTGTATCCAGTGATCGGTCCTTTGAACAGAGGCTCTGGGAGATAGCCATAGGACCCGTACCCTTTTGAAAACGTAACGTCATGAACGACGTGGTGGCTGGTCTGTCTGCCCCAGTCGGTGTACTCGATGGAGTCGTCTTCAAACAGTCTTAAACGAAACCGCCTCAATTGGCCGATGCTCCACCAGAGCAACGAAACCCCGATCGTGCTTAAAAGTAGTCCGATAAAGCCGAACCCCATTGGGTCGTCCCCCTTTAAGGCGAGCCACAGAGAAGCCATGCCAACGAAAACAAAACCGGAGCCACAAATCACAATCATCGTGACCGGCGAATATGGGGTCGAAATCCGATACCGCATTTCGAGGTTCACTTCAGCCATATCTAGGTTCCCTCGCCGAAGTGTTTAGACCGGATCCGAAAAGCAATGGCTGCGTCTTGGGTTTAATTTCCTGAACTCCGAACAGCGTCAGCGGCTCTTGGCTCGATCTTCCGGAGTTCATTGAGAGCCGCATCGGCTTCCGTAGGTTTTTTCTGCTCTTGGTAGATTTGGGCCAGAGCCTCATACACGTAAGCAGGGTTGACTCCGCCCAGTTGCAAGCTGCGCCTGTAAAGCGGAATCGCCTTGTCGTAGTTGCGAGCTTCGGCGGCGGCATTCGCCTGTTCAACCACCCAGATTCCGTTCATCGGGTTCCAGAATATGGGCACGACGGAAGCGGCAGACAAAACCGTCACCGCAAGCCCCAGGACAATTCTTCGCGACGGGTGGATAAGCATCCCCGCAACCGCCGTTCCGAAAGCCAGACCGGCAAGGTGCGCCATATTGGCGATGTTCATCAAGTGCCCGTATGTTGCGACGATGCATAAGAAGAACCAGAAGATGAACGTTTGGACGGTGCTCTGAGTGGCGATTCTCGCGAACTCCGGATAACGGCCGCGAGAGATCCAAGCGAACCCAAATAGCGCGTAACCGACACCTGACATTCCTATGCCGAGATCACCGGTGGCAAACTGCAGCCCGGAGCTGACGAACGCCGAAGTCATCATGAAAATGAACAGGGCCACGGAGCCCAGCGTCCGCTCAAATGCTCCTCCGATAATCCAGAGCCAGTACATATTGAAAAAGAGGTGGAGCGGCGCAACGTGAACAAAGGCGGTAGTGATGAGCGCCCAGTAGCTGCCGTGGTAAACGGCGAAGTCCGGCAAGTACCCCCAACGGGCCAGCACGGGCCAGCCCATATCGGCTTGAAGATTGACCCCCGCAAACACGGCGACGCACCACGTGATCGCAGTGAACGTCACAATGGGAAAGGGTTGCCCGTGCTTGTCCTGAAGAAGGTTCATCGTTGGTCTCGCTGAGTGTACCGACCAAGCGCCCGGCACGGCATTGAGTGAGCGTAGCCTACACATCGCCCGTGCGTCACAATTTTGACAATGCTTGCCTACATCGCTCTCGTCGCCCTGCAACAGGCCCAAGTAGCCACCCTTCAAACGATGTGCGAGCATTACAGACATCTCCGCTCGTTTTCATGCGTCATCGAGCAACACAACGTCACGAAGGACTTCCCGGGCGACTACACAAGCCGTTTGGAGTGGGCCAAGGGCGGCAAGTTTGAACTCAAAGGCAACAAACGGCCAGACCCAAACACCGGTCCGGCCGACTACTACTCCGACGGCTCCAATGTCCTGGAGGTGCGTGCGGATGCGCGTCTGGCCTCAAGCCCCCTCGTGGTGAAGGACGATCACACCGTAAGCAAATGGGAATTGACCGCAGGTGTCGTTCTAAGTTGGCTTCTCGACACGGAAGCTGGACAGTGGTGGCTTCAAAAGCAGGACAGCACCAACTTTCAGTTGTCGCAAGGTTCCTCGACCGACTGGAAGGGCTACGCCGTTAAGGAAGTGGTCGCATCCGCGAACTCGGGGGCTTGGACGACGCATTTCTACTTCTCAGCCGATTCGAGGAGGTTGGTGGGACTGCAGTACGGCCCACATGGAATCGAGGGCACCATCCTGTACCGCGATCAGCGTGAGGACCCGATCGTCCTACCGTCGTTGGGCAATTTCAGCGGCTGACCGCAGCCATCTCCGCAGCCACTTCGGCGGCAATTTCCAGCACCGCCTTGGCCAAATTCGACAGATCGACGTATTTGGTTCTGTGATTCACGATGGCGATCCGTAGCACGTACTTTCCATCGATCGTGGTTGAAGAAGGCACTGCGATTCCCCGCTCCTGAATGCGAAGCAAGGTCTCCTCATTGATGGCACTGAGAGCCTCATCCGAGACTCCGCCTGGGTTGTAGCGGAAGCAGACGATGTTCAAGGCGGTTGGAGCCATGAGTTCCAAATCGTCGGCTGCATTGACGATGTCCGTCAGGTGTCGGGCTTCGTCGACGTTCATCTCGATCGCCCGCGCAAAACGCTCCATGCCGTAAGCCTTGATGCACATCCAGGCTTTCAAAGCTTTGAATCCACGGGAGAGCTCATAGCCCGATTCTGCGAAAGGAATGCCTCCGGCGATGACGCCGCGTTCGTGGGGCGCTAAGTAACTCGCCTGCGTCGCAAAAGCCGCTTTGTGCGCCGCCCCATCCTTGACCAAGACGCACGCGATCTCGAACGGCAGGTACATCCATTTGTGAAGATCGAAGCCGACTGAGTCGACCCTATCAAGACCCGCGACGATCGGCCTAAGCGTCGGCGAGATTGCAACGAGAGCACCAAATGCGCCGTCCGCATGGAGCCAAAGGCCCTCGTTTTCACAAAGGTCGGCGAGGGCGTTTATGTCGTCCACCGCGCCCGTATTGACTGTCCCCACGTTCGCGATGACGCAAAACGGCCGCACCCCTGCGGCGCGGTCTTCGTTGATTTTTGTTTTCAAAGCTGACACGTTCACTCGGAAATCTGAATCCACCGGGACCGATCTGAACGAGGAGCTGCCCAGACCCAACAACTCCACCCCTTTCAGGATCCAATTGTGGGTCTCTGAGGAACCATAGACGGTCAGTTTGGGACCGCCGTGGAGACCATCCTTGCGGACGTCAAAGCCCGCTTTGGCATGACGTGCCACGTTCAAGGCGGTCAGGTTGGCCATGCTCCCGCCACTGGCAAGGATTCCACTCGCATTTGCGTCATAGCCCAGCGCTTCCTTCATCCAATTGACGACCTGCACCTCGACCAAGTGGGACGATTGGTTTGCTCCAGCACAGTTCGGATCCATGTTCGCGGCAAGCATGTCGGCAAGCGTCGCGAAGGGGACGCCTGGGCCCATCACCCATCCGTAAAAGCCCGGATGAACGTTGCCGAGTCGGTAGGGTTCGACATTTACCCTAAAATCGGCGTACGCCTTCTCCTCGCCTTGAGGAAGGAGCGGCAGGGCCTCACCGGAGATGCCCTGCCTGACGGAAGATGGCATCTCTTGCCAAGCGGGTTGATCACGCAATGTTGTGAGCCCGTCCACCATGTCGTCGAAGATCTTGTGGCCGAGTTCGCGAAAGCGTTGCCAATCGGCGGGGTCGAGGGTGACTTCTTCAAGGGAGTTGCTCATCTTCCCTAGCTTATACGCAATCCAAGCCGACGACCTCCCCAAGGTGTGGATAGGACAAGCTGACTACTGCTTTCCACGGGATGCTCTGAACGCTTCCAACTCGGCACGCTCTCGAATGCCTCGCTCCTTTAATGAATCCTTCCAGCCGTCTTTGAAAGGGCGGAGGGCATGCACGAGCGTTTCAAGGATGGCGAGGTCACGGAACCACTTATGGTTTGCCGGGACGACGAACCAAGGCGCGTGGTCTGGAGAACATTTGCCGAGCGCATCCTCGTAAGCCTCCGTATAATCGCCCCAAAGTTCCCTCTCCTTCCAATCTCCAACGGCCAACTTGTAGGCTTTGTCGGGATCTTCTTCCCTAGCCATCAGCCGCTGTTCCTGCTCATCCTTACTGATGTGCAGATAGAACTTCAGAACGATCGTGCCGGCGTCATGCAGAAGCTCCTCGAATTGGTTGATATGCTCATATCGCCCCTTCCAAACACCTTTGGGGACCAGATCGTGGACCCGGACGACCAGCACGTCTTCGTAATGAGAACGATTGAAGATGGCGGTCCAACCAAGTCGGGGCGTTTCAGCATGGATTCGCCACAGAAAATCATGGTCCATCTCGACTTCTGTGGGCTGTTTGAACGGAATCACTCGGCAACTCAGAGCATTGAGGTAGTGCAGGAGCCGCTTGATGCTGCCATCCTTGCCGCTCGTGTCACGACCCTGCAAAACGATCAGCAGGGAGTTCTGCCCGCTGGCGTACATAAGCTCTTGGAGGTCCGTGAGTTCCTGACCGAGTTCAAGCGTCTTGCGCTCTGCCGCGTCCTTTTCCATGCCGTCGTGGTGGCCGGGATCATAGGCGCTCAGCTTTACTTTTGAGCCTGGTTCAATGCGAAACGCGTATGGCATATCTTGGGTTACGTTCCTCAGTTGTGGATTGTCATACCGGAGCAACGCATCGCATCCGGATTGTTGAAGTCATGCTCACGTTCCAACAGGGGCAATTCGATTGGCCCCAGAATGGCACACCCTTCATGCCCCAATCTCCGTTCGCACATCCCACAACTCGGGGAAGAGTCGGGTGAACACGCGCTCTCGGAGAAAGGCAACGCCCGAGGACCCACCCGTGCCACGCTTGAAACCAATGATGCGCTCGACCGTTTTCGCATGCCGGAAACGCCATAGGGCAAATTGTTCCTCCACATCGACGAGCTTCTCACACATGTCGTAAGCGGCCCAATGTTCGCGAGGGCTGTCGTATATCCGCTTGAAAACGGGGATCAGGTCCTGATTGGCGGGGTAGGGCAAGGTCCAATCTCGGTCAACGCTCTCCGGCGGGATTGCGAATCCACTTCTTGCCAGATAACGGAGGAACTCATCGTACAAGCTCGGGGACTCCAAAAGCCCGATGAGCTCCGCGTAGATTTCGGGCTTGTGCTTGAACACGGCGAGCGCCTTCGCATCCTTGTTCCCGAGAAGGAACTCGATCATGCGGTTCTGATAGGACTGAAATCCGCTGGCGTGACCCAATACACTCCTGAATTCGGCGTACTCGCTGGGGGTGAGCGTTTCGAGCACAGCCCACTGTTCAAAAAGCATGCGTTGAATCTGCTTAACCCGGGCAAGAATCTTGAAACAGGGCTCCAGCTTATCAGCTTTGACCAGTTCCACCGCCGCCGTGAGTTCGTGGATGACGAGCTTCATCCAAAGTTCTGAAGTCTGGTGCTGAATGATGAACAGAGGCTCATCGTGGTGGATGGGATTCGAGCGCGGTTCCTGTGGGGTCAGAATTCTGTCTAGGCGCAGGTAGCCGGCGTAGTCGATGCAGAAGTCGGCGTAGCGCGGATCGGGCAGGCGCGGGTACGC
>CAZUCK010000069.1:0-12791 GCA_964619505.1 uncultured Fimbriimonas sp. | reverse complement strand
GGCAGTCGGACAGGAATGTTGGCTGGAGGGGACGTTCAGCGAATGGGTTCACTTAGTGTCGTTGACGCAATGGAAACGATTGTCTTCACTTGTCCTCTCAACTTGATACGATGACTTCCCTTTCCACTATCGGGATGTCTTTGACCGTCTCGACAAAGAGGTCCTCAAGGCGCTTTCTCCTCGGTATGATCGAGACGATTTTGCTCTTGGACGTTCTCAATCCGTCGATGATTGAATTCGGGTCGAGATCCTCAGGCATGTCCACGATCAGGCGTCCATCCGCGAAGGACACGATCGTGTCTTTGGTCTTGATGCCGTCAGCGAACTGCCTGGTGGATCCTTCGGCGATGATTTCGATCCTGCCGCCCTTCAGAAGGTCGTTTAGGCTCCCCTGTCTCATGACCTTTCCACGGTGGATGATCGCCACGCGGTCGCAAATCCGCTCGACTTCACTGAGTTCGTGGCTGGAAATGAATACGGTGCGGCCCTCTTCACGGAAATTTAGAATGAGGTCTCGGATTTCTGTGTGGGCGATGGGGTCGAGACCACCGGTTGGCTCGTCCAGAAACAACAACTTGGGATCATTAAGCAGACTTTGGGCAAGCCCAACGCGCTGCTGCATACCCTTCGAATACTGCGAAATCGTCTTGCTTGCGTCGGCGGCTAGGTTGACCCTTTCAAGCAATCGCTGGCACTTGGCCTTGTCGTTGTTGCCGAACAGCGAATCGTAGAACCGCAGCAGTTCCATTCCTGTCATGTGCTCGTAGTAGTACGGCCGTTCGGGAAGGTAGCTGATGACCTTGTGGACGTCCATATCACCGATCTCGCGGCCGAGCACGTACCCCTCTCCAGAGGTGGGGTAGATGATTCCGAGGAGCATCTTGATCGTCGTCGTCTTGCCTGCACCGTTTGGTCCAAGGAAGCCAAAAATCTCGCCTTCTTCTACGTGAAGGTCGAGATTATCTACAACGTTGATTCTTCCTAGCGAACGGGACTTATAGCTTTTTGTGAGCTGCTTTGTTTCTATGGCGGCGGCCAAGGGCTGCACACCTCCCTGAAGTTGGTGAGGCAAATTATACCGCGCTCAAGCTCAAACCCGTGCGCCGACACATTCGATCCCCCGCAGACCGTTAACATTGTCGGGAGGGCCCTCAGTTCCCACATTTGCCACTTCAGCAAGACAAATGACTGGCTTCTTCATATTGCGATTCATATCGCAATTAAAAATCTTGTGCTGGTGAAAGCATGACCGTATATTCTAGTTACAACCAAGCAACCAAAGTTCTCAACCGCTTTCATGCACTGAAGAACGAGGCCTTGGTGGAAGCCTTGCGGGAACGTGCTTTGCTCTCCTTTCAGCGTTCCCGCATTTTTTGTTTTTGGCGAACGGGCTTGCTCTTTCACCCAGTGACGCTCTTGTGGCGCAACAGCCGTAAGCCGTTCAGAATGACCAACACGGTGGAGCCTTCGTGGCCGACCACCGCATAAGGCAGTGGCAGGGTCGTATAGAGGGACAGGAACGCCAATGTTGCAATCACAGCGGTCGCGAAGAGCAGGTTTGCCCTTACGATGCCGTTGGTGCGCCGACCCAATTCAATCAGTTCAGGTATGCGCTCTAGGTCATCATGCATAAGGACCACGTCGGCGGCATTCAATGCGATGTCGCTACCAAGGCCACCCATGGCGACTCCAACTGTGGCCCGTGCCAAACTGGGGGCGTCGTTGATCCCATCCCCGACCATCATTACGAAGCCGTCGGAAGCAACGAGCCCTTCGATTAAACGCTCCTTTTGATCGGGCAGCAATCCCGCACGGACTTCTTCGACGCCTATGTCCTTTGCCACCGCCTCCGCCGTTTGAACGTTGTCGCCCGAAATCATGACGGCGCGTGAAATCCCGAGGTTCTTCAGGCGCGCCAGCACCTTCGCGACTCCGGATCTCGGCGCGTCGCGCAGACCCAATGCTGCGAATCGTGACCCGTAAGACAGCAGGGCCACGCTCATTCCTTTATGCGCCATTTCAGACTCGTGAGCCATGAAATCCTCTGTGGGCGCGATCTCAAGTTGGTCGAAAATGCGCTTTTGCCCCACTGCAATATGCACCCCAGCAATGGTGGCGACGACCCCCAGGCCGGGCAGCGACTGTCGCTCATCGGCCTCCGGGATGTCGATCCCTCGCTCCGCCGCCGCCCGAAGAATCGCTTCCGCCACCGGGTGATCGCTGTATTGCTCGGCCGCGGCCGCGAGTGACAAAACGTGGAGGGCTTCGGCGGACATTTCAGCACCATGACTCCAGCAGGACTCAGCGTCTTTGCACGCTTTGCCGCCTCCCACGGAGACGGGCGCGTCTTCACAGACGCATATCTCGTAGAGCTCAGGTCGACCCGTCGTAAGCGTCCCCGTCTTGTCCATGGCAATGACCTTGATTTGCCCCGCAAGTTCTATGAATCGCCCGCCCCTGACCAGGATGCCGCGCCTTGCGGCCGTCGCGAGCGCACTTAAGGTGGTGGCGGGCGTCGAGATGACGAGCGCGCATGGGCTGAGGGCAACGAGCAAGGTCAGCGATTTGTACAGCGCATAGTCGAGAGGGGTCCTGAAGACAGCATCGAGAACTTTGGGAGGCATCGCCATGTGGTAGGCAATCGCTGCGCCGAATGCGAGGAGGACAAACCAAGTGTAGCGCTCGCCAAACCAGGTGCTGATGAGTTCTCCGCTGGCCTTGTTCACCTGGGCATCTTGTACCAGGTCCACGATCTTCGTGAGTGTGCTGTCGGAAACCGTGGCGGTCACCGAAATCGTCAAGAGTGTTTCAAGATTTTGGGTTCCGCCGATGACTAGGTCCCCAGGGTGCTTGGACGCGGGCTGAGATTCGCCGGTCATGGCGCTTTGGTTCACGTAACCGGCGCCGACGAGGACTCTTCCGTCAGCCGGAATCTGCTCGAAGGGCGGGATTAAGACCTTATCGCCGACCTGCAGTCCCTCGACGGGCACGCGCTCTTCCCCGTCATCCGTGAGCCTTAGCGCCTTGTCGGGCCGCAACTTGACCAACCCTTCGATGGCGGATCGCGTGCGCGCCATGGCAAACGTTTCCAAGGTACTGGACAGGCTGAAAAGAAACAGCAGGCCAGCAGCTTCGGCGGGCCTCTTGACAATGATCGCTCCCACTGCGGCGAAAACCATCAAGAAATTGACGTCGAGTTCTCGACGCTTCACGGATTCCAACATGCTCACGATGGCGAAGTAGGAGCCAAACACGACGCCGAGGTACTGGAGCCAAACAGTGTTGAGCGCTAAGCCAAGCAACAGGGCAACCCCGCAGAGTGCGGTGAGGACTGCTTGGATGTTGCGAAGTGGACGCACGTTTAAGGCTGACACACTTATGCGTTGTCGGTCAATTTGGGACCGCGACCAAAGGTTAGAGTTTTCCCCTGGAACATGTACGGAACCCGCTGGTCAGCGAACCTCGAATAGCACCCAGTGGTGGTCTGAGGCGACGACCCTTATGCCTCCGAACCGGGACGCCTCAGCCGTCAACACTTTGAACCTGGTCTGCCAATCGGACATCAATGCCTGCCTACGTTGCGCGGCATAGGGCTGAGGATCATCCGAGAGACCGGCCGCGGAAAGCCATTCGGACGCCTCTTCGCTGCCGGTGACAATTGGGCTGAGGCTCACAAAAACGTGGGTGAACCCCAGTCGCTTCATTTCGGCAGAATATTGGCGCCCGTCATTCAGGTCATCGTAGGGGATCAGGGTGCTGTGTCCAGGGTTCGCCCACACGTAGGGCACATCAAGAAGGAAGCCGAAGACTTCGTCGTAAAGGGCAGTCTTGCTATGGGGGCCGAGCTTGTTGATTTGTTGAGCGGCGGGATAAAAGGGAATCATCCGCCGCTGATAATTGGCCGCCGACACCTGGCCAGTGGCGACAAGAAGTTGATCGGCGGCCACTGCGGTCCAAATGAGCCAGAGGCAATAGGCAGTCTGCCCGGCGGCCAATGTGGCAAGTAGGGCTCCGGCTCGAAGTCGTATGACGCCGCCGCCCAACAACACGGCGAGCGGCAAGGCGAGATCGATGGCATAGCGGCTTTGCTGGCTCAGGGCAAACCACATTGCCAGAGTGACCAAGGAAATTCCCAGGACACCGAATTCAAATGCGCGGGCACGCCCTGCGATCAGCCAGGCCATCATGCCGGCAATCAGGACGGCACCGAAGGCGCCGAGGGGCGTTCCCTCACCGCGCTCCTGACCGCGGTCCACGAAGCGGCCAGGCTGGTACGCAAGGCCCAGGATCGAATGACCGATTCTTCCGAGGCGAATAGGATTGTTCGCCGTCTGCATGGGATCAGCGGCAGGTTCTCTGCCGACCCCGAAGGTGTTCTGTTGATGGGAGTAGATGTCGGCACGACGCTGGTCCCAACCGTTGCCGCCCAATTTGCTGTAGAAGAACGGGAAGACGGGGTTGCCCTTCCACACCACGTTTCGGATGTACCAGGGCGATGCGAGAGCCATCGCGACGAATCCAAGCAAGATCGCCGTCTTGAACCCTAGCGCGGCCTGCTTCTTGACGACGAGACCAAGACCCACGACCAGCGATGCGGCAAAGATTGTTTGAAGCCCTGTGTATTTGCTGCCGGCAGCAAAGCTGAGAAACAGAGCGGCCAGCCAAAGCCAACGCCTCTCTGTGGGCCGGGCAAGGAGTTTGGCTGCAAAGTAGATTCCCACTCCTGCGTAGAGGCCATGGGCCACATCGATGTAGGCGGTGCCGGATTCCCAGACAATCAAGGGGACCGAAGCGATCCCTAGAGCGGCCCACCAACCTGCTCTGCGGCCGTACTCTTGTCGACTGAGCCCAAACGCGGTCAGAAGCCCATAAACGAGGAACGCAGCGCTGAACGCCTTGGCGCCTGACTCACCGCCCCATTGCAATCCCCAGAGGTAGAGGTTGTCGACCGCCTGAGGGAAATTGCTGTGGTGGATATAAGGGATTGAGTGGATTTGGCCGTCGATAATCCAAGTCTTAGGCACTGCCAAGTGGTAGGCCAGTGAATCCCAATCCATCATCGTGCTTGGGGCCAGGGCGCCGATGACCGCGAACAAGGTTGCAAGTCCGCAAGCAAGCAGAAAGACGTATTCCGCATTGGCGACACCCTTAAGTCGCCAATCATTGCGGTTCGCAGCTAAGACTGCGAGACCGGAAATGCCGAGTGAGCCCACAAGGTAGAGCCCGAAGTGGGTCCCTCCAGGGACCAGGCCGATGAAAAGCGAAATCGTTCCAATGGACCCAAGTCCCGCGAGTCCGCACACTCCCATGCTGGCCGCCGAATCAAAGTCGGGTAGCCAACGATGGACGATGACCCGCCCCAACCCCGCGCATCCTACGCAAAATGCCAGGGTTATCAGGAGGCCAACCATCGGCGGAAGTATAGCAGCGAGTGGATTTGCGAATGACGAGTCGGGTGTGGGAGTGTTCGGTTGCGGCAGGGTAGGATTCCGGCGTGCGACGTTATTGGCAGATTTACCGCACTTTCTTTGTGAGCTCGTTCGCCCGCGAGCTGGAATTTCGTGCCAACTTCTTTGCCAAGGTCGCTCAAAACATTGTCTGGATCTTCTTCTTCTTGCTTGTGCTCCTCGTCATCTATCGCAACACGGACAGCGTTGCAGGGTGGAGCAGGGGAGACGCCTTCATCCTTTCTGCCACCTGTTTCCTGATGAATTCCTTCGCCCAGGCCCTGTTCTTCTCGCTGATGGAGATCCCGCAACAAGTTCGATTGGGAACTCTAGATTTCGTCATCACGAAACCCATCGACACGCAGTTCTGGGTGTCGACGCGAAGATTCAACTTCGACCAAGTGGGCACATTGATCGCGGGGATCGTGATGGTGACGATCGGCGTCTTGAGTTCTGGACTCCACCCGACCTTGTTTCAGTGGCTGGCCTATCTGCTGTTGACCATCTCATCGCTGGCCATCTTCTACTCCTTCCAGCTGTTTCTGATGACAACGGGCATATGGCTTGTACGAGTCGACAATCTGTGGGTGCTGGGAGAGTCCGTGATGCAGGTGTCTCGATATCCGTTGGACATTTACCAGGCGGGCATCCAAAGGTTTTTTACCTACATGCTTCCGCTGGCATTCATCGCCACGATCCCTGCTCGGCAATTGGTCAAAGGTTTCGATGGGCAAATGCTGGCACTCGGTCTCCTATGGGGGCTCGTTGCGTTTGCCGTAGCTCGCGCCTTCTGGCGATACGCCATGCGCCACTACACGAGCGCAAGCAGTTGAAACCAAACGGGGCCATGAGCCACGCCCATGACCCGTCGTTGCTTCAGAGTGATCACACCGTCCGTTCAAGCTCTGCATCAATTTCCAGCTGGATCTCTTTGCCTACCATCACGCCACCTGTTTCCAGAACCGCGTTGTAAGTCATGCCGAAATCTTCGCGGTTGATCACTCCTTTGGCGCTGACGCCAATCTTATAACTGCCGTCCGGAGCCTTGACTTCGGGCGTTAGCTCCGCCTTAAGTTCGATCTGCTTGGTCACACCGTGCATGGTGAGGTCGCCGATCACGTCGTACTCGAAATCGTCCGTCTTGATGACCGACTTGGACTCGAAGGTGATGTTCGGAAACCTCTCAATGTCAAAGAAATCCGCGCTCTTGAGGTGTCCGTCGCGTTGCTCCTGGCCGGTGTTGATGGTGCTCACCGGGATCGTCACTTGAGCCGTCGTTGCTTCGGGGCGGGCGGCATCAAAATGGATGATGCCCGTCACTCCGCTCAGTTGGCCGTGGACTTTTGAAATCATCAGGTGTCTAACCAAGAATCGAACGGCGGAGTGAGCGGAGTCGATTGTGTACCCGGTTGTCGTTAATGTCGTTGTGCTCATAGTGTCATATTCCTTCCGAGCCCCCAAGGCTCGCTTAATAATATAATACGCTATATTTTCTAAAGCGTTATAGTTTTTTGTTCATAAAGTGATTTTTTGAGTTCCATTTGGCGTAGAGTGTGGTTGGGATGAACGAGAAAACAGGTGAACCCCGTGCAAGCTGTGGTTCAGCGAACTTGATCCGCGGCGTCACGCTTCTCCAGGAGAAATGGGTCTTGCTGATCGTGAATCAGCTTATGCACGGTCCAGTCGGTTTTTGCGACCTGAACCGAAAGGCCAAAGGCGTGAACCCCACCACCCTTTCCCAGCGACTGGCCTCCCTCGAGGATGCTGGGCTCGTCATCAAAACAATCCACTCCACCATGCCGCCCAGAACGAGTTACGAACTCACTGAGTCCGGCAGGGCCCTTGAGCCAGTCTTGCGCTCAATCGAGACGTGGAGCGCCGCCCACCTGCCCGTTTCCGAATAGCTCTCATCTGCCTGTCCCTACACCGATCGGCTGACCCCGGGCACCGGTTCCAAACAGCGAGTTAAAAGGCACAGCCTTAAGGCGTATGAAGAAGATCACCTGCCGGCCGGGATTGAAGCCGTAGCCTGTGTCCATCACCTGAAGGATGGCCTCCGCACAATGCAGGTCGTAGACCATCCCATATTGCTGGGCGGCGAACTGTTTTAAGTACCCGTTGTACTCAATTCGGACGTCCGCGCTGAACCTTCCCCACCGCAGCGCCGTAATGTAGGCGTTGGCGTTGCCGAGGGTCTCGCGGATGGCGTCGTATCGGAAGCCAAGCGCAATGAACGTCGGCCCCGTCTTGTAACCGATGTCCGCACGCATATTGCTCCAACCACGCTGTAGGGTGTCGTAAGTGGAGAGCGTTCGAAGACTTAGGTTTTTCGTCGGGAGATACTCGGCACGAACACCCAAGCTTTGCCAAGGAGTCGAGCTGCCCGTCAACGGCTGCATGAAGTCATAACCCGTCTGTGCTCCCAAAATCACGCTGCGCAACGGACGGAAGCTCAGGTCGGCGGTGAGCATGTCCGTGCGACCCGTATTGTCGATGGCAAGCGGCGAAAAACCCTGTGGCCTCATGTAGTTGTAGTTGAAGTGGAAGGCGGTGTCCTTGCCAAGCCGGTAGGCGTACTGAAGGCCCGTTCCCAACACGAACTGTGCGGTGTTGTCGGAGTAGAAGCCTTGTCGGAAGTGCCCGTTGAAATTAAGAGTTGAACGGTGTTGCCCGGGGTCATTCTTGTTGACATTGAGATCAAAATTGGTCCGCTCAATATAACCCTGTCGGATGGGATCGGTGAACTGACCCGTGGAAAGCTCCGTCGTGAAGGGCAGGATGGACTGCATCTTCTTGCCGAACAAACGCAACGAGTCTGATCGGAGGGTTAGGATCGGAGTCCTGTCCGACGTATTAAAGAAATTGTTCGTTTGCCCGACGGGGATGCTGCGCTGATACTGCAGCTCGGCCGTCGCTTTGGCAATGTCGTCCTTTAAGTCGACGTTCACATCGGCTTGTTGACGCGTGATTGAGCTGCTTCCAAATGACGTGTTGTAAGTCGCATAGTTGAACGAGACCGTGCTTCGCAACTTCGTGGCCAGCGTTCTATCGTCGTTGAAACCGAAGGTCTGGTTTTGGCTCGTGAAGCCATTGCCCTCACTGCCCGACCGGTTGTAGATCAAGCGCGTCGTTGCCCGACGAGCGAATTAAGTCAAGATGGCCCTGGAGGTCAGGCTGATAGAGTTGGGATCTGTCTGGTAGTTATGATTTTGGTAAGAGTTGTCCAGGGACACGGTTAGTCTTCCGAGATCTTGCAAGTGGTGGCTTGCCACTTCAAAGCTGTGCGGACCCCCAGAAAGACCGTAAACGCTGAGCGTGTTCTGGTCGCGCCGGCCATACCGATAATCCCCACCCAACGCTTGACCCAGCTTGCTGAAGTAATCGATCCTGGCATCCAAATTGTTGACGTCGTTCCTCAACGGGATACCGTATCGCGCCTTGACAAAGTAGCCCTCCAACGTGCTTCGACCCACTTCCGGCACGTAATTGTAGTTCGGCTCGTTCAAGGGAACCGAAAGGAATGGAAGGTGAAGAACCTTGCGATGGAGGATGATCAGATCCACGTCGTGAAATATCGCCCTCCGATACGGGCGGATGGTTGCACGTGCGGCAAGAATTTCGTAATGCGGCTCCTTGTAGCTGCAGGTGGTGGCCGAAGCGTCTAGGATTTTGACTTCGCGCTTGGTGCCTTCGCTCTTTTGCGCTTTGAGGTACACGTCGTCGAGGAGCAGCCCTTGTGAGATCGCCGGCTTGATGTCCGCATCGTATTTGGTCGCCCGGTAGAAGCGCGTTTTGAATTCCACCATCAGCGAATCCCCGTTGATGATCGCGGACTCACCGATCATTCGAACGTTGCCGTTGAAGTTGAAGATTTCCCGCGCCAAATTGCCGTCCGCCTTGTCGGCATAAATGTGATAACCGTGATAAATGAGTTCGATGCCGCCTGTGAGGGTGACATCGTCTCCTGTTCTGTCGAAGGTCTCGGTGTGGACCACCTGAAGCAAGTTCTCTTGATCTCCGCCGCGCACAGGAGGCGGTAGAGAGCCTTCGCGAGATTTTGAGATTGGAAAACCCTTTAGGTCGGTAACGCTCTTTTGAGCTGCGAGAGGTACAAATCCGCGGTCCCTAGCCGCTCTAAGGGCTGCCGCGATCGCGTCGTATACCTGCCCGTGCACTACGGACGCCTGAACGGCGAGCAGAAGCACGGCGGTCCAGCGCCTCACTCCAACCTCCGAAGACCGATGGCCCCCATGATGACGAAGAGAACGTTGGGGAGCCACGCGGCGACAAGTGGAGGCACTGCGCCGATGCGCCCAAGGATTTGGGTGGCGATGATGAAGGCGTTGTAATAAAGAAAGACTAAGACGATGCTGAGCAACACGCCAACGAAACCGCCGCTGCGGGAAAAGAGGATGGCAAAGATCGGTGCCACGATCGCAAAGACCAAACAGGATGCGGGCAACGAGTAACGCACGTGGTAGGCCACCTCGTACTCGGCTGTGTTGACTCCCAACTTCCTTTGGTTGGCGATTTCGTTGAGAAGTTCGGCGGCGGTTTGCTCTTCCGGGGCAGGAGGTAAGAAAAGATCTTGGAGGACGATTTTCTCGTTGATGATGACGTCTGATCGAGGTCGAGCCTCGACGAGGTCATGTTTGCCCTTGAAGCTCCAAAACACGGCGTCATGCAACTTCCACACACCATTCCGATACTCGCCATTTTCCGCCGTGACCAGGGTGGTCTCGTCTATGCGCGGGCGCTCCACCATGAGGATGCGGTTGAGGAGGATGGCCTCATCGCTGGTCTTAGTGACAGAGCCGATGGACATTGTGTAGTTGCGCAATTTGACCATCGCGTTGGCGCTGAAATTCGGAATGGTTGCCAGCACCCCAACCTTTACTGCCACATTGCGAAACGACTTCTCCGCCGGAGGCATGACCTTCTCCGCCAATAGGTAATTTCCGATTCCTACCACCAGTCCGACCGCGGCCACTGGGAAGACTGTTCGTACGATCGAGACGCCGGCCGCGCGCATCGCCGTGAGCTCAGACTCGCGGGCGATTCGGGAGTATGAGAGCGATGCTGCCAACGACATACCAACCGGCAGCGTCATGTTCAGGTATTCGGGCGTTTTGTAGACAAGGAGCTGGGCGAGTGCCAGCAGGGGAACGTGTTGCAGCGAGATACTCTTGAATTCAAAAATGAGCAGATTCGCGAGGAACATGAGAACCACCGCTACGGTCCCGATCAAGAACGGAACGATCAGTTCTTTCACGAGGTACCGATCGATCGTTTTTACGTTCAAGGTTATGTTCCCTTCTTGTCAGGCTTGAAAGCGCCCCACAAGATGGCCCCGGACGCAAGGGCAAGGACCGCTGCGGTGATGCCGGCAAGTGCACTCTGCAAGAATGAAAGGGCCATGGGGACGCCGAGAAAAAGGGCGATTCCTGCAGCCCAACAGGCCACCACTCGCTTAGCAAGGTTTGGACCGAGCCATTTTCCTTTCGCGTGATGCAGCAAAAATGGTGAACCGCACTTCTCGCAGTGTATGCGGCCGGCGGCATTGGGATAGCCACATTCCAGGCAAGGAAGAGACCGGACTTCAGTTGGATTTCCCGCCGCCATCTTCCACGCATTGATCATCTTGTGTTCGTCTTGAAAGAGCTGGTCGGGCATGCCCTTGAGGGCCTCTTCGCCCAATACGATTGCGTGACCCAGAAGCCCGCGGCTGTAAACAAGCCGCGCAACCTTCAGCTTAAGACCAACGTTGTCCGGTTTCTGGGCCAAGGCATTGTAGGCTTTGTCCAAGCTGTCGAGATCGATGGCAACAAGGGCACGCTTGTCGAGGGACGAGGTGATCACGGGGTACAGAAGGACAGTGAGCCAGGTGACGCCGAACAGAACTGGAGACAAGATGGGAAGCGGCGGCTTCAGCGTAAAGTAGCCGAGCGCCAATCCCATGCAGATTCCGAGAAACCCGCTCATCCCGTCGATTTCGGCCGAAATCATCCAGTGGACGAGTGAAATGATCCAAATCGTCAAGGGTATCCACACGATGACGCCCAGAATCAGCGATAGGGTGTCGGGAATCGTAGCATTCAAGGCGTATCGCCTCCAGCCTGCCCGCCGTCCAACTGGCCACCGGTCTTGGAACCTGATCCGCCGCTTCCCTTGAGCGAGAACTGGGTTTCATTTCCGGCGATGAGTCGCTTGATGTTGGGCACGTGCCGAAGGATGATCACACCAACGAGGAGAGCGAAGAGCGACAGGGCGGACACCGACACTCCATAAAATGCACCGACCACGACCGCTTCCACCGATGCAGCGATGGCGCCAAGGCTCACGTACCGCGTGATCGCAACGATGATGATGAAGGAAGTCAAGGCAAAGAAGGCGACCCAAGGCGCCGCCCCAATGAGTACGCCCAACGTCGTGGCAATGCCCTTTCCTCCCTTCAACTTCAGAAACGGCGAGAAAATATGTCCAAAAGAGGCTGCGACGCCTGCGTACATGGACCAGTCGGCGCTGCCCGTCATCCAACCGGCGAACAGGGTCGGCAGCAAGCCTTTTAGCACATCGAGGAAGAGAACGATTGCGCCCGCCTGTTTCCCGAGCGAACGTGTGACGTTGGTCGCCCCAATGTTGCCACTGCCGACCGATAGAATGTCGACACCCTTGGACTTGGCTACGATCACACCGAATGGGATCGAGCCGAGCAAATAGCTCGCGGCCAGAATCAGCAGGTTCAGCACTGTCAAGCCTTCAGACGCTCCATACCATCATTGAAGATCGCGCGAACGGTGTCAACAACTCTCTCGTGTCTGCGAAGAAACGCGTTGCCATCCGCGTCGCCTAATTCTGTTGCGAGTAAATCAAGCCTGTCGGGATTCTCAGGCAAGACCGAGCCCTCGATCCCCAACAGAGCAAGTCTCAGCCTCAAATCCAGCAGATGAGTGCGTGCTTGGAGCAGTTCTTCGGCTTCAACGGCGTTGATCAGAGCAGCGCGAGAGAGGGCCCTTATGCGATCGGGCATCGGCACAATGGTGCCCGCCTTTGTAGCCGTGGGATATCGCATTTCAAGCAGATGAACGAACCACTCGATGTCGCTGAGGCCACCATTGCCCAACTTAACATCTCGCTGGATGTACTTGGGGGCAACCCGTTCCGTTTCTATTCTGTGCTTCATCGCCAGCAGTTCCTTAAGTCGCTCTGGGGTGACTGGTTGTGCATAGGCCACCTTGTTGACCAATTCGACGGCCTCCGCGCTTCCGACGACTCCACGAGCATGACCCAGTGCGAAACGCTCCCACATTTCCATTCCCTCCAGTTCATAGGCGAGGAAACCGT
>CAZUCK010000068.1:0-12798 GCA_964619505.1 uncultured Fimbriimonas sp. | reverse complement strand
GGAGTGTTGTTTGCTACCGCCGGATTCCTCGATTCAATCTATCTAACGTACGAGCGCTTGACGGGAAACGCACCGGACTGTGGTGGCGGCAGTTCATGCGCGGAAATCGCCCTGGGGCCATTAGGGGCAGTCGCCGGCGTTCCCATTTCGTTGTTGGGAGTCTGTTTCTACGCAATAATGTTGACGGGCTGGCTGGGCGGGTTTCCTCGTAAATGGCTGTTCCTTGACTCTTTGCTTGGGGTCATCGCCTCTCTTGGCTTCCAGGGCGTTAGCGCTGCACACCGTACCTTTTGTGTGTGGTGCGCGTTCTCGGCGGTGTGCGCCTTTTCCCTTTGCATTGCCACATTCTACGTAAAACCATCAAAGGTACGGCTGGGCGTCTTTTGTGCTTCGGGGGCTGCGGCGTTTGCAATATTCTTTGTGTTTGCGGCAGCAATATCCGGCTCAACCGAAACGGATTGGTTGGTCGATCTTCAAGGCCTTCGCTGGCAGGAACTTGCCCCTCGCGGTGCGCGGCATCTGGGTTCGAACAAAGACCTTCCGGCGCTCGTGATGTTCGCGGACTTTTCGTGCCCAAAGTGTAAGTTTCAGTATCGAAGAGTTAGGGACTTGGTAAAACGATCTCACTTGCGGTTCGTCCTGCGCAACTTCCCACATGAATCGGAGCGTCCGTCACTGCCTGCCGCCATTGCTGCGGAGTCCGCTACGGGTGGCGAAGAGTATTGGCGTCTATGCGATGCCTTAATGGCAAATTGGTTCGAAAACGAAAGACAACTGAACCAAGTGTTGGTAGCCGGTCGATACCGCTTAGGTTCGAGCAAAGTAGCAGCAACACGCGTCGAGGCGGACCTTGAGATTGCTAAACGCATGGGTATGAAACACACGCCGACGTATCTGCTGTGCGAGGAAGCAGGTATTCGGCAAATCGAGAGCAAGGACGTTCAAGTAACAATTGAAAGCTACATAAGTCGGTAAGAGTTTGGTGTGTCCTCTGGGGACAAGCAAACTCAGGGCAGAACGTGATTCGCCGCACCGCTAGCGCAAGTGATCGAGATGGCCGACGCGATGAATGGAGGGCTCGCCAGGGCCGCGCCGGTCCTGCCCGCTCAACCTCTGTAACCTGTCGCCTCGTTTCAGTTCGAGGCGAGTACCTAATCGAAGCTGGTCCCGCGACTGATCGCAATCAAATTTGCCCGGGCCGAAAAGCTCAGAGGCAAACTCGCAAGACTCTACGAGGACAAGCTATCCGGCGAAGTGTCAGCCGACACTTACAAGACGTTGCGGAGCCGATACGAGACAGAGCTCGATGAGATATCCGCGTCTCTCACGGGTCTGGATGCCGCAAGGACTGATTTGGAACATGAGGGAGAGGAATTGTTAGAACTGGCCGCAACAGCCCATCATAGGTTCAAAACGGCACCGCCCGAGGACAGGCGGCAACTGCTATCCTATTTGTGTTCGAACTGCAATTACGACGGCGAAAAGCTCACCGTCAACCTTAAGAAACCCTTCGACTTGATGCTAATTGCGGCTATTGCAGAAAGGACGGGCGATGCCGAAAGGGACCCGAAAACGGGAAGAGCTGAAGAGTGGTGGAGATTAGGGGGCTCGAACCCCTGACCTCTTCCATGCCATGGAAGCGCTCTCCCAGCTGAGCTAAATCCCCACTTCAGAAGCACTCCATTAAACCGCCAATCGGGGCTTGGCGTCAAGTTATTCGGCGAGCGCAAGGCCCGTCGCGGATACAAAAGATTCCCGATTGATGGCGTACCGAAAGCAATCCATATCGAAGTAACGTTCTTCCGTTCGAGAGGTCCCTCCTACCTTCTCCAGTACTCGTTGAGAGGGAACGTTCTGGCGGTGGACAATGCCAACGATCTCCTCGACGGGCAATCGTTCAAATCCAAACTTGACACACGCGGCGGCGGCCTCGGACCCCAGCCCTTGCCCCCAGAGCTTCTTGGCGAGCATATAGGCGACCTCCACCTCGTTCGTGTCCGGCAAGTATTGGAGGCCGCACCAGCCGACAAACTCGCCTGTTCCAGGCAAGGTGACAGCCCACCAGCCGTAGTCGTATCGTTCCCAATGGTCGGCTTGGCCTTCAACTATTCGCTCCGTACGTTCCAACGTTAAGGGCGACTTGAACGGGAAGTAGCGAATCGTATCGGGTTCAACCCACATTGGGAACAGCTCGGCCGCGTCGGTTTTGCTGAATGGACGAAGCACAAGGTGGGACGTGGTCAGGATGGGGATGGTGGTCATCGGCTCTCTCGCATCCATTATTGATCGGCGCGGACATTTGGTTCCAGCCACAAAAAAGGGAGTCCCATGCGGGACTCCCAATGAGTGTTTGTGCTTTGAGAAGTTTTGTCGTCGGGGGCTAGGAACTGATTCTTTCGCCCCAGATGATTCGCCCAACGAGCCTTACGGCGTAAGTGATCCTGCGGATGGTTCCCGCCATTTTAATTGTCTCCTTGAACGGTTGCCGAGTTGACTGACAGGTCCAGGCCCGTCGAAGGGATGAAGGAACCCGACAGGTCGCTCCAGAAGCTGGTCTTCCAGTGGGCGCCGTGGGTGTTGAGTTGGTTGTGGCTGTTGCCCCAGAGAGCTCGATTGCCCCAAAGAGCACGCCAGTCGAAGATGCCGGTTCCCCATAGAGCGCGGTTGCCCCAGAGTGCGTGGTTTTGATCGATCACAACGTTGCCGCTCAAGTCCATGCTGAGCTGTGGGCTCAGTGCCGGTTGAGTTGCGACCACGTTGGAGCTTAGGGCTGAAGCGATGTTCAGATAGCCTGCCCCGTAGCTGAGCGGATCTGCGTCCTGGTCGGAAGCGAGCCACTTGTCGGCGGAGAGCATGAGCCTCGCCTTGATCGTGTCCGGAGTGAGGGTCGGATCCTGCTCAAGCATCAGGGCCACTGCGCCGGCCACTACCGGGGCCGCCATCGACGTGCCGGATAGCCGGATGTACTTGTCGTTGTTGGCGTTGCCGTTTCCGTTCGTGTAGCTGCTCTGGGAGATCTCATTCGTCGCCGAATAGGTCTTCGAAAGGAAGCTGCCATTGGCTTCGGCTGAGATCACGTGGTCACCAGGCGCTACGAGATCGGGCTTCATGATGAAGTCCATTCGCGACGGGCCCCGGCTGGAGTACGTTGCGATCGTGTCGTTGGCGCGGTTTCCGTCCGTGGACTTCATGGCGCCGACGGTGATCACGTAGGGATCGTTGCCGGGAGACTGGATCGAACCGTAGTTCGAGCCAAAGCCGCCATTGTCCATGCTTGGGTCCGACGCCGAGTTGGCGCGACCGTCATTGCCGGCAGCGCAAACCACGACGATGCCGTTCTGCCATGCCGATTCAACCGCCTGGCAAAGGGGGTCCGTCGTATAGCTTTCGCCAACTGGATGGCCCAGCGACATGTTGAGAACGCCGATGTTGTAAGCGGCCTTGTTGTTGATGCACCACTGGATTCCGGAAACCACCTGGCTCACCGAACCCTGTCCCATGTCGTCGAGTACCTTGACGCCTAGAACCTGGCTGTTTTGGGCGATGCCGAAGAATGTTTGGGTGGAGCCCTGGCCCGAAGAGGCCGTGCCGTTGCCCGCGATGATGCCGGCGACGGCGGTGCCGTGGCCGCAGTTGTCGTTCTTGTCTCCAGTTGTGGCGAACGTCACTTGAGCCTTCAGTCGGGCTCCTTTCTTCCCGCTGAAGTCCTGGTGCGACTTGATGCCAGTATCGAGAACGGCGACGGTGACGCCATTTCCGGTCACGTTGAACTGCTGAAAGGCCACGTCTGCCTGGCTGGAGGAGACGGTGAACTTATCGTTCTTCTTGACCGACATGTCGGCGGAGAGACGGGCGACGAACGGCAGCTGGGCGAGTTCGTTCAACCGATCGCCGCGCACTCTGACGGCAACGGAATCGATGATGGGCAGGTGACGATAGATGTCGGCGCCAAGGCTCTTCAGGCCGTTCAGCTCGCGCTCGCCTGGCTGACCATCGAATCGGATGATGACGTTGACCCAGGCGTGGTTGGCCTGCGTCATTTGGCGACACGTAGTGGCGTCACACTTGCCGCTGGGGTCGCTCGCAAATGCGTTGCCATAGATGGCCATGCCCAAGGCGATGGTCATCAACGAACGGGCCAAGCCCGCGAATTTTTCCTTCTCAGATGTAGACAAACTTTCCTCCGGTAAATCGCAACTTGGCAGCGCGGCCGCCGTACGCATCTCAGCGCTTAGGCCCGTAGCTTTGCGTCCCACGTTTTCACGTGGTTTGCCGTTTCGATCGCGAAGGTCGTTTTTTATGAACTCGCGCCCCAGACCTGGAACACGAACTCACGTGGGTTAACTTCCATGCGGGAAGGCGGGGGACTCAGGAACAATTGCCTGAATTTTTTAGGCGGCTTCGCCGGTTCTCTTAGACTTGCGACGCTGAGCGAGAACCTGGAGCTTGCGCTCGGTCTTCAAGCGATACATGTCCGAGTCGGCGGCCGCAATGAGGCTCGTGCAGTCACGCCCGTCTTCGGGGAAACATGCGGTGCCGATGCTGACGCCGATGCGCAGCTGGCCGAGCTTGTAGTGAACAAGTTCGGGGTCATATCGTTCGACGGCACGCTCCAACTCTCTGGCCATCGAGCGTGCACCGGCTTGATCCGCTCCCACAAGGACGATGACGAATTCGTCGCCGCCGTATCGCGACACCGTGCCCTGAGATCCGACGATCTCGCTAAAGATGCCCGCCAAGTCACGCAGCACCACGTCGCCTTTCTGATGGCCAAAATTGTCGTTGATTGGCTTGAAACTGTCCAGGTCCAGACACAGCAGTGCAAACGAATTGCCTCCAATGACCGATTTGCCGTATTGCTTGCACATGGAATCGACGCACTCGGTCAGATACCGGACGTTGTAAACGCCTGTCAAAGCGTCCTTAACCGCATCGCCCTTCGTGCGGTCAAACAACAGGCCATTGAACAACGCGGGAGCGGTCCGTTCGGCGATCATCTCCAGCAGTTGCATCTCGTATTGGCCGAATGAGTTGGACTCCGAATGGTAGAGATTGATGGTGCCGAGGGCTTGGCCCTCGCAAACGATGGCAACCACCATGCAACATCTAAGCTCAGTCCAGGGGGCCGTCACCTCGCTGGCAAGCATCAGGTCGTCGGCATCGTATTCGCCGAGATAGGTCTTTCCTTCCCCAAGCACGCGTAACGACAGGCTGCTTTCGCTGATGGTGTGAGCTGCCTGAAAGTACTCGCGGTTCAGGCCGGATGCCGACCCGACTCTCAAAGCACCGCTCTTGGGGTCTTTCAGCATAAAGACGCATCCGATGCCTGGGAAGATGGATTCGATCTTCCTTGAAAGGATGCTTATGGTGTCCTCGATGCCGAGGCTGGATGAGAGCGTCTGAGCGACTTCGTAAAGCGCCCAAAGCTCGGTCGAGGCGCGGGAGATATCCTTTGCCGCTTGGGCCGATTTGCTGTCATCGACTTTCAGCGGTGCCGAAGTGGCGGTCAGCGGGCCCTCGCCCTCCTCGGCCATCTGCCGTAGGACGCCGTCGATCACCGAAAGGAACGACTGAACGACCACCGGATCAAAATGGGTGCCCGCGTCTTTCGTAATCATCTCAATCGCCTTCTCGTGCGTCCAGGCTTTTCGATAAGAGCGGGTGGATGTAACGGCGTCATAGACGTCGGCAACGGCCATGATCCTGGCTGAAAGGGGAATGTTCTCGCCCTTAAGTCCGTCCGGGTAACCGGTGCCATCCCACTTTTCGTGGTGGTGTCGAACGACGGGAAGAACGGGCCACGGGAATTCTACGGGATCAAGAATTGCGGCTCCGATTTCCGGATGTTTCTTCATCTTATCGAACTCTTCGGGCGTAAGCCGGCCTGGTTTGAGCAGCACGTACTCAGGCACGCCCAGCTTGCCGATGTCGTGGAGAAGGGCGCCGGTGCTGACTGCTTGAAGTTCGGAGCCCGTGAGGCCCATATCTTCCGCGATGGCGACGGCATACCGCTGCACCCGAAGAATGTGCTGGTGCGTATATTGATCCTTCGCATCGATGGCCAGAGCGAGGCTCTTGATTGTCGCCAGATAAAGCTCCGCAAGTTGAGCTTGGTTCAGTTGAAGCTGCTCGATGTGCTGTTGCTTCTCTTCTGCGCGGCCGATGTACGTGACATAGGACTGATAAACGAGATACGCTACGGGAAGCACGAAGAGGAGGACCGCCGCGGCGCTGCTCTTGAACAACATGAGCGCCAAGGCGCTCACGCTTGCGCTTGCGATGTAGCTTGGCGCCGTCCAGAGGAAGTTCTCTTTCCAGACCTCGATCATCTTCGCCTTCGTGCAGAGTGCGATGATGATGGCGACGCCGACCGTGTTCACGCCATAGAAGACCAGCGACGTGCCCGTCACCGCCGTAAACGTTTCAACCGGTCGCATCTGAAGCGTCCAGCCGTTCAGACCAAGGAATACGAATCCGCCCGTGAGGGCTTCGATCGCGCTGAGGGATACATTGAAGGCCAATTGATGCAGAGGCTGCCGGTTGGTCAAAAGGCAACTCGAGAGGCAGCTGGCGCAAGCCGTTAAGACCGCTGGTCCCGGGCCGAAGCGAAGCAAAGCGGCGAAAGTGATGGCGAAGCCCAGGGACATAGAACCCGCTTCTTCGTTCTCGACGCGACGGGACAACCTCACCTTCTTACTGCCTGCGAGGAGGCCGAGGGTAATGAACGCCAGCATTTCCCAGGGACCCGCCGGCGAAGGCGGAAAATTGAGGGTTTGGGACAGCACAATGGCGGCCAATCCGCAAAAGCAGACGGCCACTAAATAGGCGACGGCGGCACGAGGCAACCTAGACAACAAACATCCTCCGAGTCTTCCCACACACCTTGTTCCACATTTGTACGATGTTTTTGAGTTCAACTCATCCGCGATTTATCGAGGACTGAAGGGTGGCTTGTGCGATATCACGCCGGGAGCAGAGATGCGACTTCAAGGCCTTTCACACCGGGCTCGTTGACAAGATCACCGGCGCAAGTACACAGCGCCGAGGATATTTTTGTAATCGTTAGAAACGGTTGGGAGACGCCCCGCGTCGGTACTCACAACGGGGGAAGCAAGGGCTAGAGGGCCAATTTCTTAGGACTGTCACGGGAAACTCTTAAAACTGTCACAAGAAATGCTTGCGCGCCATGACCTGGCGTGTTAGGATGGTTCCAAGCTTATCACTGCCCCATGTTGCTAGGTCCAGGAGAGGTTTCAATTGGCATCAAATCGCATCGTTTCGCGCCTTAACCCAAACGCCCTCGCATCCCTTCGCCATCGCCCGGGAAAACCCCAGGTCTTTGGCCGTCGCGGATTCTTGATCGGAGCGGCCTCCGCAATCGTAGCCGCCGGCCCTGCCGCAAAAGCCCTTGGCTCCGCCGCTGGTCTTGGCGGATTCAAACTGCGAACCCGGAAAGGTCGCAACGGCAACGTGGACAAGGTCACGGTCGAAATCAACCGGGGTTGTGCATGGTGTCTAGATGCAACGCTTTTTGAAGGGAACCCGAAGCTCACGGTCGATCAGGACGAAAAGAATCTTTTGATTCGACTTGAGGGCGCCCGCCTTCCGGGCACGTGCTTCTCCCTCAACCTTGAAGCCAAAATTGTGCCCGGACTTACCGGCCATACGTTGAATCTTCGCTTCTGGGACACGGGCGTAGCGGGGACCGATTTCAAGACGAAGGTTCCTCTTGCCGAATGGCTGCGCGGCGAAACGGTCGCGAGTGCCGGTCTCAACGCAGACCAGATGTCACGTTTGCTGAACTCGGAGGCGTTTTTTGCTCATGCCGGCATCGTGGCTGAAGCGGCGGGAAAGGTCAGCTACCAGCCGACGGGGCGAATCGCGGTCGAGGCTCCTGCGAACCTGATCAGCGACGGGCACAACTTTGAGTTGGGCGCACTCGCGCTTGTTGTTAAACCGCGTTCCGCAGAAACCGTCGTATCGGGCAAGACCCGCTCCTGCACTTTCTTCGACGCCGAAAAAGCCGGTGCCTGGGACCACGGGTTCGCGCTTCAAACGTCCGAGGGCTGGCACGTCCGAGGCACTTCCAACGGTTTCGATCGAGTCGCCTATGAGGCGCACGAAAAGGGGGCTGGCGCTCTCGTTTTGGCGGGTAAGGGCGATCTCAAGGTCGAGGTTCCTGGCCATGTCGCCTTTGACCTTGACGACACTCAATATGCGCGCCTCTTCGGAGATGCGGATGACCACCTTTTTGCTGCGAATATGGCGGATCAAGGCGTTTGGGTTCACCAGCCTGGTCTCAGTGTTGAAGTCGGTCCACAGGCGGAGCCTTTTGTGGTCCGGGTCAACCGACAGGGTCAACTGACCGGATCGCCGCTTCTTGAAGCTCGCCGCGTTTCACCAGTCGTTGAGGACGCGGTCGTCTCAGTTAGGAATCCAGAGCCGCAACCCATCGAATTCCACATCCCGGTCGAGTCACAAACGGTCAAGACGGCTCCGAAGCCAATCCTGATCTCGCCCCTCATCCAGAAGGCGCCCGCCATATCGCCTCAGGCCGTCTTAGCAAGCGCCCCTGGAATCATCATGAGGTTGTTCTACTCGGTCGACATCGTCCGAGCCAAGGATCTCCTGAATCTGACTTTTGAGTTTGTCAACCTTCGACTTGGTGCCCGAGGGGATGGGGCCGCGCTGACGCGCGAGGACGCGACCAAGCCCGCCTATGTGGTTGTAGGGTTCCCACCCCAATCCATCGCCGAAGAGACCTTCGCAGAATCGCAAGGCTCCTCGCAGACCGCGCTTCCAACCGGATTCAAAGCACCGGTGCAGACGATGCTCGCCAATCCGTCCAAGTTGGTGTTCTTCATCCCGACCACCGTTGACTCAATCAAGTTCACCCTGAGCGACACCGGCGGTCTGCTGGACTGGACGAACTGGAATCTTGCCGTCGCGCCAACTGCGATCTCGACCTATGGGCCGAAGATCATGATCGACCCGAACTGGAAGCACCCGATCCAAATTGCGGACCAGATCAACCCCATGATCGGCGGCATGAAGGCTGCTCCGCCCAATCTGTTGTTGGAAAGAATTCCGGCGGGGGCGCGAGAAAAGATTCAAACGTTGATGTCCTTCCGGGCAGTGGAACAAAAGACTCCCGCGTTGACCCAGGTCAAGCCTCAAATCTCGGCGGTCTCGCCCAACATCAATCCGGTGAGAATCGTACGCGTGATCCCTCAGGGCCGTGTCGCATTGCACCCATACGAAACGGCCATCGAAATGCCGGCCTGGCTCCGCATTTCGCCGGATGAGGAAGCGAAGTTCTTCCATTCGATGCCCGGTGAGACGACCGCAGAAGGCAAGATTTCACGCTCGGTTCTATGGCACACAAGGCTCGGAACTGGAGCCACCGTCAACGGAACACGCACCGTTGTCGAAGCGAGCGATGACGGCAAGTGGTACTACACCATCGATGGCGCAGGCCGCCAGGGTCCGTTTGCCAGCAATGAGGCTCTTCATGCTTCTTTGCGAGCCATCGACGCCTTCGACTACTACGATGGCGACGAGATGACGACCGCCCCAACGGCACCCATCGTTCCGAATCCGGCGATGAAAGTCTCTGACCGCAAGAGAATCGTCGACAACATGACCTACCGGACGGCCACGCTCAAGACGGACAGCGCGCCCTTTGTGGTTGAGCGACTGATGCTCACGTCCCTCGGTGGATTCCTCAAAGGCGACTGGAACTATCATCCTGGCTCAGAGCCCTTAGGACGAAGTAAATCTGGGCCCGCGCTGATCGGGTGGAAGCATTTGGCCACGCTAGGCCGAGACCATTACGTCCGAATCATGGAACGCGGGTTCCTGTATCCGACCATGCACCAAGCCGTCATGGTCACGATCAGCGAGCGCAAATTCCAGACAGATTCCAACGGTAAGTATTACGCGGTACTTCGCCAACGCAAATTCGTGGTCGTCACCCAGCCAACGGTGACGTTCGCGGGCCAATCTGCGAGAGAGCTTGGTTTCCAAAGCCTCACCTGCCTCACCAAGATGACGCCGAACTTAAGTGGTGTTCCCAATGAGGACCCGCTGAAATCTCCCTTCTGGATGAAGGCGGGAGGGGCGACGGTCCGAATGACGATGAAGGCGATCGACATGGACAACGCCATCGTCACTTGGGACCAACCAAGCGGTTTTGTGCCTTTCCACACAGGATTGGCGGACATCGGCGGATTGCCGGACCCGAAGAAACTGGGTGTCGCGGACGACTCCATTGTGGGCGGCCAGAAGGTTTCACTCGCTCCCGCCAAGCCGGTCGATCCCACTGCGACGAAACAGAAACCGTCCGGCGTTCAGTTCCCGACTGAGCATTTGGCGTTGGCGTCCGCAACTAATCCAGCCAACCCACCAGAAGGCGTGCCGGCATTCAGACCGATCCTTCACCAGGCGAGCATTCGCGTGTCAGCCATGGAGCAGTTCCAAGCTGGCGCAGGTGGCTCGGTGCAGATGGCTTCCATCGATCCTTCGATGTTCGGATCGGACGAAGAATGGGCCTATGCGGCGGCATCGGAAGCGGCCACGAGCGCAGGGGACACGGTTGGGCCAGTTGAGGTCAAATTCGCGGCTCCCTATCTTGCCTCCGGATTCGGATCGGGGAATCCCTCCGAAGTCATGTTTGAGTTGGTGGCGAGTCAGACCGCGAAGTTCGGCGATGTCAGCAAGTCCGGCGGCGTCGTAAACCCGAATATGACCGTCGGCGCCATCAGCCGAAAGATTGGGCCGATGGCCAAGGTCCCCGTCAACGGAAACCTGAACGCGGCCGATTACCGGCCGGGTCCGCCCCAAAAGCTGTTGTTGGCTTCTACGGATGAATTCGGATCCTACGATCTCAACGACGACCTGAACGCCAAGATCTTGGGCGCGGTCAGCATTTGGGACATCATCCCGAGCCCGATCAACTTGGGAGGCGACGGTGAACACGCACCTAAATTCGTCCTCAAGAAGATCTACAAAGGCGAGGGCGACGACTCAAGCAGCGGTGGGAGTGGCGGCTCGGGTGGAAGTGGACCGTCACTTTCAGTTTCAACGGCCCTTCCCGACCACAAAGAAGTCATCGGTATGTCCGCCGGCATTGAGTGGACGCCGAAGTTGGACAACTGGCCCTCGGACACGCCGGTCTTTGTCGGCAATTTCGATGCCGCGCCGGCAGCCTATAAGAACGGCTCCGATCCCAAGCCCTTCGCTGGGCTGACGGAGAGCGATTTTGTCGACGGTAAGAAGACTCCCGACAAGCAATCGACCCTATCGTTGTCGGCGACAGTATCCTACATCTTCTCCAAGTCCCAAACCGAGTCGAATTCAAGTGACTCGGGAAGTTCGGGGGGTTCAGGAGGCGGCTCAGGAGGAGGATCTGGGCCCTTGGTTTCGCCGACGTCCGAAATGGCGGCCGACGCGCCGGCCTCAGGCTTCAAGTTCGAATTGGTTGGCGGACTTTATTGGTTCCGCGTCGATGCGGTGGGGCCCTGGCTGAGCGTTGTGTATGTCGACGTTCAGAGAATCGAGTTCAAGTTGGAGTCCGGGAAAAACCTGGAATTCCATGTTGACATTCCACGAATATCGTTCACCGGTCCGCTGAAATTCGTTCAGAAGATTGAAGACTTTCTGGGGGGCGGCAGCAACGCGGTCCACTTCCCCAGTTCGGACGACAAATCGGGCGGTGGCAGCCTTTTGGCATCCACCGGCGAAAGTTCGCTGGCGATGTACGACGGGTTCGGCATCAAGCCGTTCTTCAACCTCGACGCATCCGGCGTAACGGTTGGCTTCGTCATCAGCGTTCCGGACATCAGCATCGGCGTCTTCGCATTACGCAACATCACGCTGACGGCGAAGGTGACGTTGCCGTTCATCGGTGATTCGTTCACCGTTGAGTTTGATTTCTGTACGAGAGACCACCCCTTCGCCTTGTCTGTATGGGGCATCACGGGTGGTGGCTACTTCGGCATCGGCATCAACGCCAAGGGGCTCAAGTTCATTGAAGCGGCTCTCGAATTCGGCGCCAGCATTTCGATGGACATCGGAGTCGCCAGTGGCAGCGTCAGCATCATGGCCGGCATCTACTTCAAGTTGGAAGTCGATCAATCCACCGGCAACATGACCACGACCCTCACCGGTTACGTGCGACTCAACGGTGAACTGAGCATCCTGGGCATCATCACCCTGTCGCTTGAGTTCTATCTAGGTCTCACCTGGACCCATGGCCCTTCCGGGGACAAGGTCGAAGGAGACGCGATGCTCAAGGTCGAGATCACGATCCTATTCTTCAGCATTGGCGTCACCCTGAGCGTCCATAAGGAATTCGCGGGCTCGGGATCCAGTCTCCTGAGTGCGGACATCGGCGGAGCATTGCCCGCCCCTGCAGCGACGACCATACCGTTCACTTACGCCGTCTCAGAACCCCAATGGGATGCCTACTGTGAAGCCTTCGGAGAGAATTGAACATGAAAGAGACACAAGTCACCAAGCCTGTACAGACAGTCAGTAAGCCCGCCGTTCAAACGGTCACCTCAGCGGCCGTGAGGGCCCTGTCTGCCCTCAAAGAAACGATCATCTGGACCGCGCTGCCCAATGGCAAAGCGGGGGCAAAGGTTCGTCTCTCCGCCCATGTCAGCTTTAGGTTGACCGCTCCCACGGAATACAGCGACGTGTCCCATTTCCCGAACGCGTTGAATTGGGATCCAACGAAGTTGAAGGCCGTGCATGTGTTCATCAACGACGTGAAGGTGGATGACGCGCATGTGAAGA
>CAZUCK010000067.1:0-12811 GCA_964619505.1 uncultured Fimbriimonas sp. | reverse complement strand
CCGACATGGCGAGTGATTGTAAGTCGCAATACCCGCACTTGCTTGGACAGGACTGGGTGTGAACGTAAACGGCGACGGGGGTCAAGGCTCTATTTTGAACTGATCGCAAGGTAAATGCCGACGAGGCACCAAGGATGACCGGCGTCGCCGGCACGTGCCAGTTGATTCGTGCCGGGGCCATCAGGCGCATGAGCGGGTGGTAAAGCGAAGCCTCGCGCTGCTCCAACACAGCATCCCGATCAAATCCCATACGACCATTGATTGAATCTACGCTGGAAAGAAGCCTTGAGAGGCTAACCGCTTCCTACCTGGGGCGCAACGGACTTTTCTTGTGCGGGCGTTTCGTCTGGTGCCTTGGTTGAGGCCTTGGTCGTTGAACTGGAGTCGGTGTCCTCGGACTTCTTCTGGTCTTCGTCAGGCTTTGTGGGCTCTTCCTTCTTGGGAGGAGTGGCGAGCCACTCATTGGAAAGGATGTAGGCAATCCAGTCGTTGGGGTCGGTGTTTTGAGCTTTCCAAGCCTGTGTTGTGGTTTCGTTCAATCTAGAGCGGAGGACATCCGCTGTGTAGACCAAATTGCCTTCGCGCATTGCCCGCACGGTGACGTTCAAGGCATCGGCTTCGACGTCGAAGACGCTTCGCGCGAGCCGGGCACCCAAAGGCCTCGGGTCGGCGACTGTCACCGTGTAGCTGACGGTGACGGCCTTGGTCCTGGGATCCTGAAAAACGGCCAAAACCCTCGTTCCATCGGCGGTTGATGCGGTCAGGCGCCGCAGCAGCGGTAATTCGCCACCCCCCGCGGAAATGGGTTCATCACCACCGGTGTCGCCACCCGTGTCGCTGCCGGTCGTGTTTTGAGGCGGCACCTTCACCGCAGGCGTCACGTTGGTCTGTTTGGCTTGGACGGCACCCTCTTTCGTTCCGAATACGTAGGCGGCCAGTGCCACAAGGGCGATGAGTGCCACCACGCCGGCGATGAAGCGATTCTTCTTGGCGGCCGTCGCAGGGAGGCCAAGTTCCTTCGCCGTATTCGCCGTTTCGTGAAGCGCGATGCGGTCACGGACGGATTTGAGTTTAACCTTGACGGCATCGTCATCGGGGATCAAATCGAGAGACAGTTCATACCATTGCACGGCCTGGGTGAGGTCGTTTTGTTCAGCGCTGATGTCGCCCAGCAACGTATTGGCACTGGCATTGTTTGGAAAGCGTTTGAGGATATTGAGGCATTGCTCTTCGGCCTGGCGGTAATCGCCGCGCATCCTCAATAAGTTCGCGCGAGCAAGCTCGGTATAAACGGCTGAGTCGCTGCCCTCGGCGTGCGCCTCTTCCGTTACTATGGGGGCACCGCACTCCGGACAAAACGGTTGGCTGACGGGCACGCTTGCGAAGCATCTGTCGCAGATGTTGAACTTACGCTCAGAGCCCTGTGCTGCCAAAGCCGCCCTCCCCTCGGGTCGTTTCACTGAGAGCTTCAACTGGAACCAACTCGGCTCGCACGACTGGGCAGATCACCATTTGGGCAACCCGTTCCCCCCGTGCCATGCTGACCGTTTCCTCCCCCATGTTAATAAGGATAAGCGATATTTCACCTCGATAGTCTGAGTCAATTGTGCCGGGGGCGTTCACCATGCCGATGCCGTGCTTGATGGCAAGGCCGGATCTTGGCCGCACCTGGCCCTCATAGCCTTCGGGAATGGCCATACGGACGCCGGTGGGCACTAACTTGCGCTCCAGAGGCTTGAGGGTGACGTCTTCGTTGCAACAGAGATCCATCCCGGCAGCGCCGAGAGTGCGATATTGGGGACAGATAGCTCCAGGGGCGAGCAAGAGCTCAATGGACACAGTATCAGACAATTCCCTCAAATCTCCGCAAGAAACGACCGTCGCTGCGGTCAATGCCTAGACCATACTCGAAACCATGAGGGTTGAACCCTTAGGAGATTCTGCATTTGTCATTCGGCAATTGAATAGCCCTGCGTATGCCATTGCAGACGCTCTGAACGAGCAAAATGTTCCCGGTGTGATTGAAGCTGCGGCGAGCTACGATGCCGTCGGCGTCTACGTAGATCCGGATCGCTTCGACTTGCCTGAATTCGAACACTTCTTGTCCGGTCTTGGCGATTTGAAGGACGTGACAGGCAGGGCTCACCTCATTCCGGTTTGCTTTGCGATGGGTGAAGACCTGCTTACTTCCTCCGTTGGCCTAAAGCTATCCGTCGAAGAACTCGTGCAGGTTTTCTGCAGTCGGGTGTATAGGTGTTACGCCATTGGATTTTGCCCTGGCTTTCCTTACCTAGGTTATCTGGACGACAGAATATGCGGATTAAAACGCTTGCAGAGTCCGCGGCCGCGCGTTCCTAGGGGATCCGTGGCGATCGCTGAAAACCAGGCCGGCGTCTATCCGATGGACCATCCCGGCGGGTGGAGGATTCTTGGGCGAACGCCGCTCCAGTTGGTGAGTGTCGAGGACGCTTATTTCCCGATCAAGGCAGGAGATGACGTATCGTTCATTCCCATCGATGAGCGGGAATTCAGGAAGTTGGAGGGAAACAGACTTTGAAGAAGGTTGACGTGAACGTGGATGTCGGCGAAGGCTTCCCGTTCGATGACGACCTCTTAAAGTTGGCGACATCGGCCAACATCTGCTGCGGCGAGCATGCGGGCTCCTGGGACCTCACGTTAGAGACGATAGAGATTTGCCGGCGGTTGGGGGTGCGCATAGGGATGCACCCGGGTTTCCCCGACCGGGAGACGATGGGCCGGCGCAATCCAGCTTCTGATTATGAGATGTTGTGGCTGTTGAGCCTCAGGGACCAGGGACGCAGGTTCATGGATGTCGTCGAGGCTGCCTATGTGAAGCCTCACGGAACTTTCTTCAACGCCTTGATTCCATCGGTGCCGAGGGTGATGTCGGAAGGGTTGTTTGGTGGTGTTCGGGGCGTACTGGGCGGCATCTGCACTTCTCATTTCCTGGCTGCGATGCTTTTCGCCGACTCTGATGGAGCCGAGATCATTCTGAATTCGGGTGGAAAGGTGATTCGGGAAGGGTTCGCCGAACGTGGCTATGGCAAGGACGGGATGTTGATCCCACGCGACCACCCAGGCGCGCTTCTGACAAACGCTGATGAGATTGCGGCGCAAGTCCTTCGTCTTGCTCCCAAGTGCGATTCTTTGTGCATACACGGCGATTCTGTTGGTTGCGTGGAGACGTTGGAATTGGTGGTGAAGACGCTGAAAGACGCCGGTTATGAGGTCGCCTTTTGAGCCTAACGTTAGAGAATCTCTACGGTTCTTATGGTCTCCAAGGGTTGCCTCGCCCTGGCCTTCGCAGGTTCGGTGTGCCTCCTGGCGGCGCATTTGACCAAGAGTGTCACAGAATAGCCAACGCATTGGTGTGCAACGCGGGCGACGAACCTTGCCTTGAGATGGGCCTTTGCTCCGGCGAAATGCTTGCAAAGGATCCGTTGAGGCTGGCGGTCGTGGGTTGTGATTTAGAGTTGGACGGAGAACAGATTGAAAGCGGCACAGCATTTGACATTCAGGTCGGCCAAGAGCTGAAAATGGAGTATCCGCGGGGAGCGCGGGCTTACCTTTCCGTTGAGGGAGGTTGGCTTTCCATAAAGGAGAATCACCTTTTGGCGAACTCCGTTCGTTCCTCAAACCGAATTTTCAAGCGACTTGAATTCGAGCTCAACTCTTTGGTGGACCGGCCGCTGAGGGTCTTGTCCGGACCCGATACGAACGATGCGATGATCGAGGGCCTTCTCTCAACGCAGGCGAGGGTCACTCAGCAGATTGATCGGGTAGGCCTTAGATTGGATGCGAATTTGTCGGGTTGGCAGCAGGGCGCAAGCAGTCCATGCTGCCAAGGAGTCGTGCAGCGAACGGAAGATGGGAGCCTCATCCTATTCGGACCGGATGGACCGACAGTGGGGGGCTACTCAAAGATCGCGGTCGTCATTCGAGCCGACTGGAACCATTCGGGACAGTTGAAACCGGGCGACACGGTCCAATTCGAGTTGGTCACTCTGCAGCAAGCTCTCGACCTTTGGCGTAGGGGTCAAGACCTGCTGAACCAACGATGCGCAGAGCTTTGCGCTAGGGCCTAGTCGTTGGTTTTTGCCCTGTGCCAGCTTTTCCCGCCACCGATAAGCCCGAAAGATTCTGCTTGAGTCCGTCCTTCTTGAACCAAACTTTGCCAACCAAACTGGCGACGATGAGGACGGTTGCCGCGCAGACCACTTTCATGATCTTGGACTGAACTGCGGTGGCAAAGAATCCGAAGCCGACGGCGGCGCTCACGAGAAGCGGCAAAGGCGCCAATTGGTGAGCAACCGTCAGGCTGGCTACACAGGCCAGCCCAAACCCAATGGCACAAAAGAAGATGAAATACCCGATCTGCACGACGGTTCGGCAGATCCGCCACACGAGAAAGCCGCCCGCAAGGAGCAGGCCGCCTCCTCCGAGCATTACGCCCGGTTGTTGGGCATGCGTCATCCAGTCTTGCATCCAGGTCGGTTCCATTCAACTTCTCTAGACGCATAGGGTGCGCAGGGTGAGGCACCTTTTGGCACCCCACCCTGCAAGTTTGTTCGCGTGAATCTAGGGCAAAGGTCCGATCGCGTAGAGGCGATGGGCGTTGATGGCATAGACGGTTCCGTCGGGGCCAATCACCGTCGGCGTGTACGCCTCTCCCGTCGGCGAGTTCAGGGGGACGCCCGTGATCGACCCGTGCACAGGTCCCAGGGAATTGCTGGCGAAGTCCCATTTGTAGCAGACCCCGTCCTCGCAGTTGACAATTGCGCACTTGTTGAATGGATCGACGGCGGCGGAGTTGATGCACCATTCGCTGACCGAACCAGGAACTGACGGATCATCCGGTGTAAGACCCATGACGGCAATAACAGGCTTCATCACGGGTACCTGAGCCGGGGATACAAAGCTGACGGGATTGGCGGCCTGACGGTCAATTGCGCCGGCGTCGTTCGGATCCAGGATTGCCACCTGATTCCGACCGTCAGCCCCGGAGTCGTAGTAATAGGGCCAACCAAAGTCGGTGTACTTGTAGTTGTTGTATTTGGTGAGGATGAGATAGGTGGAGGTCCCTGTGTATTGGGGCACTGCGGAAGCGGGCACGATTGAAGCGGTGTCATCCCACCCAAACGCACCATCCGCCCCTTTGGGATTCAGGTTTGAATCGTAATGCTTCATCCAGCCGTGGCTTTCCCGATAGTAGGTGTAGTAGCCGTTGCCAAACACGCCGATGTAAACATCGCCATCGGGTCCAACCATCGGACAGGCGCTGGAATCGAGGTGAAATGCGGTCAGCACTCCTGGTCCGCCCCACGGGTCGGACGGTTGAACCTTCGCCTGAGTCGCAAGGGTCGTCGCATTGAGCTTCAAGAGATAGCCAGGTGAGCGGAAGTAATCGAACTTGACGGCGACATAGACGCTTTTCCCGTCATTGCTCAGGGCGGGAGCATGGTTGGTCGCTGAGAAGGTCACGGCCGGATCGCCGGCGGCGGCCGCCGCATTCACCCACGTGCCATTTCCGTCCGCGTCGACGCGGGCGACGCCACCTCTGCCGAGAGCTGGGAATCCTGCAGGGAAGGTGACGGGGGCATAAGGATCGAATGCGTCACCGACGTAGTACTCGAACCACATGGCGCCGTTTCCACCGGCCATGATCGGCGTCGTAATGCGGATGTTGGCGTCACACCATGACTGGTTGGCGTCATGGTTTGCCGCGCCGTAAAAGAAGAACTGTTGGACGGGCATCGACGGCTTGTCGATGTTGTTGCGAACATAGACGCTTCCGCCGATTCCGGGCATTGCATATTTGTTCTTGTTGAGGATGGAACCCTCCACGACGGGAGTCCAATCCGTTGGCGGTTGCGTGAAGTCGGTGTCAAAGTGCCAAATCTCGGCGCCTGTGCGTCCGTTGACGGCATAGAAGCTATAGGTTGTATCGGATTGACGCGCCACGGGAAAGATCACCGTGTTCTTCGAACTGACGACGGGAGAGCCGTAGTGAGCAAGGATTTCGCCCCCAGCGGATTGGGTGTTTGTCGGATCGATGTCGAAGCTCCACAGAACTTGATCCATCGAGGCTGACGGGAAACGGCTCATTCCGGTGTGCTGCGGGTCACCGCCGTAGGTTCCCCAAGGTGAGGAAAGAACGCTGAGTTGCGGGAAGACGGTGGCGGATTGCGCCACCGCAGCCGCCACAAAAATCAGTACTGCCCCGAACGTTCGCTGAATGGCCCGCGCGGCTGAAGTTGATGTGACCGTGGTCATAAAGACCATTATCGCAAGTCTTTTGGTTGAATTCGGCCAGCAAATTCTCGCCCAACGATAACCTGGTGAAATTACCTGCCTAAGAGTCGGCAATCCTGACGGTTTTTCCAGCTCTTGCAGGGAGGCCCGGCCACAAGTTCTTGCCGTCAACGAGGAATGGAGGGCCCTTCGGGTCCGATATTATCCCGGGTGGAAGCCCCAGTAACGTCTCAACGAGTCGAGATCTTCTTACCGATTTTAGCTCGCCGGTCTGCCTTTTCGGCCACGAGGGGCAAGAGTTCCAACGGGTCGCTGGCGGTTGACGCCGCGTTCTTTGATCATGTGGGCAAGGAATTGACCGGTATAGCTTGATGGATGGGTGGCAACCCTTTCTGGAGTTCCCACGGCGACCACATTGCCTCCTCCGGTCCCACCTTCGGGGCCCATGTCCACAATCCAGTCCGCAGTCTTAATGACATCCAGGTTGTGTTCGATGACGAGCACCGAGTTCCCTTGCTCCACCAAGCGATGGAGGACGCCGAGAAGTTTGCGGACGTCCTCAAAGTGCAGTCCCGTCGTCGGCTCGTCAAGAATATAGATGGTCTGCCCGGTGGACCGTTTCGACAACTCGGCTGCGAGCTTAATTCGTTGCGCCTCGCCACCGGACAGCGTCGTGGCGGGTTGGCCCATGCGGATGTATCCGAGGCCAACTTCTTGCAGGGTTGTGAGCTTTCTGAAGATCTTGGGAATCGGGCGGAAGAATTCGCATGCCTCCTCGATGTTCATTTGGAGGATTTCCGCGATGTTCTTGCCCTTGTATTTGACCTCGAGCGTTTCGCGGTTGTAGCGTTTGCCTTTGCAGACCTCGCAAGGGACGTACACGTCGGGCAGGAAGTGCATCTCGATCTTGATGATTCCGTCGCCTTTGCAGGCCTCGCACCTCCCGCCTTTCACGTTGAATGAGAACCTGCCGTTTCGATAGCCGCGAATTTTGGCGTCCGCCGTCATCGAGAACAGCTCGCGGATCAAATCAAACGTTCCCGTGTAGGTGGCAGGGTTGCTCCTGGGGGTTCTTCCGATGGGCGATTGGTCGATGTCGATGACCTTATCGAAGCTTTCGAGCCCGGTCACTTCGTCATGAGGTTCCCAGACCGTGCGGGTCCCATACACGTCATACATGAGGCGAGGGAAGAGGGTGTCCTGGATCAGAGTGGACTTGCCGCTGCCGCTGACGCCGGTGATGCAAACGAACATTCCCAGCGGTATTTCGACATCGACATTCTTTAGGTTATGGCCCCGGGCGCCTTTGATCTTTATCGACCGTTGGTTCTTCGGCCTTCTCGTCTTTGGCACCTCGATTTTGAGTTCACCGGTAAGGTACTTCGCGGTCTCACAGCCACTCTTCAGGAACTCGTCCACGTTGCCTTGGGCGACGATGAAGCCCCCATGCTCGCCAGCGCCAGGTCCGAGCTCGATCAGGTGATCGGCCGCGAGCATCGTCTCTTCGTCATGCTCGACGACGAGGACCGTATTGCCAATGTCTCTTAGCCGCTTGAGAGTTTCAATCAACTTCTTGTTGTCGCGTTGGTGGAGTCCGATTGACGGTTCATCAAGGATGTATAAGCAGCCCATGAGGCCGCTGCCAATTTGTGTGGCCAATCGGATGCGCTGGGCCTCGCCTCCGGCAAGCGTGCGTGCGTTGCGGTCGAGCGTCAGATAGCCGAGGCCGACATTCTCGAGAAATCGGAGCCGTTCTACAATCTCCTTGACGGCTCGCTCGCCGATGGTGAGTTGGCGTTTGTTGAGCTTTTTTGTGAGGTTGGTAAAGAAGTCGAGGGCGTCTTCAACGGCAAGTCCGGTGAGCTGAGAGATGTCCTTTTCGGCGACCTTGACCGCCAAGACTTCGGGTTTGAGTCGCCGGCCTTCGCAGACTGGGCAAGGTTTGGTGCTTGTGTACTGTTCAAGGTCACGTTTGACCCATTCGCTTTCCGTTTGTTCGTAGCGCTTTCGGAGCGCAGCGAGGACACCGTTCCATTCCGTCTTAAAGGTCCGCTCTGTTCGGGCGTACTTCATCACGACCGAGATCGGCTCCTTGAGGCCGAGCCAGACGGCTTTCATGCCCTCTTCAGGGATTTGGTTGACAGGCACCTTGGAATCAAATCCGCATGCTTTGCCGACGGCATCCAGCATCTCGGGCCACCAATCCTTGACCTCACCGGATTTGTATACAAAAGGCAGAATGGCACCGTTCCTGAGCTCCTTGGAGGGATCCGGGCAGATCAGATCGGGATCGAATTCGGTCTTGGTTCCAAGGCCGGTGCACTCGGGGCAGGCTCCGTACGGGGAGTTGAACGAGAACATTCTGGGTTCGAGCTCCGGCATTGAGAAGCCGCAGATTGGGCATGAGTAGTGTTCACTGAAAAGAATATCTGTGTACCCGTCCGGGCCAGGTTCTCCTCTGACGCTTTCGATTGAGTCGGCGCCCTCGGGCAATTGGAAGCTGAGCGTCAACAAGCCCTTGCCCATTTTCAGGGCCGCTTCGATGGAGTCGGAGAGACGGCGGTCGATTCCTTCCTTCACAACGATGCGGTCGACGACCACTTCGATGGTGTGCTGTTTATAGCGATCCATCGGGATGTCGTCGGTGACTTCGTACATGGCGCCATCGACCCTGACGCGAACATATCCCGCTTTGGCGACTTCCTGGAGAACGGACTTGTATTCACCCTTGCGGCCCCGGACAACTGGGGCGAGGACTTGGAGTTTTGAACCCTCGGGTAGGTTGCGGGCAAGTTCGGCGATTTGATCAGTGCTTTGACGCTCAATGGAGCCGTGCCCATTGGGGCAATAGGGGATGCCGACACGGGCGTAGAGAATGCGAAGGTAGTCGTAAATCTCGGTGACAGTGCCGACGGTGGAGCGGGGGTTCTTAGATGCCGATTTCTGATCGATTGAGACGGCGGGCGAGAGTCCTTCGATGTGATCGACATCCGGCTTATCCATTTGCCCCAGGAATTGGCGGGCGTAGGCGCTGAGGCTTTCGACGTACCTTCGTTGGCCTTCCGCATAGATCGTGTCGAACGCCAACGACGACTTACCGGAGCCGGAGAGACCCGTGATGACGACAAGCTTGTCTCGGGGAATCTCGACGGTGACGTTCTTTAGATTGTTCTCGCGCGCGCCTGCGACGACGATTTTGTCCTGCGGCATGGGACTCCTATTTTACTCCGATATAGTAGACGCGAATGTACATGTTTTGGATGCGATGGATTGGGCGCGATGAACGGGCAACTGAGACAAGTGTTTCTACGCCTTGCCGTGGGGAGAATTCAGCCACCACACGGCAACGGTCAGCGCGAAGAGATAAGTGCGCCAGACAAGCTGTGAGATGAGAAGATTTGCCGCTCTCGTGTCCGTTCGAAGGGCCGCAACAAGAGCCCAAATCAACACCGGCATTTCAAAGGCAACGGCGATTACAGAGGGCAAAAAGTTTTGCCGAAAGAAAAAGAGCACGGCCCAGCCGGTGGAGAGTACCAACTGTCCACCGATCAGCGTGGCCAGCTTTCCTTGATCCGATGATCGCGCGGACCAGAGGGCGACCGCGACGAGGCCATTGAGAACGGTCAACGCCGGAACATAGAGCCAAATGGGAGGGCTCCAAAGCGGCAATTTCGCCACCTGGTACCAGCTTCCAAGTCCGAAGTTCATTGCCCACGATGCGAGGTAACCCAAGGCGTAAACCAGGGTCAAGATCACGAGTAGGGCGATCCCTGGGTTTGATTTCGTTTGTTCCTTCATCGAGAGTCTTGACATTCGCAGTTGATAGGCTATCGTATGAAAACGCCGCCTACACCGAAACCGTCCTAGCTTCACCAGTAAACCGGAGGAACTTCCATTATGCTTTCGTCGCTCGCAGCCGCCGTGACTCTTTTCACTCCGACACCCCTAAAGTTCGACGTCGTCGGTGCTTCCCTATTTAAGAACGGCTACGCCGTCGTCGTTCGTGAGGCCAACATTCCAGCGAGTGGGGACTACGTTTTGAGGGAAATCCCCAAGCCGTCCCTCGGAACGCTGTGGATATCGTCGAGCTCCGGAACGGTCATCGAGAGCGTGGTCAGCGGCAACGAAACAAAGCCTTCTTCGAGCCCGGTCAAGGACATCGAAGAGTTGATCAGCAGCAACGTGAACAAGCAGGTCACGCTGGAGCTCCACAGCGGCGGGTCGGTTACGGGAAAGATCGTGAGTGCCCCAGGCAGCCTCGTCGTAATCGAGAGCCTTGGTCGGCAGCAAGTGATGCCAAAGGGCATGATCAGAGACGTCCTGTCGTCTGACCCACTCTCGACGAGCGTCGCTGGGAGTACAAGCAGTCGGACGCTGAGATTTCGGGTCAAGGCTGGTAAGAACGCCAAACTTCGTATGCTCGGCCTTGAATCCGGGCTGACTTGGACTCCTGCCTATGCATTCGACATAAGCGACAAGAAAGAACTGAAGCTGACGGCAAAGGCCACCGTGGTCAATGACCTTGACGGGATCAGCGACAGGTTGCTCAGCCTGACGACGGGCTATCCAAACGTTCCTTACGCCGGAGCGGTGGACCCGCTGTTGGCTGATTACGTCGGCCGTCAAATTGATTTCACGACCTATGATCCGAACGACAACACGCTTGTGCAGCGCAAGGACATGTTATTACAGAACGCCGCGCCCGTCATGGACCAGATGCCCGTTGCGACCACTCCGGGAGTGATGTCGGAGGACTTGTTCTTTTACAAGTTGCCGGGTGTGACTTTGGAAAAGGGTGAGCGTGGCGCCTATGTGATTCAAGAGGAACGAGTGCCTTATGAGCATATCTACACCTGGGACATATCGGACGACTTCAACGAGAGCGCCGACGTCCGGCCCGTGCCGAAGCAGACGCAAGAGGTATGGCACAGCCTGAAATTCACGAACAAGGCGGATCAGCCGTTGACGACCGGGCCGGGGACGACCTTCAAAGACGGTCAGATTCTAGGCCAAGGCTTGCTGGATTACACGCCAGCGGGCGGCAAAGGGATTCTGAAAATCACGAAGGCGATGGACGTGAGCCCAGACGCAAACGAAGAAGAGGTCTCTCGAGATCGTGGCACCTTGAAGAACCTTAACGGCTACGCCTATGATCTTGTCACGGTGAGGGGCACTCTCGTCATCAAGAGCAGCAAATTTGAGGCCATCAACATGAAGATTACGAAGCAGTTGACGGGGGAAGTGGTGTCCGCCGACAATGAAGGCAAGGTCGTCAAAACGGCTAAGGGATTGAGGGACGTGAATCCACACAGCCGGATTGAATGGACGCCGAGTGTCGGTTCCGGTGGAATCGTGACGTTGGCGTATACCTACAAGGTTTATGTTCGCGATTAAGATTGGATTGAGGCCATCTTTGCGTCGAGAAGGCGTATCTTAATCTCGAAGCGTCGATGGCCAACAAACGTCTGTCTGAAAAGGTCGCTGGGCAACTGAAGAGGCTGCCGAAAACGCCCGGTTGCTACATCTATCGAGATGGAGCGGGCGACGTGCTTTATGTAGGCAAGGCGATCAACCTACGAAACCGGGTGCGGAGCTATTTCCAGGAATCGACACGCCACGGACTGCGCATCGCGCGCCTTGTGTCGAAGGTTGACGACATTGAGACCCTATCGGTTGATTCAGAGCTGGAGGCCCTAGTCCTTGAGTGCAACCTCATCAAGAAGCACCGGCCTCCGTTCAACGTCAGACTGCGTGATGACAAGAGCTACCCCTATATAACGATCACTAATGAGCCTTTCCCCAGGGTTTTGTTCACTCGAAAGGTGCGCAAGGATGGAGCGAAGTACTTCGGCCCCTATTCCAGTGCCTTCAATGTGAGGGACACCCTGCAGTTGCTTCACAAGATTTTTCCGCTGATCCCTTGCGGGAAGAGTTGGAGTGGGCGTGCAGAACAACGTCCCTGCCTTTACTATCACTTGGGTCGATGTCTGGGGCCTTGCGCTGGCCTAGCGAGCAAGTTGGAATATACGCAGGTGGTTTCTCGGGTCGAGCGTTTCCTCCAAGGCAAGGAGGAAAGCATCGTTGACGACATCAAGGCGGAAATGGCCAAGGCGTCCGACGAACTGGATTTCGAGAGGGCGGCGAAGTATCGGGATCAGGTGCAGGCGATCGAGCACCTGATGCAGACGCAGAAGGTGTTGGCCCACAACCAGGTGGATCAGGACGTGATCGCGGTTGTAAAGGACGATCGAGGTGCTGCGATCCAAATGCTGTTCATACGCGGCGGGAAGCTGATAGGCCAACGCCAGTTCATCCTTGACGGTGCGAGCGAAGCGGCGCCGCCGGAAGCGGTGCAGGAGTTCGTAAAACAGTACTACGCCGACGCTCCCGACGTCCCCCGTGAGATCCTGTTGCCGGTCGAGATTGAAGAGCGGGCAATCGTCCAGACGTGGCTGCGCCAGCGTCGCGGAGCGGCGGTGACGGTGGACGTGCCCCAGGGCGGTGAAAAGCTGCGACTTGTGGAGATGGCGGCGACCAA